>JBQCGM010000029.1:0-53019 GCA_051955585.1 Novosphingobium sp.
GTTGGGTGGTAAACCCGGGTGATCTCGGGGGGGGGGCCGGTGGAACATGGCCGGTCGGGGGCGCGCCACGACGACACCCGGGGCGCGCGGTGTCGGGAGTGCCATCGACCCTAACGGGCGTGGAGAATCAGCAAAAAATCAATCCTCGCCGAAGCCGTCCTTGACCAGGCCGACCAGCTTGGTCAGCACCAGATCGGCTCCTTCGCCGTGAACCTTGACCTGGATCGTATCGCCCTTGGCCGCGCCGAGCATCATCAGGCCCAGGATCGAGCCGCCCGCCGCCTCGGCACCGTCCTTGTGCACGGTCACGCGGTAAGTTTCGGGCAGCTTGGCCACGGCGTTGACGAACTTGGCGCTGGCCCGCGCGTGCAGGCCGCGCTGGTTGACGATTTCGACGGTCTCGCTGGCTTGGCTCATCGGGTCAGGCATCCTGGCCGAGAAATTCTGAGGCGATGGTAATGTAGTTGCGCCCGGCGTCGCGCGCTGCCTTGGCGGCGTCTCGGACCGACATCGAATTGCGCGCCTTGGCCAGGCGGATCAGCATCGGCAGGTTGATGCCCGCGATCACCTCGACATGGCCGGCCTTCATCAAGGAGATCGCGAGGTTGGACGGCGTGCCGCCGAACAGGTCGGTAAGGATCACGACGCCTTGGCCGCTGTCGACCTTCTTGACGGCGTCGGCGATTTCCTTGCGCCGGCGCTCCATGTCGTCGTTGGGGCCGATGCACACGGTCGCGACGGCATCCTGCCGGCCGACGACATGCTGCATGGCGTGGACGAATTCCTCGGCCAACTTGCCATGGGTCACCAGAATCATACCGATCATGCGGGAGGTGCGCTCCGAAGTTCCTGCGGCCGCACCCGGCTGGTTGCGTTGTTCATCGCGATTGCCCCCCTTCCACCAGATCGGCAGCGCGTGAACCCAGGTTGCGGTGCAGCAATGTGGGCGAAAAACCGGCGTCGCGCAAGGCTTGGGCGATTTGCTCCGCGACGAAGACGGAACGGTGGCGCCCGCCGGTGCAGCCGAAGGCGATCGTGACATAGGCCTTGCCCTGCGCCTGGTAGCGGGGAAGCAGGGTCAACACGAGGTCGCGGATCTTGTCGAAGGCGGGGGCGAAGGCCGCGTCGCGGCGGATGTAGTCACCTACCGGCGCATCCTGCCCGGTCAGCGGCTTCAGCTCCGGCTCCCAGTGCGGATTGTCGAGGAAGCGCATGTCGAAGACAAGGTCGGCCAGCGGCGGCATTCCCCGGGCAAAGCCGAAGCTGGTGACGGTAACCTTCATTTCCGCCCCGGCCTCGCGCGCGAACTGGTCGCGGATGGCCTGCTGGAGATCGTTGGTCGAGAAGGCCGTGGTGGAAATCACCACGTCGGCCCAGCGCCGCAGCGGCTCGAGCAATTCGCGCTCGGCGGCGATGCCGGCGGCGGCGGGCATGTCGCCTGCCAGGGGGTGAGGGCGCCGGGTCTCGTTATAGCGGCGCTCCAGCTCGGCCCCGCCGCAGTCGAGGAACAGCGTCGTCAGCTGCAGGTCGTCGCGCTCCGACAGCTTCTTCACCAGCCTGATAACGCCGTGCGGATCGAAGCCGCGAGTGCGCGAATCGAAGCCTATGGCCAGCGGCGCGCGAAGGTCGGAACTCGCCGGGCTGTCGATCAATCGCTCGAGCATGCGAATCGGGAAGTTATCGATCGCCTCCCAGCCGAGGTCCTCCAGCACACGCAGCGCGGTGGTCTTGCCCGCGCCGAGCAGGCCCGTGACCAACAGGACGCGCTGGTGCTGACCTTCGCTATGGGCGTCTTCTTGGTTAACGGGTGAATCGCCGGACATTGCCAGGTGCTTTGCGCTTGCCGGCGATAAAAGGGAAGGGCCCCGCCCGAACCGTTCAACCCTGGAACAGTCCGTAGGTCTTCAAGGCCAGTTCGGCCTTCAGCGCGAGGTTCGGCCCGTCGGGCCACAAGCATACCAGCGGCACGTCGCAGCCCGCCAGGGTAATGGCGTCCGGCGCCTCGATGAAGCGCGGCGCGGCGCGATCGAGGCGCAAGACCAAGGCGATCGGCACCTCCTCGGTTGCGGGGAACCTCAGGAGGCCGAGATTGCGGACTTCGATCAGTCCGCGGATATTGGGATGAGGACAGGCCAACAGGCGAGCGCCGCTCGGTTTGAGAACGATCCCGTCATCGCCGACCAGCTTTGCCCCGCGGTCGATCAGGGCGAGAGCCAGGCTCGACTTGCCGCTGCCCGGCTCGCCTTCGATCAGCACCGCATGCCTCCCGATTGCGACGCAGGTGGCCTGGCGAACGATCTCGCTCATGCCGCCTCGATCGGCGGCAATTCGACCAGCAGCCGGGCACCCGGCGCTCCGTCGGCACGGTCGTGGACCGAGAGCAGCCCGTCGTGCGCCTCGACGATGGTGCGGGCGATGGCCAGGCCGAGGCCCGAATGGCTGCCGAAATCCTCACCCGCTGGCCGCGAGGAGTGGAACCGGGCGAAGACCTTCTCGCGCTCGGCCGGGTCGATGCCGGGGCCGTGGTCCGACACCGCTAGGCAGATGGCCTCCTGGTCGGCGGAGACCTCGACCTCGATCGGTGCGCCGGGCGGCGAAAACGAGACCGCGTTGTCGAGCAGGTTTTCGATCACCCGTTCGAGCCGGGCCGCGTCGCCGAGCACGAGGGGCTGATCGCCGCTCTGGCGGACCTCGACCGGATGGTCGCCGTTCTCGCCGCGCTCGTCGCGGGCGCGGGCGAGGGTGCGGACCAAGGCGACAAGATCGATCGGCTCGAAGGTGGTGCGGCTCAGTTCGGCGTCGATCCGGCTGGCCTCGGAGATCTCGCTGACCAGTCGGTCGATCCGGCGGACATCGTGCGCGGCGATCGCGGTCAGCTGGCGGCGCAGGTCGGGATCCTCGACCTTCTCGAGCGATTCGAGCGCGCTACGCAGGGAGGCCAGCGGGTTCTTGATCTCGTGCGCGACGTCGGCGGCGAAGCTTTCGACTGCGTCGATCCGCTGGCGCAGCGCGGCGGTCATGTCGGAGATGGCGCGGGCCAGCATGCCGATTTCGTCGCGGCGGTCGGGCAGGCGCGGCACGACCACCTCGCGATCGCGGCCGAGACGGACGCGGACGGCGGCGCGGACCAGCAGGCGCAGCGGCTTCACGATCGTGCGGGCCAGGAACAGCGACAGCTGGATCGACACCGCCAGCGCCACGGCGACCACGATCGCCAGGTTCTGCCGCGCATCGCGCACCGCTTGGGTGATGTCCGGCGCGTTGCGCAGGGCGAGCAGCATCTCGCCCTTGGTGCCGACGGCAACCGCAGCGGTGATCACCGGAGTCCGATCTGGCGCATAGCGCTGCATCACTACGGTATGACCCGTGGCCTTGGCCTCGACCAGCTCGGGCCAGGCATCGGCGGCCGCGTCCCCGGGATCGGAATAGGGCGGGACGGGGGGGGCGCCGAGAATGAAATCCATGCCCCGGTCGATCGTCCGGCCGGCGGTTTGGTACCACTGCTCCGTCGCCGGATCGCTCAGCACGAAGGCTGGACCGGCCAGCTCGAAGCTATCGGCGATCATCTTGCCCTTGGGATTGAAATAGCGCAGCCGCAGCTTGCGCTCGGTGCCGATCGAGGCGAGCAGGTTGCCGCGTTGGCGCGGCGGCGCGGCGGCAAGGGCATCGGCGGCGATCAGCGCCTCGGCCTCGGCCAGGTTGAAACGTTCGGCGAGCAGCTGCTTGCGGTAGGAATCGATGTAGAACAGGCTTGCCGCCATCAGTCCCAGGGCGATGATGTTGACCGCCAGGATCCGCGTGGCGAGCGACGAGCGGCCGGAGCGGACCATCCGCCGGAACCGGTTCTCGCCCTCTCCTTCGTACCCGCTGGTCTCAGGCCTCTCCAAAGGAATATCCCGCGCCGTAAAGCGTCTCGATCGCACCGAATTCGGGGTCGACCCCGCGGAACTTGCGGCGCAGTCGCTTGATATGGCTGTCGATCGTGCGGTCGTCGACGAAGACGTCGTCGCTGTAGGCCGCGTCCATCAACTGGTTGCGGCTCTTGATCACCCCAGGCCGCTGGGCCAACGCATCGAGGATAAGGAATTCGGTCACGGTCAGCGAGACCGGTTTGCCATCCCAGCGGACGAGATGGCGCTCGGGGTCCATCTCCAGCCGGCCCCGGCGGACGACTTCGGCCACGCTTCCCTCGGGCGGCTCGCTCGCCGCGTCCCGCCTTGCCAGTTCGCTGCGACGCAGGAGGGCGCGGATGCGGGCGACCAGGAGCCGCTGGCTGAACGGCTTGGTGATGTAGTCGTCGGCGCCCAGAGCCAGGCCCAGCGCCTCGTCCGGCTCCTCGTCCTTGGAGGTGAGGAAGATTACCGGCAGGGCCGAACGCTCGCGCAGCCGTTGGAGCAGCTCCAATCCGTCCATCCGCGGCATCTTCACGTCGAAGACGGCGAGATCGGGTGGGTTCTCCAAGAGCGCTTTCAGTGCGGTCGCCCCGTCGGCGTAGACTCGTGTGGCAAAGCCCTCGGCCTGGAGGCCGATCGACACCGAGGTGAGGATATTGCGGTCGTCATCGACCAAGGCGATCGTCAGCGGCGTCGCGTCGGCCTGACGATCGGTCTTATCGGTGGGCGGCAACGGCGTTTCGATCATCTGCGCGAGGGTACTTCACCACGGAGGTTCGGCAGTACCGCGTCGCTGCGACGCTGACAATGGAGGGTCGGCGTTCAGCGGCTAGACAGTGGTGCGGCATTGGTCAGACCAAAGGATTTCCGGGGGTTTCGTTGACCGGCGAGGCCTGCTCGACTATGCGCGGCTTCGAATCCAAATCCTTTTCCGGCGCGCCAAGTGGACGACCACGGCGCCCCATTTGCACCCTTGGGAGAAGACGTTGACCGCTGCCTCGCTTAGCTATCCGCTCGACAAACACGGCATCGCCACTCGCGCGGAGGTCTTCGCCAACCTGGGTACCGCGCCGCTGGTCGAACATGCGATCCGCAACGGCGAAGGCGTGCTGGCCGCTGACGGCCCGTTGGTCGTGGCAACGGGCAAGCACACCGGCCGCTCTGCCAAGGACAAGTTCATCGTCAAGGATGCCGAGACCGAAAGCTCGGTCTGGTGGGGCAAGACCAACGTCGCCATGACGCCGGAGCACTTCGCTGCACTGAAGGAAGACTTCTTCAAGGCGGTGGCCGACAAGGAAACGCTGTACGTCGCCGACCTGTTCGGGGGATCGCAGGCAGAGAACCGCGTCAAGGTGCGCGTGATCAATGAACTCGCCTGGCACAACCTCTTCATCCGCACCCTGCTGGTGCGTCCGAGCGAGGAGGAACTGGCGAGCTTCGTTCCCGAATACACGATCATCGACCTGCCCAGCTTCAAGGCCGATCCGGCCCGCCACGGCTGCCGCAGCGAGACGGTGATCGCGGTCAACTTCACCGAGAAGCTGATCCTGATCGGCGGCACCGCCTATGCCGGCGAGATGAAGAAGTCGGTCTTCGGCATCCTCAACTACCTGCTGCCGGTGAAGGGCGTCATGCCGATGCACTGCTCGGCCAACATTGGCCCGGACGGCGACACCGCGGTGTTCTTCGGCCTGTCGGGCACCGGCAAGACCACGCTGTCGGCGGATGCTTCGCGCACGCTGATCGGCGACGACGAGCACGGCTGGTCGGATACGGCGGTCTTCAACTTCGAAGGCGGCTGCTATGCCAAGATGATCCGCCTCTCGCCCGAGGCCGAGCCGGAGATCTTCGCCACGACCAAGCGCTTCGGCACGGTGCTGGAGAACGTGGTGATCGATCCGGTCACCCGCACGCTCGACTTCGACGACGCGTCGCTGGCCGAGAACAGCCGCGGTTCCTATCCGATCGAGTTCATCCCCAACACCTCCGAGAAGAACCTCGGCCCGGTGCCGAAGAACATCATTTTCCTCACCGCCGACGCCTATGGCGTCCTGCCCCCGATCGCGCGGCTGACGCCCGACCAGGCGATGTACCACTTCCTCTCGGGCTACACCGCGCGCGTCGCCGGTACCGAGATCGGCGTGACCGAGCCGGAAGCCACCTTCTCGACCTGCTTCGGCGCGCCGTTCATGCCGCGCCATCCCTCGGTCTACGGCAACCTGCTCAAGGAGCGCATCGCCAAGGGCGGCGTGACTTGCTGGCTGGTCAACACCGGCTGGACCGGCGGCAAGGCGACGATGGAGGGCATCAAGCGGATGCCGATCAAGGCCACCCGCGCCCTGCTCAACGCCGCGCTCGATGGCAGCCTCAACAATGCCGAGTTCCGCAAGGATCCGAACTTCGGCTTCGAAGTTCCGATCGAAGTTCCTGGTGTGGAGACCAAGCTGCTCGATCCGCGCGGCGCTTGGGCCGATCCGGCCCAGTACGATGAGACCGCGCAGGGCCTCGTCCGCCAGTTCGTCGACAACTTCGCCGAGTTCGCCGACCACGTCGACGAAGGCGTGCGCCAGGCGGCGCCGACTACGGCTCCGGTCGCGGCGTAATTACTAACCTCCTTTTCAGAGAGGAGGTTAGTAATTATCCACTTTGCCGAATCCGGCCCGGGGCGCATCTTCGCCTCCGGTTTCTCTTTGCTGGAGTCGTGACCGATGAGCGTTCTAGATGGACTGTTGAACAAGCTTGGGCCTGACGTCGACGTCACCAACCTTGCCGCCAAGGTCGGAATCGATCCCGCGCTCGCCGAAAAGGCCATCTCCGCGCTGGGCGTCGCCCACCAGCAGCCCGGCGATACGATCAGCCTGGCCGCGGAGAAGACCGGCCTCGACAGCGGCGTGCTTGGACAGATCGTCAATCACATCGGGGGTGAGGGGTCGCTCGGCGAATTCGCCCGGATGCTCAAGGACCATTCCCAGGCGGGCAGCGTCTTCTCGGCGCTGGGCAAGGACGGCGGCGGCAATCTGCTCAACGACCTCGCCGGCCTGGCCAAGGGGCTCTTCGGCAAGAGCCGAACCGGCTAACCGCGCGGCCTATGCTCGATACCGCGCTATCCTTGCTCGTCATTGCCGCCGTCGCGCTGCTCGGCGGCGCCTATCTCCAATGGCGACGGGGTAACCGCAAGCAGGCGGGGCTGATGCTGGTGCTGGCCGCGGTCATGGCGGTGAACGTCGCGATCTGGTCGGTGCCGAACGAGCAGGGCGTTTCGCTGGCGAACCAGGGCCCGAAGTAGGTCTTCAGACCTGATTGTGCATCGAAGGCGAGGACGTCATCTCCGCCGAGGCGATCGACGGAGGGATGACAGCCGATGGCAAGGCATTTCTCCGGCGGGCCATTCGTGCCTCACATGCCGTCGAGCGCCTTGCTGACCAGCACGTTCACTGAAACGCGGCGGTTCTGGGCCCGGCCGGCTTCGGTGTCGTTGCTTGCAAGCGGATCGCTTTCGGCCATGCCGGTGGGGGTGAGCATCCGGTAGGGCTTCCAGCGGCACGCCTGCTGCAGATGGTTGATGACGCCGGCCGCCCGCTTCTCGCTGAGTGCTTGGTTGAGTTCCTGGCTGCCACGCGAATCGGTGTAGCCGACGACGAGCAGCAGCGCGTTGCCGAGGGCGTCTGCCTGGCTCGCGGCAGTGCAGAGGTCTGCCTTGGCCCGCGCCGAGAGCACCCATTTGCCACTGTCGAAATAGACGTTGGTGGTGCTTTTGACGTTGTATTGGTCGATATCGGCCATTCGGCCGCGCAGCGCCTCGGTCGCGGCGGTCTGTTCCTCGAACCGCCGGTTCGTGCCGCTGTGGATCATTCGAGCGGTCTTGAGATCACTGCCGCGGAAACTGATCTGGTCGGCGACGAGGCCGCCAGGCGTCTGGAAGGTCTTGACCGTCACCGGCAGCCCATTGAGCAGGGCATCAGCGCCGAGTTGGCCGCGGTTGCCGCCGAACAGGCCGCTCCCCGACCTGATCCGGGTCGCGTCATTGACCTCGATGACCGTGCTGGCGCCGTCCGCGGCGGTAACCTTGATCCGCCGACCGGTATGCGCGGAAATGATGCCACGAACCTCCGGCCCGGAGGGAAGGCGCTGGCCGTTCACGACGATGTTGGCGTCGGCATAGTCCAGTTGCTGCGCCGACAGGCTGCCCCAGGCGGGAATGGCCAGCAAAAGCGCGACTCCCATTCGCTTGGAAACCACACGCATCCAATTACCCCCTTGAAGCTCCACGGTCGGCCGCACCTGTTCTGCCCGGCTTCTGTGGCACGGGGAACGCTTATCGAATAATTAAGCACATCCTCGGCCGGAAATCTTCACCTTTCGAAAGCGCAGATGCCCATCGTCGATCGGCGCATGACGCATTTCGTTGCGGTCTTTGAGATAGTCCATCGAGATCCGCCACGGGGCCTCGGTCGCGCTTTTTGGCACCAGGTGGCGGCCGCGGGCGAGGTAGCCGGAGGAGAACAGGCCGAAGACGTCGAATTCCTTCAGGCCGTGATTTTCGGGCAGGTGCGGCGTCGCCACGTCCACGCCCCAGGCGTCCATCTGATTGAACAGTCGGCACAGCCAGTCGGCGACCAGGTCCACCCGCAGCGTCCAGCCCGCGCTGAGATAGCCGAACAGCGCCGCCAGGTTGGGCACGTTCGAGAACATCGCGTTGCGGTAATAGAAGGTTTGGGCGAAATCGACCGGCTTGCCGTCGAGCGAGACCGCGACCTTGCCCAGTACGGCGAGGCGCAGCCCGGTGGCGGTGACGATGACGTCGGCCTCGATCCGCGTGCCGTCGTGCAGCACGATGCCGGTGGCATCGACCCGCTCGATCTCCCCGGTCGCGACCGTGGCCTTGCCCGCGCGCATGGCGGCGAAGAGGTCGCCATCGGGAACCAGGCAGAGCCGCTGGTTCCATGGATCGTAGGGCGGGGTGAAGTCCTTGCGGTCGAAATCGGGGCCGAGCTCCTCGGCCAGCTTGTCGTGGAGGAAAGCCTTCACCGCCTCCGGGTGACTGCGCGAGCGCTTGACCAGTAGCGATTGCATCACCGCGTTGCGGAAGCGGTTGAGCCCGTGGGCCCAGCGCGCCGGCAGGACGCGGGCGAGGGCATTGGCGATTCCGTCGTGCGCCGGGCGGACCAAATACCAGGTCGGCGTCCGCTGCAGCATGGTCACCAGCGCGGCGGTCTCGGCCAGGGCCGGCACGAGCGAGACCGCCGTCGCGCCGGAGCCGATCACCACGACCCGTTTGCCGCTGTAATCGCAGTCCTGCGGCCAGAACTGCGGGTGCAGCACCGGCCCGGCGAAGTCGCCGAGGCCGGGAATCTCGGCCCTATGGGGGTCGTCGTAGTCGTAATAGCCCGCGCCGAGGAACAGGAACCTTGCCGTCACGGCGGACGGCCCGCCCGCGTCCTCCACGGTAACAGTCCACAAGCCCCGCGTGCTGTCCCAGTCCGCCGCGGTCACGGTCGTGCCGAAGCGGATCTTGGGCGCGATCCCGCGCCGCTGCGCGACGTCATTCAGATAGCCGCGGATCGTCGCACCCGGCGCGATCGCCCGCTTGTCGCGCCATGGTTCGAAGCCGTAGCCCAGCGTGAACATGTCGCTGTCGGAACGCACGCCGGGATAGCGGAACAGGTCCCAGGTCCCGCCGATCCGCCCCCGCCGCTCCAGGATCGCGTAGGTCTTGCCCGGGCAGCGCTCGCCCAGGTGCGCGGCCATGCCGATGCCCGAAATGCCGGCGCCGACGATGAGGATGTCCAGAGGCTGGTGCATTGCCAGCATCTTCCGCATTTGCCAGACAGGCGCAATGCCGATCATCGCCGCGCGTCGCTATGCTGCCGGAAAGCCCGCCGTAGACGCGATCTCCGCCGAAGAGTGCCTGTCTGGCGGGCCGCGGCAGCCTTTGCCCGAAGGCAGCTTCGACTGGCTCGGCCTAGCCAATCCCACGGCGGATGAGATGGAGGCGATCGGCAAGCGCTTCGGCCTGCATCCTCTCGCCGTCGAGGACGCGCTGAACGCCGCGCAGATGCCCAAGGTCGAATCTTATGGAAAACACCTGTTCATCGTCGCGCGCACCGCGGCGATCGAGGAGGGAGAGAACATCACCTATGGCCAGACCGCGCTGTTCCTGTCCTGCGACTTCCTGATCACCGTCCGGATCGGCTCCACCCGCGCCCATGTTGCGCTGCGCGAGCGGTTGGAGCTTAACGACGAGCGGCTGGCCGAGGGCCCCGACTTCGTCGCCCACGCCATCCTGGATTTCATTGTCGACGGCTACCAGCCGATCATGGAGAAGCTGGAAGGTGCGGTACAGTCGATGGAAGAGCGGGCGATCGATACGTTTCCAGATACCTCCACGATCCGTCGAATCTTCCGCCTTCGCCGCCAGCTGCGCCGCTTCGAGCGGATCGTCGGGCCGATGGAGGAGGTCTGCGAGCGCCTTGCGACGACTGACCTCGCGGCAATCGACCCCTCCGCACGGATCTGGTTTCGCGACGTGCTCGACCATGTCCGCCGTACCCTCACACGGGGCAATGGCCTCAAGGAGACGCTTGCCTCCATCGTCGATACGGCCAGTCTGCTCGAGCAGCACCGCCAGGGCGAGATGACCCGCAGCCTGGCCGCCTGGGCCGCGATCCTCGCCGTACCCACGGCCATTGCCGGGATCTACGGCATGAACTTCGACTATCTGCCCGAACTTCACTGGCGCTACGGCTATTTTATTGTGCTGGGAGTGATCGCCGCGATCTGCGCCGGGCTGTTCTGGCGGTTCAAGCGGATCGGCTGGCTCTAGGGCGGTAGCCCGCTCCCTTTCGGGAAGAGAGCATCCTTCTCCACCGTGGCCTGTGGAAACCGCGCTTGCCCCATGCCACTCCAAGGCATAGTCGGCGCGGCGAGTCGCAATTCTGTCGCATCCGTGACGCAAAACAGGGAAAACGGCGATGTTCGGATGGTTTCAGCGGCTGCTGCCCAAGTCGGGCGACTTCTTCGGGATGTTCGAGCGCCACGCCGCCGCGACGGTCGCCGCAGCCGAGGCGCTGGTCAGCCTGGCACGCGGCGAAGGCGATGCCGAAAGCCACGTCCGCACGATCCGCGACCGTGAACACCAAGCGGACGAGATCATCCGCGAGGTCCTGAGCGCGGTCCGCCAGACCTTTCTGACCCCCTTCGACCGTGGTTCGATTACCGCGCTGATCGGGGCGATGGACGATGTGATCGACGAGATTCAGGCCGCCGCCTCGGCGATCGAACTCTACGAATACACCAAGTTCACCACGCATCAGCAGGAGATGGCGGATTCGGCGCTCAAGGCGACGCGGCTTATCTCGGAGGCCCTGCCGCTGCTCCGCGACGTGGCGCGGAGCGGCACTGCGCTGCACGAACTGACCGGGCGGATCGTGAAGCTGGAGGGCGAGGTCGACCTGCTGCACCAGGGCGGTCTCAAGGTGAACTTCCAGGAACAGCGTGGCAATCCCGACCCGGTCCAGTTCATCGTGGCGCGCGAGATCTACAAGCACCTGGAAAAGATCGCCGACGCCTTCGAGGATGTCGCCAACGAGATCGACGGCCTGGTCATCGACCACGGCTGAGGGGCGTATCCGCCATGCATGAACTCGCCACGCCCTTGCTGTTCGGCCTGATCGCCCTGGCCCTGGCCTTCGATTTCCTCAACGGCCTGCACGATGCGGCGAATTCGATCGCCACGGTCGTCACGACCCGGCTGCTCTCGCCGGTCATGGCCGTGCTGTTCGCGGCGGCGGGCAACTTCGCTGCCTACTGGATCGTCGGGCTCCATGTCGCCGAGACGGTGGGCAAGGGGATCATCGACAAGGATGCCGTGACCCCGGCGGTGGTCTTTGGGGCGCTGGTCGGGGCGATGTTCTGGAATGTGGTGACCTGGATCAAGGGTATCCCGTCCTCGTCGAGCCACGCGTTGATCGGCGGGTTGCTGGGGGCCGGCATTGCCCACGGCGGCTTCGCGGTGGTCGAGAGCTCGGGCACGGGCAAGACCATCGCGGCGATCTTCTTGTCGCCGATGCTCGGCTTTGCGCTCGCCATGCTGCTGATGCTGATCACCTCCTGGCTGTTCAAGGGCCGCCAGCCGCGCCGTGCCGAGGGCGTGTTCAAGACCCTGCATCTCTTCTCCAGCGCCGCCTATTCGATCAGCCACGGCGGCAACGACGCGCAGAAGACGATGGGGATCATCACCGTCCTGCTCTATTCGACCGGGTACCTGAAGGGCGAATTCCACGTGCCCGAATGGGTCGTGCTCTCGTGTTATGCCGCGATCTCGCTCGGCACCGTCTCCGGCGGGTGGCGGATCATCAAGACGATGGGGTCCAAGCTGACCAAGCTAGACCACCACACGGGCTTCTGCGCCTCGACCGCCGGGTCGATCGTGGTTTTCGGCGCAAGCGCGATGGGCATTCCGGTTTCGACCACCCATGCCATCACCGGCAGCGTCATCGGCACCGGCGCGGCCCGGCGGGCAAGTTCCGTGCGCTGGGGCGTCGCGTCGAACATCGTCACCGCCTGGTTCGTCACGATTCCGGCGAGTGCCGCGGTGGGCGCTGCGTTCTACCTGGTCACAAGGCTCTTTTAGGGTTTCCAAGCGACGCGATAGAGCAGGCCGGCTCACGCGCTGCCGGTGGCCGGCAGCGGCGGTTGCTGCGCGACGCTGGCAAAAGCGTCGCGCGCGCTGATGGGGCGGCTGAAATGATAGCCTTGCATCGTCCGCAGACCCAGCGAGCGGGCGATCGCCTGCTGCTCGGGCGTCTCTATCCCCTCGATGATGCATTCGAGACGCAGCTGGCGTGCGAGCGCGACGATGGTGCCGATGATCGCCCGGCTGGAATGGCTTCGGGCAATGTCGCGGGCGAAGCTTTGATCGATCTTGATGTGGTCGAGCGGCAGATTGTTGACATGACTGAGGCTCGACTGGCCGGTGCCGAAGTCGTCGAGCGCGACCCGGAAGCCCATCTGGCGCAGCTTGTCGAGGTTGTAGGCCGCGCGGCGGTAGTCGTTGATGAGCGCGGTTTCGGTGATCTCCAGGACGATGCGGTTGGCGGGCGCGTCTGCTGCGTAGACCAGGCGGGTGATCCATGGCGCGGCGTCGTCGCGCAGGATGTCGCGCGCGGACAGGTTGATGTTGAGGCTGCAGCCATGGTCCCAGGCGCGACATTCGGCCAGCGCCTTGGTCATGATCATCGAAGTCAGCTCGCTGATCCGCCCGGTCGTTTCGGCCAGATGGATGAAGTCGGTCGGGGGCAGCCACTCCTTGCCGTCGGGCGACCAACGGGCCAGCGTCTCGAAGGCGATCGTGCGACCCGTGTCGCAATCGATGATCGGTTGGTAGGCCAGCGCCAACTGGCTGGCGAAGTCGGTCGAGGTGAAGATCCGGGTAATCGAGTGCTTTTCGCTCATCGCCCGCTCATCGATGGCGGTGAACTCGCCGATCGCGGCGTTACGCGTTTCCTTCGCCTTGTAGAGCGCGACATCGGCGCGCTCCAGGCTGCCGCTGACATCGTTTCGGGTGCAGCGATGAACTCCGATCGAAACCCGGATAGCCAGCATCCGGTCGCCGCAAGGGATCGGCCGGGAAATGTGTTCGGTCAGCGCCTCCAGCGCCGTCCTGACCTCGTCGTGGGTCATGCGCCCCGGCAGGACAATGGCGAACTCGTCGCCGCCCAGCCTGCCGTGGGCGACGATCTCGGGCATGTCGTCGATCCGTTTGCTGACCGCACAGAGCACGGCATCGCCGGCGACGTGGCCGTAGGTGTCGTTGATCAGCTTGAAGCCATCAAGGTCGACCAGGGCCAGCCATGGAAGCACGCCGCTGGGCGCGGCCAGGGCTTGCGCGAACTGGGCCAGGATACCGCGCCGGTTCATCGCGCCGGTCAGGGGGTCGCGGGTCGCCTGCTCATGGTTGCGTTCGGCCAGATCCGCGGCTTCCCGCTCGCGGCGGGCCAGGTTCTGGCGTGACAGTTCGAGGCTCACGAAGTCGCGGTGGTGGCCACGGGTGATCATGACCAGCAGGACGCTGACGACGATCTGCAGCGGCACGACCGCGAAACGGTTGGGGTGGTCGCCGAGCATGAAGACCACGCTTGAGGGAATCATGACCGACAGGGCCATCGTCACGGCTGTCGCGGGCGAATGGGTCATGCCCAAAACGCCCGTAAAGCACGTTATCGCCGTGACGTAATGGACCAAAGAATGCTGGGTCGTGTCGCCGTACTGGTAAAGCGTCAGGGCCCAGACGGCGAGGCCGAAGGCAAGGATGAAGCCGCGCGCCGGCAGCCATGCGACATCGTGCTGCACGGTGGAGAAATCGCGGTGCCGGGCCTTGCCCGGCAACCAATAGAGCGCACGGGTGGAAGCCGCCAGAACGAAGAACGCAGGCAGCCAGACGGTAAGGTAATCGGGCGCCTCGCCTCGGAACGAGAGGGCCAGGACCACCACGTTCACGAGGACTACGCAGTAAAGCATGGGCAGGCGCGCGGCGAGGTTTTCGCCATAGGCCGCGGTCAGCGCGTCGTTGGCCTCGTGGCTTTCACCCGCCAGCCTCGACAAAAGGCGCCGTGGCCAGGCTTTCGTTTCGACATGCGCTTCGGGTGATTGCGAGCTCATTGGCCGCAATCATTGGCAAACAAAGGTAAACGTGGGGTCAACCAGACCCTTCACGCGGCGCCCGATCAGCGCCTGGAGAGGGGCACTCCGAACAGATCGTGCGCATCGGCATCTTCGATCAGAACCTCGATCACCTCGCCAGCGGACAGGTCGGCCGCAACGTTGCGCAGGTAGACGGCGCCGTCGATCTCGGGCGCGTCGGCCTGGCTGCGGCCGGTGGCGCCGATGTCGCCGTCATCGTCGGGTTCGCCGACCTCGTCGATGATGACCGGCAGAACGCGGCCGACCTTGGCGGCGAGCTTGGTCGCGCTGATCGCCTCGGTCTTTTCCATGATCCGGGCGTAGCGCTCTTCCTTGACCGCCTCGGCCACCGGATCGGGCAGGTCGTTGGCGCTGGCGCCGGCGACGGGTTCGAAGCGGAATGCCCCGACGCGGTCGAGCTGGGCCTCGTCAAGCCAGTCGAGCAGGTACTGGAAATCGGCCTCGGTCTCGCCCGGGAAGCCGACGACGAAGCTCGAGCGGATCGCGATGTCGGGGCAGATCTCGCGCCAGGAGCGCAGCCGGTCGAGCACCTTGGCCTCGTTGGCCGGACGCTTCATCGCGCGCAGGACGTTGGGCGAGGCATGCTGGAAGGGGATGTCGAGGTAGGGGGTCAGCAGCCCCTCGGCCATCAGCGGAATCACCGCATCGACGTGGGGGTAGGGATAGACGTAGTGGAGCCGGACCCAAGGCGGCGTTCCTTGCGGTGTACGCAACTGACCCAGTTCGCGGGCGAGGTCGGTCATGTGGGTGCGCACCGCATGGTCCTTCCACATGCGCTCCTCGTGCCGGACATCGACGCCGTAGGCCGAAGTGTCCTGGCTGATCACCAGCAGCTCGCGCGTGCCCGCGGCGACCAGCTTTTCGGCTTCGCGCAGCACTGCGTCGATCCGCCGGCTAGCCAGCTTGCCGCGCAGTTGCGGGATGATGCAGAACGAGCAGGCATGGTTGCAGCCCTCGGAAATCTTCAGGTAGCTGTAATGGCGTGGGGTTAGCTTGATCTCGGCGTCCGAAGGCTGCGGGATCAGGTCGACGAACGGCCCTTGGCTGGGCGGGGCCGCCTCGTGCACCGCCTCGACCACGGCCTCGTACTGGTGGGCGCCGGTGACCGCCAGGACCTGGGGGAACTTGGCGCGGATCATCTCGGCCTCGTTGCCCATGCAGCCGGTGACGATGACGCGGCCGTTCTCGGCGATCGCCTCGCCGATCGCAGACAGGCTTTCCTCCTTGGCGGAGTCTAGAAAGCCGCAGGTGTTGACCAGGACGACGTCGGCCCCGGCATAGTCCGCGCTCATCGCATAGCCGTCGGCGCGCAGCCGGGTGAGGATTCGCTCGGAATCGACGAGTGCCTTCGGACAGCCGAGGCTGACCATGCCCACCTTTTTCGCATCGGGGATGGGACGGGCGTCGGGGATAACGGTTGCCATGATCGGGCGCCCCCTACACCCTGGAGCCGCATTTCGCTACTCCCGTGAGCGAGAGCGGGTGAGAGAGGAGATTTCGATGGGACCGATCAACTGGCTGGCGGTGCTGGTCGCGGCGAACCTGATCTTCGCCGTCGGCTTCGTCTGGTATGGTCCGTTGTTCGGCGGCGCCTCGTTGTTCGGGAGGGTCAGCGGCGACGAAGGGCAGGGCACTGGCCCGGTCCGCAGCATGCTCGGCGCGGCGCTGCTCCAGGCGGTCTCTGCGCTGATGCTGGCACACAACTACGCCCGGATCGGTGCCGAGACGCTGGAGGCGAAACCGTGGCTCTACTGGATGCAGTCGGGCGGGATCGCGATCGCCTTCGTCATCCCCGCGCTGTGGCTCAGCTATTCGCGCCACTGCCTGCCGCGCCGTGCGGCGCTGATCGACAGCGGCTTCTGGCTGATCGTTTACCTTGCCATGGGTACGGTGTTCTGGGCGCTTAGGTAAGCCGCGTCGGCCCAACCCGGAACCCTCGTTGCCCTGCGTAGCGGTCGGAAGCGGAGGTCCGGCCCGCCATCAGCGCTCGGGGAGAAGCGGCAGCGGATCCACGGGGCGGTTGTCCCGGCGTAGCTCGAAATGAAGCTCGTCGCGCGTCGCCTGGCCGGTGTGGCCGACCAGGCCGACGCGTTCGGTGGCCTTGACGCGTTCGCCTTCCTTGACCGTCACCCGATTGAGGAAGGCATAGGCCGAGTGCCAGCCGCCGCCGTGATCGACGATGACCATCGTGCCATACTGTTGTGGCTCCTCGCCGGCGAAGATCACCCGCCCGTCGGCCACCGCGCGAACCGCGGTGCCGGCCTTGGCGACGATATCGAGGCCGGGATGCTCGGTCCGGCCGGCGCTGGAATAGCCGCGGCGGATCGTGCCGCTGAGCGGCCAGGCGAAGCGGCCGGTCTCGGCGGTGGACGGGCGCGATGCGGGACGGATCGGCGGCGGAACGCGCACGGTGGAGCGCTCGCGCGGCGGTACGATCACGCTGGGGATCAGTAATTGCTGCCCGCGCCGCAGTTTCGCATCCGCATCCAAGTTGTTGGCGACCGCGATATCCTGCCAAGTCACGCCATAGCGCCAGGCGAGAAGGAACGGCGTGTCTCCGGCGGCGACACGGTGGCGCTGGGTGCGCGGAATTTGCAAGACCTGGCCGGTGCGGACGACATAGGGTTCCCTGAGCCCGTTGGCCGCGATGATCGCCTCGCGCGAAACCTTGGCGCGGTTGGCGATCCCGTGCAGCGTCTCGCCCGGCGCGACGGTGTGTTCGGTCTCGGTTTCGGGCGAAGCGGCGACCAGCAGCAGCGTCATGGCGGCGAGCAGAAGGCGTTTCATTGGGCGTACCTTTCCCCAAGGTCGGCAAGCGAGGCATCGTGCGTCATGTCGAGCTGGAGCGGGGTGACCGCGACGAATCCGTCAGCGATCGCCTCGAGATCGGAGTTGTGGCCCGGGGTGTGTTCGATTCCGTGAAGGCCGAACCAGTAATAGGGATAGCCGCGCGGGTCCTTGCCTTCGACCACCGTGCCGCGACCGTAGTCGTGGAAGCCCTGGCGGACCACGCGGATGCCGTGGACTTCATCGGCGGGGCGCGGCGGGAAGTTGATGTTGATCAGCGTGCGTTCCGGAAACGGAGCACCCATGAGCGGGCGCAGCACCTTGGCGCCCCAGGCCTCGGCGGCATCGAAGGGCACGTTGTCGGCCAGGGTTTCCTTGGAATAGACCTGGCTCAGCGCGATCGAGCGGATTCCGGCCAGCGCGCCTTCGATCGCTGCGGCGACCGTGCCGGAATAGGTCACGTCGTCCCCCAGGTTGGCGCCGCGATTGACGCCGGAGAGGATCAGATCGGGCTTGCCGGGAAGCACCCGGCGCAGGGCGAGCGTGACCGCGTCGGTTGGCGTGCCCGTCACCGAGAAGCGGCGCGGAGCATGCTCGCGCAAGCGGACCGGACGGTTCAGGCTGAGCGAGTGGCCGGCACCGGATTGCTCCTCAGAGGGAGCGCAGATCCAGATGTCGTCGGACAGCTGCGCGGCGATCTTCTCGAGAACGTAGAGCCCAGGCGCGTTGATCCCGTCGTCGTTGGTGAGGAGGATGCGCATCACGGCACCAGCCGCGCCAGCCCGCCCGTATAGGGCAGCAGCGCCGGCGGTACCTCGACAGAGCCGTCCGCCTGCTGGTAGTTCTCGAGCACCGCTACCAGCGTTCGTCCGACCGCAAGGCCCGAGCCGTTGAGCGTATGGACGAACTCGGTGCCCTTCTGTCCCTCCGGCCGGAACCGCGCGTTCATCCGCCGCGCCTGGAAATCGCCGCAGTTCGAGACGCTGGAAATCTCCCGGTAGGCTTGCTGGCCCGGCAGCCAGACCTCCAGGTCAAAGGTCTTGCGGGCGGTGAAGCCCATGTCGCCTGCGCAGAGCAAGACCTTGCGATACGGCAGTTCCAGCGCCCGAAGGATCGCTTCGGCGGCCGCGGTCATCCTCTCGTGCTCGGCCTCGGACTGGTCGGGACGGCAGATGGTGACGAGCTCGACCTTGTCGAACTGGTGCTGGCGGATGTAGCCGCGCGTGTCCTTGCCCGCGGCCCCGGCCTCGGAGCGGAAGCAGGGGGTGAGAGCGGTGAGGCGGAGCGGCAATTCGGCCTCGCTCAGGATCTGCTCGCGCACCGAGTTGGTCAGGCTGACCTCGGCGGTGGGGATGAGCCAGCGGCCATCGGTGGTCTGGAAGTTGTCTTCGGCAAATTTGGGCAGTTGCCCAGTGCCGAACAACGACTCCTCGCGCACTAGAAGCGGCGGCGCACATTCGGTGTAGCCGTGCGCGGCCGTTTGCGTGTCCAGCATGAACTGCGCGAGCGCGCGTTGAAGCCGCGCCATCTGCCCGCGAAGAAAGGTGAAGCGCGCGCCGGAGATTTGCGCTCCCGTCTCGAAATCCAGGCCCAGCGCCGGGCCGAGGTCGGCATGTTCCTTGGGGATGAAGGAAAATTCGCGCGGGGTGCCCCAACGCGCAACCTCGAGGTTGCCTGCCTCGTCCTCGCCCTCGGGTACATCGGCGACCGGGATGTTCGGCAGGGCGGACAGGGCGTCGTGCAAGGCGGCGGTCAGCTCGCGCTCTTCCTGTTCCTGGGCGGGAAGCGCCTGTTTGAGCTCGGCGACTTCGGCCTTGAGCGCCTCGGCTTCGTCCGCGGCGCCCCGGCCCATGGCGGCGCCGATCGCCTTGGACGCTTCGTTGCGGCGGTTCTGTGCCTCCTGCATCCGCGTCGCCACGGCCCGGCGCTTCGTGTCGAGTTCAAGAATCGCGGCGGATGAAGGCCCCGCCCCCCGGCGAGCAAGGCCGGCATCGAAAGCTTCGGGATCGTCGCGGATCAGGCGGATGTCGTGCATGGCGGCGGGGTATTGGTCCGGCCGGGCCGGGTCAAGCGTATCGCCGCTGCGCGCATTTAAAAGCCGTGGAGCTTGAACAGTTCCACGCCGGTGGCGTCGAAGTTCGCCGATCCGGTCCACGAAAAGCGGATCGCCGCGATCCCGGCGGATATGCGCCATTGCATCGAGAACAAGCCGCTGTTCAAGGCCGTGTTGTCGGCGGAAACCGCGCCCAGGGCGATCGGAATCGCTCCGGCGCCGCGGCGATATCCCAGGATCGGGATATTGCCGTAGAGCGGGGCTGAAGCGCCCACCGCGGCGCCGACGTTGAACGGCGCGGTCCACGTGCCGCCGTCCGGCGACAGTTCCAGCCGCAGCGACTGGGTCGAACCGCTGTCGTGGCTGATCCCCAGGACTTCGACGAGCAGATGGGAGAACCGCGCCGGAATGCCGGTGAACGCGGCGCTCGTTCCCGCCGTCGCCGTCAGGTTGCCGCCGATTTGCTGCATGCCGGCAAAGGCGTCGAGGCCATCGCTCTTTCGAGTGAGGGCGGGGCCGAGATAGTCCATCAGGCGACTACCGTGACGCGGCAGGCGCCACTGGCAGGCGCAACAGCGAAGTTGAGCGTGACGGTGTTGACATCGGTCGCCACCCAGTCGGCCAGGACGCCGGCATCGTTCGACACTTCGCGGACCGAGACGACCACGTCCTTGGTTCCGAACCCGTGGGCGACGGCGATCGAGGTGGTCGAGCCATTGCCGATGTTCTGGCTGTATTTGCGCGCGGCGAGGGAGGTGTCGAGCGCGATGCCGCCCGGACCGACGCTGACCCCGCCGCCCGGAGCGGCGGCCGCGCTGATCACCGAGCCGGAAATGCCGATTCCGTTCCCTCCCGAATAGGAGCCGGCTCCACCTAGCTGGCCCCAGGTCTGCGCGGTCGAGCCGATGACGATCGCCGCGTCGGACACGACGATGAACACTTTGTCCGCATTCACCGCGCCCTCGGTCACGCTGACCGCCGCGCCGGGAACGAGTTCGCCGGCCGTGTCGGCATCGGCCGTGCGAGTCAGCGGCGTGCCGCTGGCGGTCCAGACGTAGAGACCGTTCTCGGCGGCCACGGTTTGGTGCTTGAGCAGGAGGCGATCGCCGGCGGTCAAAGGCCCGCCGTCGAGCATGGTCCCGGGGGAGGCAAGCGAGACATTGGCGGTCGAGGCGGCACGGACTGGGGCCTTCCAGCTCAGTCCCCGGGCGACAGTGTCGACATATTGCTTGGTCGCTGCGTCGGCTGCCGCCGAGGGGTCGGCCAAGTTGACGATCTTCTGCGACTGGAGGTCGAGGCCGTTCATGACTTTCATGGTAAGCGGTCCTTAGGTGAGGAGAACAAAGCCCTGGCAGGGCGCGGCGTGGGCGACGGTGATCTGTGCAGGTCCGGCATGGACATCGGCGGCGACCGCCTCGCCGCTGATTTCCCCCTCGGTCCCGCCTGCGGTCAGGAAGACCTGGACGGCGGGAACGCGGCCCAGTGGGTGGGTCAGGATCCAGGTGGCGGCGAACGGCGCGTCGAGGCGAAGGACACCGCCGACCGGCCCAGGCGGGCCGACGATCGCGGCAAGGGCGGCGGGGCACTCGCGGTCGATAGCCTCGGCCATGCCGGCGGGCCCGCGCCAACGTGCGGCGATGCGGCGTTCGGGCGCGCGCCAGCGCAAGATGATTGGATCCGCGGGGCTCATGCCACGGCCGCCCGGCTAAGGGCGATGAAAGCGGTATTCTCCGTGATCTCGATGCCACCGGCGAAAGTCAGGCGGGCATCGATGCCGTAGAGGCCGGGCTCCAGCGAAGCCGTGGCCATAGCGGGCAGCGAGAATGTCCAACCTGCCGCGCCGCGCGCTGCGACGGCAAGCGGAATGGCTGCTGCCACGTCGTCCAGTACCAGGCGATTGGCCATGGCTCGGGCCGGCTTCATACCGGCGGCAATGTCGGTAACCTCGGCGATGTCACCCACTGCGTCGAGTGCGATCGACAGATCCTCGCCGACACGGAAGGTGCCGATGACGTCGTTCATCCGATTTCTCCTGGGAAGCCGGACGCGCGGATGGCCCAACCGAATGGATGGCGGCGCGTCGATTTTTTGGGAAGGAGCCGCAAATCGGGATGCGATTCGGCGACTATGCCGAATCGCTTACAATGAGCGTGACGCTGTAGGAAAGTAAAAAGAACCGTATCGGTTATCGCGACGGGCGAATGGTGGGCGCGGCAGGGATTGAACCTGCGACCCCACCCGTGTGAAGGGTGTGCTCTACCACTGAGCTACGCGCCCCGCCGAAGTTCGAAAACCAGCGGAAGCGCGCCCTTAGGCAAGTCGGTGCGAATTGACAAGCGCCGTCGGCACCGTAGAGGCCTCAACCATGAGCGAAGAAACCCTATCCGGGCCCGACGTGCCCCCCGATCACTTGGCGATCAGCCCGCGCAGTCCGTTCTTCGACGGCGAAAAGTTGCAGCGCGGCGTCGGCATCCGCTTCAAGGGCACCGTGCGCAACAACATCGAGGAATATTGCATTTCCGAAGGTTGGGTTCGGGTCCAGGCTGGCAAGACCATGGATCGCAAGGGCCAGCCGCTCACAATCAAGCTGACCGGTCCGGTCGAAGCCTGGTACGAAGATCTGGGCGATAATCCGCCGGTCGCGAAGAAGGATTGAGCTTCCGCTCCGTCAATCGCGAATCGCGAAGGTCGATGCCCTCGACCGAGAGGCGATGATCTCGCCGATCGGATCGGCGCTGCGGCCATAGCCGGAAGAAGGCGAACGGGTGGGGCTCTTCTGCCGCTCCGCCTTGGCGAGCTGGGCCTTGGCCTCGCCGCCACGTTTCGACACCCTGGCCAGCACCGACCCTTCGTCGAGCCGGCGCGCGGGGCGGTTGTAGATGAAGCCCTGGACCGGCCAATGCGTCCCGCCCAGCGCCTGGATCGGATCGAACCAGACGCGAACCTCGCTCCAATCGTTGCTCTCCGACACGTCGATGGCGCGGACGTCGTCCTCGATCTGGCCGCGCCGGCCGTTGATCGGCGACCAGTTGGAATGGCGCAGCAGCACTGTGCGCGAATCCACGACCCGGCTTACCGCGGCAACATGGCCCAGGCGCATATTGCCGAAGGGCTTGAAGGTCATGACCGCGCCGACACGAGGCTTGTAGCCGCGCTCGTAGCGGCCCGCCGCCTGGTCCCACCAAGTGTGCGCGTCACCGAAGATCTGGATGCCGGAGACGCGCCGGGCATAGGGCACGCACTGCAGGTAAGGCGGGAGGCTTGCCGCACCGCCGCCCGAGACGCGAACGTCGTCGTCCCGCAGGTCGATCGCCGCATCGGCGGCAGCCAGTCCCGGCACGGCAAGCACCAGCGCTGCGACCACCCCTGCAAGAAATTGCCCCGTCATGCGGCGAACTTTTGCCGCGACGCGGTTAAGTCCGGCTCTCCAGTTATGGTTAACAGCGGGGTAAGACTTGTAATCCCGGGGGTTTCAGCACAGGGCATCAAGCTATGCTGCCCCAGGTGATCATCATCGGCCGACCCAATGTCGGCAAGTCGACGCTGTTCAACCGGCTGGTCGGCAAGAAGCTCGCCCTGGTCGACGACCAGCCCGGCGTGACCCGCGATCGCCGCTTCGGCGAGGCGCATCTGCTCGGGCTCGACTTCACCATCGTCGACACGGCGGGCTGGGAGGACGAGGATGCCGAGAGCCTGCCCGGCCGGATGCGCCAGCAGACCGAGGCCGCGCTGGAAGGTGCCGACGTCGCCTTGTTCGTAATCGACGCCCGGGCCGGATTGACCCCGCTCGACGAGGAAATCGCCCGCTACTTGCGCCAGGCGACCGTCCCGGTCGTACTGATCGCCAACAAGGCCGAGGGCAAGGCCGGCGACGGCGGGCTCTACGAGGCCTTTTCGCTCGGCTTTGGAGAGCCGATCGCCTTCTCCGCCGAGCACGGGCAGGGCTTGGCCGACCTGTTCGAGGCGCTCCTGCCGCATCTCGACGACAAGCAGCCGACCGAGGACGACGACGGCGAGGACGAGGACGAACTCTCCGGGCCGCTCAAGCTCGCGATCGTCGGGCGACCCAATGCCGGCAAGTCGACTCTGATCAATGCGATCCTGGGCGAGGACCGCCTGCTGACCGGGCCCGAGGCGGGGATCACCCGCGATTCCATCGCGATCGACTGGCTATGGACCGATCCCAAGACCGACGAACAGCGCGAAGTCCGCCTGATCGACACGGCAGGCATGCGCAAGAAGGCCCAGGTCACCGAGAAGCTCGAGAAGCTCGCCGTCGCCGACGCCCGCCATGCCATCGATTTTGCCGAGGTGGTCGTGCTGTTGCTCGACGCGACTCGAGGATTGGAGCATCAGGACCTCAAGATCGCCTCGATGGTGCTCGAAGAGGGCCGCGCGCTGATCATCGCCGTGAACAAATGGGATGTGGCCGAGGATGCCTCGGGCCTGTTCAACGGAATCCGCGCGGCGCTCGACGAAGGGCTGGCCCAGGTCAAGGGCCTGCCGTTGCTGACCGTCTCGGCGCGGACCGGCAAGGGGCTCGACACCCTGATCGGGGCGGCTTTCGAGATTCGCGAGGCTTGGTCGAAGCGTGTGCCGACCGGGCTCCTAAATCGCTGGTTCGACGATGCCCTGGCGGCCAATCCGCCGCCGGCGCCGGGCGGCAAGCGGATCAAGTTGCGTTATATCACCCAGGCCAAGACCCGCCCGCCGGGCTTCGTCCTGTTCGGCACCCGGCTCGACCAACTGCCGATGAGCTACCAGCGCTACCTGATCAACGGCATTCGCCGCGAGTTGGGTTTCGAGGCGGTACCGATCCGCCTGAACCTGCGTAGCCCGAAGAACCCGTTTTCGAAATAACCGTCGGGACGACGCGCTTATTCCTCCGCCGGCTTGCTCTGCAGCTGGATGTAGTTCTGCAGGCCCATCCGCTCGATCATGTCGAACTGCTTTTCGAGGAAATCGATATGCTCTTCCTCGCTGTCGAGGATGTCCTCGAACAGCTCGCGGCTGTTGTAGTCGCGGACCAGCTCGCAGTGGGCGATCGCGTCCTGGAGGACGGGCAGGGCCTCACGCTCGACCTCGAGGTCGGCGCGGAGGATTTCCTCGACGGTTTCGCCGATCCGCAGCTTGCCGACGTTTTGGAAGTTGGGCAGGCCCTCGAGGAAGAAGATACGCTCGGCCAGCCTGTCGGCATGCTTCATCTCGTCGATCGATTCGTGGCGCTCGTATTCGGCGAGGCGCGAGATGCCCCAGTTGTCGAGCATCCGGTAGTGCAGCCAGTACTGGTTGATCGCGGTCAACTCATTGAGAAGAACCTTGTTGAGGTATTCGATGACCTTGGCGTCGCCCTTCATGGCCGCCTCCTGAATTGCCTGATCGGATGGGCGACGATTTAGGCTCTATCGAAGATCGGGGCAAGCCGGAAACCCACGGAATTCCTAGGAAAACCAAGTTGAGAATGATCCGCGAAAGCCGAATATTCGTCGTATTCAGAGGCCCTTGAAGGGCACTTGCAATAGCTCAGGCGAGTTGCAGGGAGTCCGTCTGTGCAGCAAAGCGTTCCTCGATCAGGATCTCGGCAGCTTCGTCGAGGCACTGGGCGCATTGCGGTGTCTTGCCGAGCGAGGCGTAGACGGCATCGGCGTCGCCGGGACAGGTCCTGGCGGCGGAACGGAGTTCACATTCCCGGATCGCATTGCAAACGCAGATATACATCGGATCACCTCGACGAATCCGATATGACATTACTGCGAAGAAATCGCAATAGCAGTTCGTCGCAGCGGCAACAGGCGCCATTCGGTGAGCGATCGCCATAGCCATTCGAGCGGTCCTTGGGCGAATCGGTCGAGCCAGGGTTTGCTCCAGGCGAGCATCAAGGCCCAGCCGAGCAGGACGAACAACCATTGTCCCGCCGGTCCCACCCTCGCGAAGAGGCCGAGGCCCCAGCCGTGAAACACCGCGGTCATCACCAGGCTGGTCGCGATGTAGTTGGTGAAGGCCATCCGTCCCGCGGCGCTCAGCCTGTCGCCGAGGCGGCTGGTCAAGAGGCGCGGCATGGCCAACATCAGCAACGCGGCATAGCCCAGGGCCATCAGCAGGTGGGGCAGGGCGAGCCAACTGGCGATCAGTGCGTTCATCGCCACCGGGGGAAAATGGCGCGGCCAAGCCCAGGCGAGCGCGCCTAGCGTCGCCGTCCCGCCGAGCAGGATGCCCCCGCCGGCGATCCCACGCAGCCGGCCTGGCGGCCAACCGCCATTGAAAAAGCCGCCGCGATAGAGCGCCATTCCGATCAGCATCAGCGGCAGGGTCTCGCAGAACGCGGCGATCGCCATGGCTAGCGGCCAGAGGCGCTGGGTGGTGAGCTTGTCCGCGACCAATTCGGTCCAGGGTCCGCGGTGCAGGGCGATATCGTCCTCCATCCGCCCGAGCTTGTGGTTCATGGCTTCGCGGTGGTCGGCGGTCTGGCTGGGGTTCCCGCCCCCCGCGAGAACTTGCGCCTCGGCGACGATCGGGGGCAGGCTGTGGATCATGCCCTGGGCATGATAGAGCGCGAAGATCGCCAAGGCGAAGACCAGCAGGGGCCTGGTCGGCATCCGCCGGCAGGCGAGCGCCGCGAGGCCGCACAGCGCGTAGGTGAACAGGATGTCGCCCCACCACAGCAGGGCGAAGTGAAGATATCCGAACAGCATCAGCCAGCCGAGGCGGCGCAGCTGAAGCGCATTTGCGTCGCGCCCCGCCGCCTCCATCCGCTTGAGGAAGAGGGCCATGGAGGCGCCGAACAGGATCGTGAACAGAGCCCGCATCTTGCCTTCGAACAGGACGAACGCCAGTGCGAAGACCGTTTCGTCGAGGGCGGTGCCGGGATGGGGCAGATGCGGCGTGCTCGTGGCGATCAGCGGGCCGGCGAGACCGGCGATATTGATCGCCAGGATGCCGAGCACGGCGATGCCGCGGATGAGATCCAGCGCTGCGATTCGCCGGATCGGGCGCCCTGGCGCCTGGCTCAAGCTGTCAGTCCCGTGCCACCAGGCAGGCGATGCCGGCGCCGCTCAGGCGTGAGCAGGCGGACTGCGCTGCCTCGCGCGAAGGAAAGCCCGCGGCCGAAAGCCTGGTCACTCCGCCCGACACGACGGCCTGGCGGGAACGGCCGGCGAGCTCTGGCCGATTCTTGACGCGGGCCCACAGGGCATTGGCATTCGCCGCCACCGAGAATGCGCCGAGCTGAACGCGCCACGGCCCGTTCGCGGCGGGTGCTGCGGCACTATGCGCAAGAGGCGCCGGCGAACTCGCGACGACTGGCGCCACCCCGGTCGTACGCGGAGCCGGAGCGGGCGTCGACGCCACCGGGCGCGGCGCCGGGTTTTGGGGCCTGGCATAGTCCGCGCCGGCGTTGCGCGGGCCGTCGGCGGCGGCGGCGCGGGCTATCGCCGCGGCATTCGAGGCCGTGGCGCTGGTGCTGGCCCGCGACGGAACCGGCGCGGTCGAGCCGGTCACCGGCACGGTGCTGCCGAGATCGACGGCAGCCATCTGGCGGGCGCGGTTGGCCTCGGCCTGGCTGGCGAGATTGCGGGCCAGGGCCACGCCCTGCTGCCGCTGCTCGATCGGGATGTAGCGATCCATCTGGGCGAGCGCGGCCTTGGCCTGCTCGATCCCGTTCTGCTGGGCCAGGCTGGCCAGGGCATAGGCGCGGACCCAGTCCCGCGGCACGTTGTCGCCGTTGAAGTGGGCAACGCCGAGCAGATACTGCGCGCGCGGCTCCCCGCGGTCGGCGGCGGCGCGGATGTAGGGCATGGCCTGGGCGCGCTCGCCGCGCTGGAACAGCAGCAGGCCATAGGTGTCGGCCGCCTGGAGATGGCCTTTCGCGGCCGCCTTGCCGAACAGCTCTTCGGCCTTGCGCAAGTCCGCTTTGACCCCGCGGCCGAGGCGGTAGGCTTGGCCGAGATTGAACTGTGCGTCGGCATCGCCCTTGTCGGCCGGCCCCTGCCATTCGCGGACCGCGGCGGTGTAGTCGGCGCGCGCCCAGGCATCGACCCCGGCCTTCACGTCGGCTGATGCCGGCTGCGGGACTATCCCTGCGGCGATCACCAACGAGATCCCGAGCCTGCGTTTCACCATGGTCTTGTTCCCTGCTTGCGCCGTGCGCCTCTGTTAAGGCCTCGCAGCGTTGGTGCCCCACTACCGCCGCTTCCTATCCCCAGGGGGCGGCCAGTTTGGGTTAACTGGCATAGTAAACGGCTCGTTAGCAAAGCCTTTGTGGACATTTCTGAGTCCGGCTTGCTTCGATCCGGGCGCTGTTAACTCTATATTAGGAACGATCTGCGATCCCCCACAGCAATTGCATTGGACTTTTGCACCGGGGGAATTGCATTGCGCGTTCTGGCATTGGCATCTCAGAAGGGGGGATCGGGCAAGACCACGCTGTCCGGCCATCTCGCCGTCCAGGCTCAGCGTGCGGGCTCGGGCCCGGTCGTGCTGATCGACATCGATCCGCAAGGCTCGCTCGCCGACTGGTGGAACGAGCGAGAGGACGAATTCCCCGCGTTCGCCCAGACGACGGTCGCCCGGCTCGCCAGCGATTTGCAGGTCCTGCGCCAGCAGGGCTTCCGCCTTGCGGTCATCGATACGCCGCCGGCGATCACCATGGCGATCCAAAGCGTGATCTCGGTGGCCGAACTGATCGTCGTGCCCACCCGTCCGAGCCCCCATGACCTACGGGCCGTGGGCGCCACGGTCGACCTGTGCGAGCGGGCCGGCAAGCCGCTGATCTTCGTCGTCAACGGCGCCACGCCGAAGGCGAAGATCACCAGCGAGGCCGCAGTCGCCCTGTCGCAGCACGGCACGGTCGCGCCGGTTACGCTGCATCATCGCACCGACTATGCCGCCTCGATGATCGACGGCCGCACGGTAATGGAGTGCGATGAGAAGAGCCGCTCGGCTCAGGAAGTCGTGGCGCTGTGGAATTATATCTCGGACCGCCTCGAGAAGAACTTCCGCCGCACCGTGTTTGCCGCGCCGAACACCATTTCGGTCCTGCCCGGCACGAATAGACCCGCAGGCGGCTTCGGCCGCCGCGTCGCCGGCTCTTGATGCAAGGCGCGCGGCACATGAGCGAACCCAAGCCTCTCGCTTCCCTTTCGCCGACTCTTCTGGCTCGCAAGGGTACCGCAAAGCCGGCGATGCGCCCGCAAGTCCACTATCCCGACGCCTTGGCCCGCACGGTGATCGAGGACGATCTCGGTTGGAACGACATGGGCGAGGAATCCGCCGCAGCTCCGCTGGGGGCTGCGCTTCCCGCCACCGTGGGACCCGACCGGATCGTCCCGGGCGAGGTCGTGCCGATCAAGGCCAAGGTCGAGCTGCCGCTCGAACCACTCAAGCCCGCGGTCGTCGAGCAGCAGGAACAAATCGCCAGGAGCGTCGCGCCTCCGCAATGCGAACCTGAGCCGGCGCCGCCCAAGGCGGCCAAGGTTCCGGCTCCGGCCGTGCAGGCTCCGGTTCGCCGCTCCGCGCTCGATCGCGGTGCCCGGGCGGCGTTCACCTTGCGGATGGACGCCGAGCGGCACCTGAAGCTGCGCCTTGCCTGTACGATCCGCAATCGCAGCGCCCAGCAACTCGTAACCGAGGCGCTCGACCGGCTGATCGACGAGCTGCCCGATCTTGCCACGCTGGCGGCGCAAGTCGCCGAGCGGCGCTGAACACCCATAGAGGGACAGAACGATGAAGACCAACCGCCCGCGCTCGAAGGCCCTGCGCCCGATGGCCCTGCGTTTCGCCTTCGGGGCCGTGCTCGGTGCCGCTCTCCTGGCGGGGACCGCCTATGGCGACGCCCGCGCCAAGGATGCCCAGGCGGCCCAGGCCAAGCGGTCCGACGAAAAGGCCCTGCAGCGCGCCGAACAGGCGGTGCTCAAGGCTCCGCAGGATGCCGCGCTCCGCGCCGCGCTGGGCCAGGCCTATCTTCGGGCCGGCCGGTTCGGTTCGGCGACCACCGCCTTCCAAGACGCGATTGCTTTGGGCGACGCCACGGCCCGGACGGCGCTGGGCCTGGCGCTGTCGCATACCGCGCAGGGCAATGGCCGGCAGGCGGTCTCGATCATCGAGAACGCGCGGGACGGCCTGCCCGCCAGCGACGTGGGCCTTGGCCTTGCGCTGGCCGGTGAGACCGGCCGCGGCGTGGCGATCCTGTCCGACGCTCTGCGCGGCGGGGACAATACGCCCAAGGTGCGTCAGAACCTCGCCTATGCCTATGCCCTCAACGGCCAATGGCGCGAGGCGCGGATCATGATGGCGCAAGACGTCCCGGCCGAACAGCTCGACGCACGTCTGACGCAGTGGGCCATGTCGAATCGTCCCGAGCTCTTCCAGCAGCGGGTCGCCGCCTTGCTTGGCGCGCCGTTGCGGGCCGACCCGGGCCTGCCGCAGAACCTGGCCTTGAATGCCGCCCCCGCCGTGGCCGAAGCGCCGGTCCAGACCGCGGCCGTGATGCCGCAACCCGCTTCGTCCCCCATCACCGAGCTCCCGCCGGTCGAACAGGCGCCCGCTTTCGCCGCGGCTCCGGCCCCGGCTGCCGAGCCGGCTCCGTTTCTCTCGGGCTCGACCCAGCCGCTGACGCCGTTCGTCGCGCCGGCACCTGCTCCGGCATCCCGTGCCAATTCGCTGGCCGCCTTCGACGAGTTCGCCCGTCCGGTCAGCAGCACTCTCAAGGCACCCCAGGCACGTCCTGCTGCGGTTTCGCCGGCTCGTGCGTCCCGCGCTGCGGCGGTGGCGGTGTCGGCCCGAGGCAGCCACGTCGTTCAGCTTGGCTCGTTCTCGAGCGAGCAGAACGCCCGCCGCGCCTGGACCGTCTTCACCGCGCGCAATCCCGAGCTGGCGAACGCGCGGATGGTCATCACCCAGGCCCAGGTCAACGGCCGGACCTTCTGGCGCGTCGCCGCCGCGAGCTTCGAAGGCTCGGCGGCGCGGGGTCTGTGCTCCTCGGTCAAGGCGCGGGGCGGGTCCTGTTTCGCCTATGCCAGAAGCGGTCCCCAAGCCAACCTGCTGATGGCGCGCACCGAGGTTCGTTCGGGCACCAACCTAGCGCTGGCGCGCCGTTAATTTTCGTCATATAACAATCGAACGCATGACTGCCCCTCCCCGCAACGGGAGGGGTTTTTCTTTGGTCAGACGTCGATCCGCGCGCCGCCCTTGAACAGGCCGACGACGCGGCCCTGGACCGGCTGGCGATCGAAGGGCGTATTGCCCGCCGCCGCCGCCATCTTCGCCGAATCGACGATCCACGGCTTCTCGGGATCGATCAGGGCGATGTCCGCCTCGCTTCCATCGATCAATGATCCGGCCTCTACGCCCAGCAATGCGGCCGGATTGCCTGCGAGCAGAACGAAGGCGCGTGGCAGGTCGATCACGCCATCGCGGACCAGGCTGAGCGTGAGGGGCAGCAGCGTCTCGGCGCCGGCCATGCCCGGTTCGGCATCGGCGAAGGGCAGGCGCTTGTCCTCCGGCCCTCGCGGGTCGTGGCCCGAGGCGACGACGTCGATCGTCCCGTCGGCAAGCGCGGCGCGCACCGCTTGGCGGTCGGCCTCGCTGCGCAGCGGGGGTGAAAGGCGGGTGAAGGTGCGGAAATCGCCGATGGCGTTGTCCGACAGCATGAAATGCGCCGGGGTCACGCCGGCGGTGACCGCAACGCCGCGTGCCTTGGCGGCGCGAACCAGGTCGAGCGCGGTCTTGGTCGTGACCTGCCGGAAATGCAGGCGCGCACCGGTCAGCTCGGCCAGGGCGATGTCGCGGGCGACCGCGAGGGCTTCGGCTTCGGCAGGAGCGCTCGGCAGGCCGAGCCGGGTCGCCATCTTCCCGGCGGTGGCGACGGCGTTGCCGGTGATCCCGGCATCCTCGGCATGGGTCACGACGACCAGCCCGAGCATCGCGCAATAGCGCAGCAGGCGCAGCATGGTACCCGAATCGGCGATCCAGCCGCGCCCGGTGGCAACCGCCTTGGCGCCGCGGTCGCGCATCATCGCGATCTCGGCGAGCTCCTGGCCCTCCAGGCCCCGGGTGGCGGCGGCAAGGGGATGGACCCAAAGGTCGGGCTTGCCCGACTGCGCGGCGAAGCGCACGGTCGAGGGGCGGTCTAGCACCGGCGACTGGTCGGGCATCAGCGCCGCGCGGGTGATTCCGCCGAAGTGGGAAGCCGGCTTGTCGATGTGGAACACGCCGAGGTCGACCAGGCCCGGCGCGATCAGCGCGCCCTTGGCGTCGATCACTATGTCGTCAGGTTGAGCCGCAATGTCGCCCAGAGCCACGATCCGGCCGGCGTCGCAGCGGACCGCGCCCTGGCGCGGCTCGCCCTTGGGCAGGACCAGCAGGCCGTTTGCGATGGTCAGGGCAGGGGCCTGGCTCATGACCAGCCCTCCACGCCGCGCTCGCGCCGGGTGAGGACATCCAGGCAGGCCATGCGGATCGCCACCCCCATCTCGACCTGGCGGGTGATATGCGAGCGGCCGACGAGGTCGGCCACATTGCTGTCGATCTCGATCCCGCGGTTCATCGGGCCCGGATGCATGACCAGCGCGTCGCCCTTGGCCTTGGCCAGCCGGTCCAGCGTCAGGCCGTAGAGGTGGCGGTATTCGCGCGGGGAGGGGATGAACTGGCCTTCCATCCGCTCCTGCTGGAGCCGCAGCATCATCACCACGTCGGCGCCCCGCAGCGCCGCGTCGAAGTCGTGGTAGGGCGTCACCCGCATCTCCTCGATCGCCGCGGGCATTAGCGCGGGCGGGGCGCAGACCCGCACCTCGGCGCCCAGTGAGGTGAGGCTGAGGATGTTCGAGCGGGCGACCCGGCTGTGCAGGATATCACCGCAGATCGTGATCGTCAGCCCGGTGAACCAGTCGTCGGGCTTGAGGCCCTTGCCGTGACGGATGGTCAGCGCGTCGAGCAGGGCCTGCGTCGGGTGTTCGTGCTGGCCATCGCCCGCGTTGAGCACCGGGCAGTCGACCTTCTCGGCGATCAGCCGCACCGCGCCCGAGCTGCCGTGGCGGATGACTATGGCATCGGCGTGCATCGCATTCAGCGTCATCGCCGTGTCGATCAGGGTTTCGCCCTTCTTCACGCTCGACTGCGCGGCATGCATGTTGACCACATCGGCGCCGAGCCGCTTGCCGGCGATCTCGAAGCTCAGCAGCGTGCGGGTCGAGTTCTCGAAGAAGGCGTTGATGATCGTCAGCCCGGCCAGACGATCGTCGCGTTTTTGCGCCTGGCGGTTGAGCGTGATCCACTGCTCCGCCTCGTCGAGCAGAAACAGGATCTCGTGCGGAGCGAGCCCGCCGATCCCGACGAGGTCGCGATGCGGGAACGCAAGCGCGCCGGCCGGATAGCGGCTTGCTGCGGAAGGGTCTGGCGATGTCATCGAAGACAGCGCCCTAAGCCTGTGCGGGGCGCGGCTCAAGCGGATTTACGCGGATGTCCACCACCGCGATAGGCGTCGCGGCTTGGGGACTGGCATCGGCCCGCAAATCGGGCATACCTCCGGCAACATTCGACGTAGGACGCCAACCCGATGATATTCGCGCGCAAGGTCTGGAAGCTGCTGGTCGCGATCAAGGACGGGCTCGTTCTCCTACTCCTCCTCATGTTCTTCATGGCGCTCTATGCCGCACTGACCGTGCGCCCCAGCGCCGGACAGGTCCGCGGAGGGGCCTTGCTGCTCAAGCTCGAAGGCTCGGTGGTCGAGGAGCCGGCCGAGATCGACCCGCTCTCGGTCCTGCTCTCCGGCCAGGCGCCCGACCGCCAGTACCGGGCGCGCGACTTGGTCCGCGCGGTGCGCGCCGCCGCCGACGACACGCGGATCAAGGCGGTCGTGCTCGACCTGGCGAAATTCGGCGGGGGCGGGCAGGTCCATATGGAGGACTTGGGCGCGGCGATGGATGCCGTGCGGGCCAAGGGCAAGCCGGTGCTGACCTGGGCCCAGGCCTATACCGACGACACCGTCCTGCTTGCCGCCCATTCCAGCGAGGCCTGGGTCGATCCCTTCGGCGGGGCCTTCGTGCTCGGTCCCGGCGGCAACAACCTCTACTTCGCCGGGCTGATCGAGAAGCTGAAGATCAACATCCACGTCTTCAAGGTCGGCACCTTCAAGGATTATGTCGAACAGTTCACCCGCACCGATCAGTCGCCCGAATCGAAGCAGGCGCGGCAGGCGGTCTACGACGCGCTCTGGGCCAATTGGCAGGATAACGTCCGCAAGGCGCGGCCCAAGGCCAACATCGCGCTGGCCACGAGCGATCCCGGCGCCTGGTTCCGGGCCGCGGGCGGCGATGCGGCGGTGGCGGCGAAGAACGCCGGCCTGGTCGACCGGATCGGCAACCGCACCCAGTTCGGCGCACGCGTCGCCGAGCTGGTCGGCACGGATCCTTTGGACAAGAAGCCCGGGGCCTTCGTCCACACCGCGCTCGGCCCGTGGATCGCGGGCCTGCCCAAGGAAGGCGCGGGCAAGCCGATCGGCATCGTGACCATCGCCGGCGAGATCGTGGACGGCGAGGCCGGCCCCGGCGCGGCGGGCGGGACGCGGATCGCCAAGCTGCTCGACGAGGCGCTCGAACAGAACCTGGCCGGCCTGGTGATCCGCGTCGATTCGCCGGGCGGGTCGGTCAACGCCTCCGAAGAAATCCGCAGCGCGATCCTGCGGCACAAGGCCAAGGGGATCCCGATCGCGGTCTCCATGGCCAACGTCGCGGCCAGCGGCGGCTACTGGGTCTCGACCCCGGGGCAGCGCATTTTCGCCGAACCCGGCACCATCACCGGCTCGATCGGCATCTTCGCGGTGATCCCCACCTTCGAGCGCAGCCTGGCCGAGGTCGGGGTGACCAGCGACGGGGTGAAAACCACGCCGCTGTCGGGCCAGCCCGATCCGATCGGCGGCCTGTCGCCGGCCGTTGAGACGATGCTCCAGGCCAATATCGAGAGCGGATATGGCAAGTTCCTCGGCCTGGTCGGCAAGGCGCGCGGCAAGACGCCCCAGCAGGCCGATGCCGTCGCCCAGGGCCGCGTCTGGGACGGCGGCACGGCACGCCAGCTCGGCCTCGTCGACCAGTTCGGCGGGCTTGGCGATGCGCTGGCCTGGGTGGCCGGTCAGGCGAAGCTGGGGGAGGGCGAGTGGCGACCCGTCTATTTGGGCCAGACCTCGCCGACCTATGCCGCGCTGATCGACCAGCTGCGCGGCGGGGACGAAGGGCAGGGGCAGGACTTCGCCGCCATCGTCGCCCAGCGGCAGCGGAGCTTGGTGGCGCGGGCGATCGCCAATGCCGAGGCTCTGGTCCGCGGCGGCGGGGTCCAGGCCTATTGCCTGGACTGTCCGGTCGCGGCGGCTGCCCCGGCCAAGGGCGAGGCGGGCGGCATCCTTGCGCGGCTATTTGCCGCCTTCACCTGACTTGAGCTCAGTCCGGAGGCGGCGGAATTTCTCCCGGCGCGCTGTCCGGCTGGGTGAAGTCGGGCTGGACCGGGTTGACCTCGTCGGGCTGCTGGAGCGGTTGCTCGGGCGGCGGCGAATCCGGCGGGGTTTCAGGCGGGCTTTGCGGCTCGATGCGGTCCGGCGAGAAGTCGGGCTGGGTGGCCATGGGGAAGTCCTTTCGCTGTCCCGTAGGCAACGACCGGACAGGCCGGGCCGTTCCCCGACACCGTCGGGCGACTCCGCTTGCCCTTTGCCCGCACTGCCGATAAGGGCCAGCGCTTCGATTTCAGGGCTTCGTCGGCTGTGCGGGCGTGGCGGAATTGGTAGACGCAGCAGGTTTAGGTCCTGCCATCGCAAGATGTGGGGGTTCGAGTCCCTTCGCCCGCACCAATTTCCGCCGGACCGAGCGCCGATCGGGCAGGATGTTTGAAAAGGTTTGAATGACATGCAGATCGTCGAGACCACCAACGAAGGCTTGAAGCGCGCCTACACCGTCAAGATCGCGGCGAAGGACATCGCCTCGCGGATCGAGGGCGAGGCCCGCAAGCTGGCGCCGCAAGCCCGCCTGCCCGGTTTCCGCGCCGGTAAGGTCCCGGCCAACCTGCTCAAGAAGATGCACGGCCCGCAGCTCCACCAGGAAGCGCTCAACACCTCGATCCGCGAGGCGCTGGACAAGGTCGTCACCGACAACAAGCTGCGCCCCGCGATGCAGCCGGAAGTCTCGCTGGGCGAAGGCTATGCGGAAGGCAAGGACGCCGAGCTGAGCGTCAGCCTGGAAGTCCTGCCGCAGATCACCGCGCCTTCGCTCGATGGCCTGAAGCTGGAAAAGCTCGTGGTTCCCGTGACCGACGCCGAGGTCGAGGAAGCCGTGCAGCGCATCGCTTCGCAGCAGAAGAGCTTCGTCGATGCCAAGGCCGGCAAGAAGGCGGCTGAGGGCGACCAGGTGATCGTCGACTTCGTCGGCAAGATCGACGGCGTCGCCTTCGACGGCGGCTCTGCCGAGAACCAGCCGATCGAGATCGGCGCGGGCCGCATGATTCCCGGCTTCGAGGAAGGCCTGGTCGGTGTGAAGGCCGGCGACGAGAAGACCGTCACGGTCACCTTCCCGGCCGACTACGGCGCCGCGCACCTTGCCGGCAAGGCAGCCGACTTCGAGTTCAAGATCCATGCGGTGAAGGTCGCCGGCGAAACCAAGGTCGACGACGATTTCGCCAAGAACCTCGGCCTCCAGAGCCTGGAGCAGCTGCAGGGCCTGCTGCGCGGCCAGCTCGAGCAGGAAACCGCCGGCCTGACCCGCACCGCGATGAAGCGCGCGCTGCTCGATCAGCTCGCCGCCACTAGCGACTTCGACGTGCCCCCTTCGATGGTCGAGGCCGAGTTCGCCCAGATCTGGCAGCAGCTCGAGCACGAGGCGAGCCACGAGGAAGATCCGGCCGCCGCGCTCAAGGAGATCGAGGCCGAGAAGGACGATTACCGCGCGATCGCCGTGCGCCGCGTCCGCCTGGGCCTGCTCCTCTCGGAGATCGGGCAGCAGGGCGGGGTCGAGGTCAGCCAGCAGGAGATGAGCATGCTCGTCTCGCAGGCCGCCCAGCAGTATCGCCCGGAAGACCGCCAGCGCTTCGCCGAATACGTCCAGTCGGACCCGCTCGTCGCCGCCCAGCTGCGCGCGCCGCTCTCTGAGGACAAGGTCGTCGACTTCCTGTTCGACAAGGCCGAGGTGACCGAGCGCCAGGTGACCAAGGAGGAACTCCAGGCCGCGATCGAGGCCGAGGAAGACCATGTCCATGGTCCGGGTTGCGGCCACGACCACGCCGAAGAGAAGCCGAAGAAGGCTGCGGCCAAGAAGCCGGCTGCCAAGAAGGCCGAAACCGAGGCCGAGGTCGCTCCCGCCGAGGAAAAGCCGGCTGCGAAGAAGGCTCCGGCCAAGAAGGCTGCCGCTCCCAAGCCTGTCCCGAGCGCAGTCGACGGGGCCGGCGAAGCTGCCGCCGAGGCCGCTCCGGCCAAGAAGCCTGCCGCCAAGAAGGCTCCCGCCAAGAAGGCTTGAGCCGGCCAGTAGACACGACGGGGGCAGGCGCGGCGACGCGTCTGCCCTTTCGCCGTTCTCGAACGGCGGTTCGCGCCGCCCTGTCGATGGTTGGGTTAAGCCCCTTGAACATCGGGCGGCGGCACGCGACATAGGCCTCCGCATTCACCGCCTAGTTTCCCAGAGGGGCCTCCATGATCGATCTGTTCGGCGCAAGTTCGGCGCAAGGTAAGTTCACGCAAGACCCGATTACCGGCGCCCTCGTGCCGATGGTCGTCGAGCAGACCAGCCGCGGCGAGCGCTCCTTCGACATCTTCTCGCGCCTGCTGCGCGAGCGCATCGTCTTCGTCACCGGCGAGGTCGAGGATCAGATGGCAGCGCTGATCACCGCGCAGCTCCTGTTCCTGGAGAGCGAGAATCCCTCGAAGGACATCTCGATGTACATCAACTCGCCGGGCGGCGTGGTGACCGCCGGCATGGCGATCCACGACACCATGCAGTACATCCGCCCGCGCGTTTCGACCGTGTGCATCGGCCAGGCCGCCTCGATGGGCTCGTTCCTGCTCGCCGCCGGCGAGCCGGGCATGCGCATCGCGCTCCCCAATGCCCGGATCATGGTCCACCAGCCCTCGGGCGGGGCACGCGGCATGGCCTCGGACATCGAGATCCAGGCCCGCGAGATCCTGCGCATCCGCAAGCGCCTCAACGCGCTCTACGAGAAGTACACCGGCCGCCCGCTCGACGAGATCGAGAAGGCAATGGACCGCGACACCTTCCTCGAGGCCGAGGAAGCCAAGGCCTTCGGCCTGGTCGACAAGGTGTTCGAGACCCGTCCGACCACCGACCAGGTCGGTGAAGCCACTGGTTCGGGCGGCGCGCCGGAATAAAAAGTCATCAGCCGCTTTCAGCAGGCCGTAAGGTTTGGCCTGCTAGAGCGGCGGGATTGAAAAAACGGCCCGCGGGGCTAGGATTACGAGTCCCGCCCCCACGGGCGTTCAGGAAAAAGCATGACCAAACTCAGTGGATCCGACGCGAAGAGCACTCTCTATTGCAGCTTCTGCGGGAAGTCGCAGCATGAGGTGCGCAAGCTCATTGCCGGGCCGACCGTGTTCATCTGCGATGAATGCGTCGAGCTGTGCAACGACATCATTCGCGAAGAGACCAAGGCCGGGATCGCCGGAAAGAAGGACGGCGGCGTTCCTTCCCCGCGCGACATCTTCGAGACGCTGAACGACTACGTGATCGGCCAGGACCGCGCCAAGCGCGTGCTCTCGGTGGCGGTCCACAACCACTACAAGCGCCTCAAGCACAGCGGCAAGGGCGGCGACGTCGAACTCTCGAAGTCGAACATCCTGCTGGTCGGTCCGACGGGCTCGGGCAAGACGCTGCTTGCCCAGACCCTGGCCAAGACTTTCGACGTGCCTTTCACCATGGCCGATGCCACGACGCTGACCGAAGCCGGCTACGTGGGGGAGGACGTCGAGAACATCATCCTCAAGCTGCTGCAGTCGTCCGATTACAACGTCGAGAAGGCGCAGCACGGCATCGTCTACATCGACGAGATCGACAAGATCAGCCGCAAGGCCGAAAACCCGTCGATTACCCGCGACGTCTCGGGCGAAGGCGTGCAGCAGGCTCTGCTCAAGCTGATGGAAGGCACCACCGCATCGGTTCCGCCGCAGGGAGGCCGCAAGCATCCGCAGCAGGAGTTCCTGCAGGTCGATACGACGAACATCCTGTTCATCTGCGGCGGCGCCTTCGCGGGTCTCGACAAGATTATTTCCGATCGCCTGCAAAAGCGCTCGATCGGCTTCGGCGCGCATGTCGCCGATCCCGACAAGCGCAAGGTCGGTGAGCTGCTCCAGAAGGCGGAGCCCGAGGATCTGCTGAAGTTCGGCCTGATCCCCGAATTCGTCGGCCGTCTGCCGGTGATCGCGACCCTCGAGGACCTCGACATCGAGGCCCTGGTCAAGATTCTGAGCGAGCCCAAGAACGCGATGGTCTAGCAGTACGCCAAGCTGTTCGAACTGGAAGACGTCGCCCTGACCTTCACGGAGGACGCGTTGGAAGCCATCGCCAAGAAGGCGATCGCCCGCAAGACCGGCGCCCGCGGGCTGCGTTCGATCGTGGAAGGGTTGCTGCTCGACACGATGTTCGACATTCCGACCGAGGAAGACATCGCCGAGGTCGTGGTCGACAAGGACGTGGTCGAAGGCCGCAAGGAACCCATCCGCGTCCACAAGGGCAAGGAAGAGGCGGCTTAACCGCGCTTCGATACTGATCCAAAAGGCCGTTCGGTTAGCGCCGGGCGGCCTTTTCGCTTGCGGCGGTATCGTTCACACCGGTTCCTTGTCCACCCGGCGGATGTCCGCAGAGGCGGGTTCCAGCGCGTGCTGGGCCTTCGCGGCACGGCGCTTGGCGAGGAGGTCCCAGGTGAAGATCGCGATGGCGCTCCAGATCAGCACGAAGGCGACCAGTTGGATCGGCCGCAAGGCCTCGCCGAAGACGGTCAGGCTCAGCGCGAACTGGATCGTCGGAGCAAGGAACTGGACGAAGCCGAGCGCCGAGTAGTCCATCCGCCGCGCGGCCGTGGCGAAGAGCAGCAGCGGCACGGCCGTCGCGACGCCCGACCCCGCGAGGACCCACGAATTGCGCCATTCGTGGCCGAAGTGCAGCTCGGCGCCGCCCGAGCCGTAATACATCAGCACGCCGATCGCCGGCACCGTTAGCAGCAGGGTCTCGGTCGTCAGACCGGGCAGCGAGCCGACGGGGGCGAGCTTGCGGACCAGGCCGTAGAGCGCGAAGCTGCCGGCCAAGCTCAGGCTGATGAACAGCATCTCCCGCGCACCCCAGGCCAGGCTGCCGACGCCGATCGCGGCGATCGTCACGGCCAGCCATTGCAGCTTGCTCAGCCTCTCGCGCAGGAAGACCGTGCCGAGAAGAACGTTGAGCAACGGGTTGATGTAGTAGCCCAGGCTCGCGGCGAGGACGTGATCGGACTGGACGGCAACGATGTAGATGACCCAGTTTCCGCCGATCAGCAGCGCGCTGGCGAACAGTGCGGCGAGCACCCGGGGATTGCGCAAGGCAGCCATCAGTTCCGCGCCCTGGCGCCGGAAGGCGACGATGGCCAGGCAGACCGGCACGGTGAAGACGATCCGCCAGCCGACGAATTCGAACGGGGGCACGCCCCGCAGCAGCTTGAGATAGAGCGGCAGCAGGCCCCAGATGAAATAGGCGCCCAGCGCAAAGCTGAGGCCGTCTTGCCGCTGGTCTTCGGGAGCCGTCATGATGGATGCGCCGCTGGGGAAGGGCCTCTCCGCCTAGGGCCTAAAGGCCGAGCCTGCAACCCGCCGACGGAGGCCACTCGCTTCATCGCAAACCTTCGATCCTGACAGTCGCGTTGCAGGTTGTTCAGATTTCTTCGCGTATTGATGAACGCAAGCCGAGTGATCGGCACAGCATCACGGAGAATATCCATGAAGAAGACCATTCTGACCGCCGCCCTCGCGCTGGCCGCTCCGGGCATGATCGCCACCTCGATGCCGGCCATGGCCGCTCCGGCGAGCCACGGTGCACCCATCGTCGCCACGGGCGTCGCTCCTGCGCATCAGTACGACCGCTATGGACGCTACAACCGCTACGACGGCTATTATGGTCGGGGCGACTACGGCCGGGGCTACCGCGACCAGCCGGTCTATCGCGACACCCGCGTCTGGCGCGGCAACGACGGCCGCTACTACTGTCGCCGCAGCGACGGGACGACCGGCGCGCTGGTCGGCGGGGCCTTGGGCGGCGTGCTCGGCAACTCGATCGCCGGCCGCGGCGACCGGACCCTCGGCACGATCCTGGGCCTGGCCGGTGGTGCGCTGCTCGGCCGCGAGATCGACCGCGGAAACTCGCGCTGCCGCTAAGCGTTGCCAATTATGACCGGCGCGGCAGAAATGTCGCGCCGGCGCGTTTCGGCAGGGTCGCACCTGCGCCGGGACGCTGCGCCTCCGGTCCCGCGCCGGGGGCGCTACCTTTTTCAAGGCTAAGCGGGCGTTAGCCATTTTCCGCTAAGGCGGCGCGATGACCGCGCGTCTCGCCTTGCCCCTGGTTCTAGCGCTCGCCGCCTGCGGGAAGGGCGCGCCTGCGCCTGCGGTGGCAGAACAGCGCGACCCCGCGATCGTCGCGGCCTTGGCCGATCCGATCATGATCGATCCCGACCTCGCCTCGCAGAACCGCGGAAACGCCGTGATCGCCCTGGAATCGTTCGCTGCCGTTCCGCTTGACGCGGCCTCTCCCGAAGCGATCGCCGCGGCTGAGGCCGATGCCTCCCGGCTGACCGGCGGGATGATCAAGACCGCGCCAGGGCCTGCGGGGGATGACCAGCCGTTTTCGCCCGCCCTGACCGCCGGCCAGGTTGCCGCCTCGCTTCCGGGCAATCCGGCGGGCTGCCTCGAAGGCCTGCGCTATGGCTACGGCTGGGCGGCCAGTCTTCGGCCTGAGCTGCCGATCTATCCGCGCGGCCACATCGAGGAGGCTGCCGGCAATACGCCCTGCGGCCTGAGGGCCGTGGTCTTCACCACGCCGGTCGAGCCGGCCGCGGTGATCGACTTCTACTTCACCCGCGCCGGCGGCGCTGGTTACAGCGCCGATCGCCGCCGTGCCGGCGGGGCGGACGTGCTGAGCGGCAGCAAGGGCGGTGCGGCCTATCTGGTGCGGGTGCGCGAGGTCGATGGATTGTCGCAGGTTGAATTGGCGGTTCGGAACTAAGTCTTGTTTCGTCATTCCCGCGAAGGCGGGAATCCATCTGCCAAGCTGCCATTTGACGAAGGGCCGGAAGAGGAGGCGCGGGGACGCAAGGCCCTTTTGCTTGACTCGGCGTGGCTATTCGGCTTTGGGCCGCCCTCGACGGCATATCTGGCGAGCCGCCGTCCTCGCCTGGTCTGGGGTACCTTGCACGGCCCCCTAACGAAGGAAAGAACCATGCGCCACAAGGTTGGCCATCGCAAGCTTCAGCGCACCTCGTCGCACCGCGCCGCGCTGCTCCGCAACCTCTCGGCTTCGCTGATCAAGCACGAGCAGATCACCACGACCACCGCCAAGGCCCGCGAACTGCGGCCCTATATCGAGAAGCTGGTGACGCTGGCCAAGCGCGGCGGCCTGTCGAACCGCCGTCTGGCCCACGCCCGCCTGCTCGACGACACCCAGCTGACCAAGCTGTTCGACGTCCTCGCCGCGCGCTACGCGGACCGCCAGGGCGGCTACACCCGCATCATTAAGGCCGGTTTCCGTGCATCGGACGCCGCCCCGATCGCGATCATCGAATTCGTCGACCGCGACGTTTCGGCCAAGGGCCAGGATTCGGGTCCGGTCCAGACCGAGGAATACGAAGAGGCCTGATAAAACAGTCTCTTCGGTTTCGTGACGATTGCAAAGGCGGTTGCGGGTGATAGCCTCGCAGCCGCCTTTTTGCATTTGGAGAGCCGGATGCCGCGCCGCAGACGTGTCCTTTCGCTAGCGATCCTGTCGATCCTCATCTCCCCAGCCGAAGCCCAGACCCCCATGAAATATCCCGAGACCCGCCGCGGCGACGTGGTCGACACCCTGTTCGGCGAGAAGATCGCCGATCCCTACCGCTGGCTCGAGAACGACGTCCGCCAGGACGAGGAGGTCGCCGACTGGGTCACGCGGCAGAACGCGGTGACGCAGGCCTACCTCAAGACGCTGCCCGAGCGCGGCTGGTTCGCCGAGCGGATCCGCAGCCTGCTGAACTACGAGCGCTTCGGCTTGCCGACCAAGGCCGGGCGCAACTATTTCTACACGCGCAATTCGGGCCTGCAGAACCAAGCGCAGCTATTCGTTCGCACCGGGCTGAACGGCACGCCGCGGCTGCTGCTCGATCCCAATGCCTGGGCCGGCGACGCCGCGACCGCGCTCGACGACTGGAAGCCGTCCGACGACGGCAAGCTCCTGCTCTATTCGGTGCAGGACGGCGGCAGCGACTGGCGGATTCTCCGGCTGCTCGACGTCAAGACCGGCCAGGTCCTGCCCGACGAGATTCGCTGGGCCAAGTTCACCGAGCTCGCCTGGGTGGGGGGCGAGGGCTTCCTCTATTCCCGCTTTCCCGAGCCCGCGAAGGGCCAGGATTTCCAGGCGCGCAACTACAACCACGCGGTCTGGTTCCACCGCCTCGGCACGCCGCAGAGCGCGGACGAACTGGTCTATGCCACGCCCGGCACGCCCGCGGCCAACCATGTCGCGGAAGTCACCGCCGACGGCCGCCACGCGGTGATCACCAGCTCGATCGGCACCGACGCGCGCTATGAGGTCCATGTCGTCGATCTCGGCCAGCGCCGGAGCAAGGGGTGGCAGGCGCGGCCCATCGTTTCCGGCTATGAGCACGACTGGAAGCTCGTCGAGGGCATGGGCGAAACGCTGTGGTTCGTCACCAACCAGGACGCGCCGCGCTATCGCCTGGTCACGGTCGATCTCGCGCCGGCCAAACCGGCGTGGCGCGAAGTCGTGGCCCAGCGGGAGGACAAGCTGGAACAGGGCACGATCGTCGGCTCGCGGCTGATCCTGTCCTACCTGAAGGACGCCAAAAGCCGGGCGGAGATCCTCGGCCTCGACGGCAAGGCGGCGCAGGCCCTGGCCCTCAACGATATCGGCACGGCGCAGGGCTTTCGCGGCAAGCCCGGCGATCCCGAGAGCTTTTACAGCTTCACCAGCTTCAACCGCCCGCTCACGATCTACCGGATCGACTTGAAATCGGGGAAAAGCACGGTTTTCGCAGCCCCGCAGCTAACCTTCGAGCCCAGCGACTACCTGATCGAGCAGCGCTTCTACGCGTCCAAGGACGGCACCCGCGTGCCCCTGTTCCTGGTCCGCAAGAAGAGCGTCGCCGCGGCCGGCAGGCCGGTGCCGACGCTGCTGTACGGCTACGGCGGCTTCGACATTTCGCTCACTCCGTCGTTCTCGACCGTCCGCATGGCCTGGCTCGAGGCGGGCGGCGCCTTCGCCCTCGCCAACCTGCGTGGCGGGGGAGAGTACGGCAAGGCCTGGCACGACGGCGGCCGCTTGGCGAACAAGCAGAACGTCTTCGATGACTTCATCGCTGCGGGCGAATACCTGATCGGCGAAGGTATCGCGTCCAAGGACGGCCTCGCGATCCAGGGCGGCTCGAACGGCGGACTGCTGGTCGGTGCCGTGGTCAATCAGCGGCCCGACCTGTTCGCGGCCGCCAATGCCCAGGTCGGGGTCATGGACATGCTGCGCTTCGACCGCTTCACCGCGGGACGATACTGGGTAGACGACTACGGGCATCCCGATCGCGAGGCGGACTTCAAGGTACTGCGGCGCTATTCGCCCTATCACAACCTCCGGGCGGGCCGATCCTATCCGGCGATCCTGGTGACGACCGCCGATACCGACGACCGCGTCGTGCCGGGCCACAGCTTCAAGTACGCCGCCGCGATCCAGGCCGCCGACCTCGGCCCCAAACCCCGCCTGATCCGCATCGAAACCCGCGCCGGCCACGGTTCGGGGAAGCCGACCGACAAGGTGATCGCCGAGGGAGCGGACATCCTCGGTTTCCTCGCGCGGTGGACGGGGCTCGGGGTGCCGGCGGAATAGCGCTGCGCCCCCGCCCGTCGGCTGGCCGGCAGGCCGGCCGCTCTGGGTAAACTGCCCTCCGGGCAGGCGGGGGCCTCAGTCGGCCGCTGGCAAGGTCGCGCTCGACGGGCCAAGGTCCCCGCCTGCGCGGGGACGCAGCACGGTCTTCCTCCCCCGCGGGTCGCCGATCACCAGCGGCCAGACCGCGACCTCGATGGCGTTGGCGGGCTTGCGGTCCAGCCCGGTCGGCGGAAAGCCGTTCGGGCGGTGGTAGGAGCCCGCGATCACGTCGAAGATCGGCAGCAGCGCGGCGAAGTTGCTGTCGTAGTGTTCCGGCAGGCGCGAATGGTGGCGACGGTGATAGGCCGGACTGTTGATCAGCCACGACCAGCGCCCGAGGTCGATCGGCAGGGCCGAATGGACCACGAAGTGCCACAGGCCCACCCAGGCATAGGCCGCGACGAGGCCCGAGGTGGGCGACATGACGAACGAGGCGGCCGACCAGATCGTCACGGTCTTGATCAACTGGTCACCCCAGAAATGGCGCTGGGTAGTGAGGGCCGACATCGAAGGGTCGGAGTGATGCAGGGCATGCATTGCCCAGAGCAGGGGAATTCGGTGCTGGGCCCGGTGGAACAGATATTCGCCGAGGTCGTGGACGACGAGATAGACCGGGAAAGCGATCCACCACGGCAGGGTCGCCGCGTCGATCAGGGCGTGCCCTTGGAATGCCGGCAGGAAGGGAAGGAGCAGGGTAAAGACGGCAACCTGCAGCCCCCAGGCGTAGAGATTGTTCCGCCAGTCGGTGTTCCGCACTCCACGGGCGTATTCGATCAGGGCGAGCAGGCCCCCGATCGTGAGCATGCCTGCAAGAAGAATGAGCCCGGGCATGAAGGAGTGCCTAGCCGCAAACGGTTAAGAGAGCCTTCTTGCCGCAAGTCGTTCATACAAATTGAGAGTATTATGAACAGTTCCTGCCCGGCCGGTTCAGGGCAATGCCACGGATGCGAGCCTATTGCGCCTTCATCGCCGGACATTCCCGTCCGGCCCGAGAATGAGGAAGCAAGTCATGAAGACCTTCACCAAGGCGCTCGCCGGAACCGTCGTCGCCAGCGCCATGACCCTCTCCGCGATGGTCCCGGCCATGGCCCAGGAGCACCGTCATAACGACGGCGTTCGCGCCGGCGAGGTGATTGCGGGAGCCCTGATCGTCGGTGGGATCGCCGCCCTGGATGCCAACGGCAACGACCACCGCGCCTATCGCGACCGGCGCTTCGCCCCGGTCAATCCGCGCACCGCGGTCGACCAGTGCGTCCGCGCTGCCGAGCGGGGCACGAGCCACCTGAACGGCGACGTGACCGACGTGCGTAGTGTGCGCCAGACCCGCGAGGGCTACGAAGTCCGCGGCCGGATCGCGGTCAAGTCGTTCCAGGGCCAGTGGCGCGGGCGCGGCCAGTACGGCAATGGCTGGGGGGGCGACTTCCGCGGCTGGAACAACAGCCTGCGCGGCTACGACGCCGGTACCTTCACCTGCACCTACGAACGCGGCCGGACCAGCGTGAACTACAAGGGCATCCGCGGCCTGCGATAGTCCACCGAGTTCTGCAAGGCGGCCCGGGCTTCACCAGTCCGGGCCGTTTTGCGCCTGGGTTCGGAGGAGGAAACTGCCCTCGGGTCAACCCGGGGCGACGGGGAATCGGCTCGATGACCCCGGACTTCGTGGCGCTTGGTTCGCTCCCGTGCCGTGGGAAAGGAAAGCGGGATCCCGGATCGAGCCCGGGATGGCGATAGGCGGCGCTAGCCGCTTCATCCCTTCCACCATCGCCCGGACTTGATCGGGGCCGCCGTTCTTCCGGCGGCGGGGAAGGATGGTCCGATGGTCTGCAGCCGGCCCCGCCCAATTCGTTCAGGAGCGCCGCTGCCGTCGGCCATATTCCGGAATCGCCAGCGCCCAGTGAATGGCCGCGCCGCGCAGGACGAAGCCGGCCAGGAAGGCCGCGGGCCAGACCAGCGCATCGGGAAGGCCGAGCGCGGCCCCTGCGGCGGCAAGCGTGGCGGCCAAGCCGGCGGCGGTGATGTAGATCTCGGGGCGCATCAGGATCGAGGGCTGGCCGGCCAGGACGTCACGGATGATCCCGCCCGCGCAGCCCGTGATGCAGCCCATCAGCACGGCTGGGACCGGCGCGACGCCGTAGCCGATCGCCTTGACCGTGCCGAGCACCGCATAGGCCGCCAGCCCCGCCGCATCGGCCCAGAGCAGCAGGCGGCCCTCCCACCAGCGGTGCGGGGTGAACCAGGCGACGGTCGCCATCGCCAGGCAGACCGGTGCCACTAGCGCATCGCGCACCCAGAAAACCGGGGCGCCGATCAGGAGGTCGCGGATCGAACCGCCTCCTACCCCCGTGACCAGGGCGAAGAAAGCAAGGGTCACGAAATCCCGTCGCAACTGGACCGCCAGAAGCGCGCCGGCGAGAGCGAAGATGCCGATGCCGGCGAGGTCGAGCACCCGGATGACCGAAGGAAGCTCGGCGACGGGGAGGGGAATGGGTAGCGGCATGAAAAATGCCACTACTCCGCCTGGAAGCGCTCGGCCACTAACAACTCCTTAACTGGTAGAGCCTGAATTCGCCGGCTCAAGGAGTTGGCGATGGTCATTGCAGCGCATTTCGATAAATCCCCCGAAGAAGCCGGCAAGGCTCGCGATCCGCGCAGAATGTTGCGCCTTGAAGCGCGGGGCCTGACCGCATCGGGCGATGCCGCCCGGGTGCTCATCCATAACATTTCGGCGAGCGGCCTCCTGCTGGAAAGCGAGGCCGCGCTCGAGGCGAACGAACGAATCGACGTCGATCTGCCGCAGGCGGGGAAGATTGCCGCGCGGGTCATCTGGGCGAGCGGAAGCTATTACGGCTGCCAGTTCGAGACCGCGATCTCCACCGCCGTGCTGAGCGCGACCCAATTGCGCAGCGAGGCTTCGGGGAGTGCGGCCGCAGAACCGCGCTCGTCGGTGGGAGGAGGCTTCGGGGCGAAGCTGCTGCGTCTCAGGAAGGATCGCGGCCTCACCCAAGCCGCCTTGGCCGAGCAGCTCGGCGTCAGCAAGCCGACCGTCTGGGCCTGGGAACAGGGCAAGGCCCGGCCCGTCGAAAGCCGGATGGACCTGCTGGCGGACGCCTTGGACGTGCCGGTGTCCGAATTGCTGATCGGATCCGACAGCGCCTTCCCCAGCGATCTCATCGCGCGTGCCAAAGGGCAGATCGCGAGCGCATTGGGCATTTCCCCGGACAAGATCCGGATCGTGATCGATCTTTAGCGGCGGCCATCGCCGGTTCGGTAGCCCGCTTTGGGTTCAAAGAGACATCTTCCGAAACAAGTGTATTCCTCGCCAAGATCATTCATGGTAAATCGACTCGTAAAATAGCAGCGAAGTTAATGGTGTTATATAACAAATATAACTTCCATATTCACTCTGATTTGCACGAATGGTTATATCGCAACGTATTGTAGTGGGGTGGCGATTGATCGTGATTTTCGGTGGGGACCGTTAGTCAGGTTAGCCAGCCCAACACGGTACGCCCGGGGGCAAGATGGCAATGGGAATCGAATTTACGCCGCGCGAAACTTCCGTCCTTTATCGGCTATTGGCCGAGGACACGACCGACATCATTCTGAAGACCGACTGCGAAGGCTATATCCTGCATGCCTCTCCCGGCATCAGACGCCTCGGGCTGCAGCTCAACGATCTCTTGATCGGGCATCACATCGTCGACCTGGTCCATTCATCGTGGGCGGAGGCGATCAAGTCCGCGCACGACGCGGCGATCGCGGGGCGGCCGGGCGGACGGTGGATCGAACTGCCGGTGCTGACCGATATCGGCGAGGAGCGCTGGTTCGAGATCCAGTTCCGCGATCTCGTCGACGAGCACGGCCATGTGACCGGCGCGATCTGCTTCATGCGCTCGGTCGAAGAGCGCCGGGCGCTTCAGGACCAGGTCTTCACCGCGGCGATGACCGATCCGCTCACCGGGTTGACCAATCGCAAGGCGTTCATTGCGATGCTCCAGCACCTCGTCGATCACCGCGTCGGCGGATGCCTTGCCCTGTTCGACATCGACCATTTCAAGACGATCAACATGAAATACGGCCAGGCGGTCGGCGACGAGGTCCTGGTCGTCTTCGCGGACCTCTTGCGCACGCTGATGCGCTCGGAGGACATCATCTCGCGCATCGGCAGCGAGAGCATCGGCGTCCTCCTGCCCAAGGCGCGTCCCGACCAGGCCGAGGCGATCTGCGCGCGGGTGGTCTCGACGCTGTCGGAGGTCCGCCAGACTGCCGGATCGCAGCGTCTGGCGATCACCGCGAGCGCCGGTGTGGCGCGCATCGAGGGCTCGCTCGACGATACCCTCAAGCGGGCCGAACTGGCGCTGTTCTTCGCCAAGGCCAAGGGCCGCAACCGTCTGGAGATGGACGAAGGTCTGCACTTCCCCTGGGAGCGAGCTCCGAAGCCGAGCTGAGCGCGATCATATTTGATCGACCCAACCCCGTTCGCACTGAGGAGGACCCGAAATCGCAGATTGAGGGTCCGTCTCGAAGCGCTGGCGCGTCGGCACGAGGTCCTTCTAGACGGCGCCTCAGCCTCCGGCTTCGGAACCTCTCAGGACGAACGGATCACTCAAGGTGATCACGCTCTAGTTCAGTTTCCGCAGCCAGATGTTGCGAACCTGGATTTTCGCCGGCGACATCTCCGCCTCGAGTCCGATCAGGCCGGAGCGGTTGTTTGGTGATTTCGGGTCATCGTCGATCGCGGTCGACATCAGCTGGCCGTTGATGAAGTGCATCAGCACGCCGCCGCGTGCGAGGATTTCATACTCGTTCCATTCGCCGAGGCGGACCTGGGCTCCCAGCACCGCGGGATCGCCTATCGCGCCGATCACGCGGGGAGCCTTGCCGGCGCCCCGGCGCGTAACCTCGCCGCGCCAGGCGACCACGCGCTCGGGGGAGTTCTCGATATAGACCTGACCGTGATAGATCTGGGTGCGCGCTGGATTGGGCCACCACAGGTCTGCCTGGGGGCCGGTCATCATCCAGTTCAGGTTCGGGGGAGGCGCACCCCGGGTCAGGCCGTTGGTCCAGGGCAGGCCTGTACGGCTACGATACTGGATGCCCGTGCCGCCCGATTCGATGCGGATTTCCAACCGCAGGTCGAAATCGCGCGCCTCGATCCTGCGATAGACGAGGTAATCGTTGTTGCGCAGCGATCCGGGCGCGCGAACCGCAGTGATCGCGCCGTCCTCCACCCGCCAGACGGCCGGGTCGCCGTCCCAGCCCTCGAGCGTCTTGCCGTCGAACAGCGGGACGAAGCCGCGATGGTCGTCCCACCGTCGCGGTAGCGACCCCAGGCTGCCGGGCATTCGGAAGGAGCGAGCCTCGGACGTGGGTGCCGACGGCTCAGCCGCGACGAGAGGCGCCGCCCCGCACAAGAGAGCCGCCGCCAGCCAGTTCGGATATCGCATTGTCCTCTCCCCATTTGCTTGCGCGGGCGGGGAGGACGATCAGATATGGATCGGCTTCCCCAGCACGGCCATCGCCGCTTCCTTCACCGCTTCCGAGTGGGTCGGGTGCGCGTGGCAGGTATAGGCGATGTCTTCCGAGGTCGCGCCGAACTCCATGGCCTGCGCGGCCTGCGCTATCATGGTGCCAGCGACCGAGGCGATGCACCAGACCCCTAGCACGCGGTCGGTCTTGGCATCGGCGATCACCTTCACGAAGCCGTCGGGCTCGTGGTTGGTCTTGGCGCGGCTGTTGGCCAGCATCGGGAACTTGCCGACCTTGACCTCGCCCTTCTCGCGGGCGGCTTCCTCGGTCAGGCCGACGCCGGCGATCTCGGGGTTGGTGTAGACCACGCTCGGGATCACCGCGTGGTTCACGATGCCGTGCCGGCCGGCGATGTTCTCGGCCACCGCGATGCCTTCGTCCTCGGCCTTGTGGGCCAGCATCGGGCCGGGGATCACGTCGCCGATCGCCCAGACGCCGTCGACTTGGGTAGCGAAATCGTGGTCGGTTTCGATCTGGCCGCGCGGATTGAGTTGCAGCCCGATCTTGTCGAGGCCGAGGCCCTGGGTGTTCGGACGGCGGCCGATCGCGACCAGGACGGCGTCGGCTTCGATCGTCTCGGCGTCGCCGCCCACGGCGGGTTCGAGGGTGAGGGTCGCCTTGTTGCCCTTCACACTGGCACCGACGACCTTGGTCGAAAGCTTGAATTCCAGGCCCTGCTTCTTGAAGATCTTGTGGGCTTCCTTGCGAACCTCGCCGTCCATGCCGGGCAGGATCTGGTCGAGGAATTCGACCACCGTGACCTTGGCCCCGACGCGCCGCCAGACCGAGCCGAGCTCCAGCCCGATCACGCCGCCGCCGATCACCACGAGGTGCTCCGGCACATGCGCGAATTCCAGCGCGCCAGTCGAATCGACGATCACGCCGCCGGCGTTGTCGACCTCGACGCCGGGGAGCGGGGTGACGCTCGAGCCGGTGGCGATGACGATGTTCTTGGCGGTGACGGCCTTGCCAGCGACCTCCACGGTGTGGGCGTCCTTGAAGCTGGCCAGGCCCTTCAGCCAGTCGATCTTGTTCTTCTTGAACAGGAACTCGATCCCGCCGGTCAGGCCCTTCACCGAGTCCAGGCGCTGCTGCTGCATGGCCTCGAGGTCGAGGCTCAGCTGGTCGATCTTGACGCCGAGCTTGGCCAGCGCGCCGTTCGCAGCCTCGTCGAAGCGCTCGGAGGCGTGGAGCAGGGCCTTGGAAGGGATGCAGCCGACGTTGAGGCAGGTTCCGCCCAGCGTCTCGCGGCTCTCCGCGCAGGCGGTCTTGAGCCCGAGCTGCGCCGCGCGGATCGCGGCGACGTAACCGCCGGGACCGGCGCCGATGACGAGGACGTCGTAGTCGTATTCAGCCATGGTATGCGGTCCTCAAAGGTCGATCAGCAGCCGGGTCGGATCCTCGATCGCGTCCTTGATGATCTTGAGCGCGGTCACCGCCTCGCGCCCATCGATCAGGCGATGGTCGTAGGACAGGGCGATGTACATCATCGGGCGGATCACGATCTCGCCGTTCCGGACGACCGGGCGGTCCTCGATCCGGTGCAGGCCGAGCACGGCCGACTGCGGCGGGTTGATGATCGGGGTCGACATGAGGCTGCCGAACACGCCGCCGTTGGAGATGGTGAAGGTGCCGCCCTTCATGTCGGCCATGGTCAGCGTGCCGTCGCGCGCGGCCTTGCCGTAGCCGGCGATGGCCTTTTCGATGCCGGCGAAGGAGAGCTGGTCCGCATCGCGGACCACCGGGACGACGAGGCCGTTCGGGGCCGAGACGGCGACCGAGATGTCGACGTAGTCGTGGTAGACGATCTCGTCGCCCTGGATCTGGGCGTTGACCGCGGGGATGTCCTTCAGCGCGAGGCAGGCGGCCTTGGCGAAGAAGCCCATGAAGCCCAGGCGCACGCCGTGCTTCTTCTCGAACAGTTCCTTGTAGCGGTCGCGCGCGGCGATCACTTCGCTCATGTCGACGTCGTTGAAGGTCGTCAGCAGCGCCGCGGTCTCCTGCGCTTCCTTGAGCCGCTTGGCGACGGTCTGGCGCAGGCGGGTCATCTTGACCCGCTCCTCGCGCCGCTCGCCCGAGGCAGCAGCGGCCGGAGCTGAGGCGGCCGGCGCACTCGCGGCCGGGGCCGGGCTGGCCTGCTTGGCCCCCTCTTGCTTGACGGCGGCGGCGGCGAGGACGTCTTCCTTGGTCAGGCGGCCGTCCTTGCCGGTGCCCTGGATCGTCGAGGGGTCGATGCCGTGCTCCAGCACCGCCTTGCGGACCGAGGGCGACAGCGTGGTGTCGGCGGCGGCGCCATCCTTGGGCGGCATCGTGTCGGACGCCGGGGGCACCGCGGCCTCGGTGCGCTTGGCGATGGGTTCGTTGCCGGCGGCCGGGACCGAGTCCTCGATCGTCGAGAGCAGCGCGCCGACCGAGACGGTGTCGCCTTCCTTCACCAGGTGCGCGCCGAGCACGCCGGCGGCGGGCGAGTTGACCTCGATCGCGACCTTGTCCGTCTCCAGGCTGGCGATGGGCTCGTCGAGCGCGACCCGGTCTCCGGGCTGCTTGAGCCACTGGCCGACGCTGGCTTCGGTGACGCTTTCGCCCAGGACGGGCACCTTGACTTCGGTGGACATTGCTCAGCCCTTCTTGCGCCCTTCGACAGGCTCAGGATTAACGGACGAAAGGAGAAGCCTCACGGCTTCTTCTTTCTACGGATTTCGGAACGAACGGAGAGGCCGAGCGCATCGGCGACCAGGGCCGCCTGTTCGGCGGTGTGACGCTTGGCGAGGCCCGTGGCGGGCGAGGCGGCGGAAGCGCGGCCCGCATAGCGCGGCCGGGCGATCTTGCACTTCGCGGCCTTGAGCGTGTCCTCGAGGAACGGCTCGACGAAGGACCAGGCGCCCATGTTGCGCGGCTCTTCCTGGCACCAGACGACCTCTTCGAGGTTCGGCAT
>JBQCGM010000030.1:0-20192 GCA_051955585.1 Novosphingobium sp.
GAGCGGCGAGGCACCGGTGCCCGAGCGCCTGATCCACGCGGTGAAGGGCCAAGCTGAAGTGATCGATTTCACTGCGGTTGTCCGTAAGCGGGCCGAATATGCGCGGCCGCGGTTCGCTTGGGCCGGTCCCGCACTCGCCGCCTCCTTGGTAGTCGCGTTGGTCGGCTACGGTTTCGGCCAGCGCTCGGCGCGTGGCTATGCCGTCGGCGACGTCGCGGCCGCACTCGACAGCCAGCTCATCGCCACCCAACCGCGGCAGGCGCCCGTGCGCATTCTGCTGAGCTTCCGCGACGGCGAGGGCAATTACTGTCGGGGTTTCTCCAGCCCGGCGCAGTCCGGCGTGGCCTGCCGTGATGGGCGAGGCTGGAAGCTAGGCAAGGTGATTGAGGGCGAAAAGGCCGAGGGTGGCGAATACCGCCAGGCTGGCAGCGCGGACGCGGAAGTGCTCGCCGCGATCCAGGACATGGCCGATGGCCCCGCCCTCGACGGGCCAGGCGAGGAAAGTGCCCGACGCGGCGGCTGGCGGAAATAGGCCGTTGGCCTAGCTCTGCAGCTGCCTAAAGCCGAATCCAGGCGAGGCCGATCGCGATCACCACTGCGCTCGCGCTTGCGGCCAGCGCTGAGACTGCGGCAAGCCCGCGGCGGCGCGCATAGGCAAGCGTGATGGCGATCTTGACCAGCATGTTGATGACGATCGTGCCGGCGAGCGCGATTGCCGCGAGGTTCGCGCCGATCGCCGAGGCAGGCAGTCCGCCGGCGGTCACAATCGAGGTATCGACGTCGAGCGCTCCCATGATGAACAGTAGCAGCGCGATGCCCTGATCGCCGAAGCGCCCTTCGGCCCAGCGGACGACAACCGCAGCGGCCGCAACAAAGGCGACGAAGCCAAGCGCCGACAATAGCGCGACCGGATTGCCCACAGGCGGCGGACCCTGGCCAACGGGCGCCCGCCGGTAAAGCCACGTGCCAGCGGCGATGGCCACCAGGATCGCCGGGGCAAGGATCGCTGCGAGGGGGACCAACAGCCGCTGCGCCAGCACTGCGACCAAAACCAGTACGCGCAGGTACATCGTTGCGCTGGCCAACGCGATTCCCGCGGTCTCGGCGCCCGGCCGATCGGCGTTCCCCAGCCGCTGCGCCAGGCTTTGCGTCACCGCGGTGGAGGAATAGGCGCCGCCGATGATCGCGGTGGCGGCCGTGCCGTACCGGACGCCGATCAGGCGATTGGCAATGTAGCCGGCAAAGGAAAAGCCGGTCACAAGGATGATGATCCACCATAGCTTCGCGGGGTTCCAGGCGCCCAACGGTCCGATCTGCCGGTCGGGCAGAAAGGGCAATATGGCCAGGGCGATCACGGAGAACCGTGCTAGCGCCTTCACGTCATGCGCATCCAGCCGAGCGAGCATTCCGTGCAGTTCTTCTCGCATCGCCAGGACCAGAACGGTGGCTGCTGCCGCAGCGAGCGCCAAGCCCATGTTTCCGAGCCCGGCCAGAAACGCAACGGAGCAACTGAGCAGGGCGGCGACGGCCGTGGTCGAATCGCCGTTCTCGCGCAGTTCGCGCGAATAGCCGAGCAAGAGGATCGCGACCGCACCGATGAGCACTGCGGCACCGGCAATCTGCATTCCCTGGGATGCGATCAGGCCGGCGACGCCGCCGCCGAGACCGAGCAGGGCAAAGGTTCGGATGCCCGCGACGCGGGTGCCCGGCTCTTGGGCGCGTTGGGTCCAGCCGCGCTCGATCCCCATCAGCAGCCCGCAAGCGAAAGCTGCGGCTACTGGGAGGGCCTGCTGCCAGAGATCGACGCTCAATTGCTGTCGGCCTTGGCGGTACAGCGGTGCGCCACGCGGCATATCGCGGCAATCACTGATGCAAGTCCCTTCGCATATAATCGCGGATTGTGCAGGTCGGCTTGCAAGGGAAGGTCATTTTCGCCGATCTCCAGGGCCTATGGAGCCATCAGTGTACGGCATCGGCTTTTCCCAAAACCAAGTGTGGCAAGTTTGGCATGATCGGTTGAGATTATTGGCGAGATCGCGAGTTAACCGCAGATCATGCTTGCTCGCGGCTAACCTCAACTCGTGCGCATCGCTCGCCATTCGTTCGGCAAGTCTTCGAAACGCGGGCGAATGGGCGTCTAGCTTCGCTTGGATTTCAGCACGGTTCGCGAAACCTGGCACTTCGGCCGTGTGATTGCCGACCCGTAGCACTCTGGCGCGGGCCATTCGCCATGAGCTGAATTCCACCGATTGCGCAGCCTGTCGGATTTTATTCCAGGCAAGATCGTCCATGAGCATGGGATCGAGGCCATCCGGGTCGCTCTTGGCGTCGTCGACAACGTCGGCGATAGCCACGGCGGCGGGATTTATCCATTCAACCATCGCTTCGTGCGTTAGGACAGTGTCACGGGTAGGTACGCTCGAAGCCGTCTCGCAGGTTACGACCAATGCGCTTGCAAGGATGAGTTGAACCGACTTGCGCATCACCTTCTCCTCCCACGACTATGTAGTATTCGATCCAAGGTCCCAACTGGTCGCTGGGTCCAGCCGGGTCCCAGATCGCGGACTTGTCGTAGGTGGAGAATAGAGCGCGGGGCAGAGCCTGCACTAGGGACTGTTCCTGATGATGCGGCGATGTGGCGTTCAGCTCCGTAGCGGAGCCAGTAACCGTGCATCCGGCTGACCCGCTGCCGGCGAATGTCCGCAGGCGAACATTGGACCGAAATTGTTCCACAGAACCGACGTACATCGGCACGGCCGGGCGGATCACCTCCGGCGAATCGCAAATTCGTCTTATTCGCCAAGATTGAAGCGGAAATTGTCTGCGGACTGGTCTATGAGGTGACGACATCAATTGAAGGACAAGACGGCCTTGACCAAGGCTCTCACCACGATGGCTCGGCAAAGCACGGCGCGAATTGGCGCCGGCGGCCCTACCGTCGTGTGTGGGCCGCGCCGTCCGCGAATTAGCACCAGCCGGACTTGATCCGGCGACGCGCCGCATCCCAGGCGGCTTGCTCATATTCCTGTTCTTGAGGTTTCCCATGTTGAATTCTCCCGTGGCGCACGCGTCCGCCGCGCATCGAATGACTCCGGTCAAAACTCTGCCTGAGGCCCTGTGGCGGCTCGATGTCGTATGCCGGTCCTGCACCGAGGCCTTGCCACGCCTGTTCGGTTTGCTTGCTCAGCACGGTTTGATCCCTGCGACGATCGATTATCGGAAAGGCTCGGACGGCTTTGCGATCGGGCTGACCGTCGCGCCTGCCGATGCACGGATCGCAGCGTTGCTGACCAGCCGGATCGAGCAGATCGTCACCGTCACGCAGGTCTCGATCCAGCAATGCGGTCACCTCTGACAGCCCAATCGCATGACCGTCGGTGCATTAGGTCTGACAGGTCCTTCCAGGGGCTTCCGTCTCAATCCTTCACGGTCTCCATCGCTACGAAGGTGGATGTGCTCGCGACATGCGGCAGCCCCGATATCTTTTCTCCCATGACCGCGCGATATCGCCGGATATCGGCAGTTCGCACCTTGAGCAGGTAGTCGAAGCTGCTTGCGATCATGTGGCATTCCTCGATTTCGGTTATCCGCCGGACCTCCGCGTTGAATTCTTCCAGAGCGGGTTCGCGCGTGTCGCTGAGTTTCACTTCGACGAAGGCGACGTGATCGAGGCCGAGCCGCGAATGATCCACGAGCGCGGAAAACCCCCGGATCACGCCATTGTCGATCAGCCGCCGCAATCTGACCTGGCACGGCGTCTTCGAGAGTCCGACCCTGCGGGCAAGTTCGGTGACGGTGATGCGGCCGTCGGCGACCAACGTGGCGATGATCTTGCGATCATGACTATCCAATTCGACCGAATTTTCCATGATCCTTGGCCTGATAGATTGAAATCGTAGCAAACTTAAGTCGATCATCCTGCTGTGGGCAACCAGATTGGTCGGAAGTTTTCCGGACCTTGCTGTAGGCTGGGCTCATGGACCTTGCCGACCCCTTCGCCGCCTTCGCCCCCCCCATCGGCCGCCAAACGCCGCTTCGGGCGGCGATCACGGCAGCCAGGCTTCGGGACGAGCCCGCCGCCATCGGGGCTTTGCTCGAGGCGGCCAGCCTCGATCCCAAGATGGCCGCCGCGGTGCGCGGCACGGCCTCCCGGCTCGTGGCGGTGCTCCGCGGCCAGCCGCGCGCTGGCGGAGTGGAGGGGTTGATGCGCGAATATGCGCTGTCCAGCCAGGAAGGCATCGCGCTGATGTGCCTAGCCGAGGCGCTGCTGCGCATTCCCGACGACGCCACCCGCGACGCCCTCATTCGCGACAAGCTGGCCGATGGCGATTGGCGGGCCCACGTGGGCGCGGGGCGGTCGGTGTTCGTCAATGCCGCGACCTGGGGGCTGGTCGTCACCGGGCAACTGGTCGGCAGCTTGGACGATTCCGGTCTCGGCGCGGCGCTCACGCGTCTTATTGCCCGGGCCGGGCAGCCCGTGATCCGCCGCGGCGTCGATCTTGCGATGCGGATGGTCGGCGAGCAGTTTGTCACCGGCGAAACGATTGCCCAAGCGCTGGCCCGCGCCGAGAAGAGGGAGGCGGAAGGCTTTCGCTACAGCTACGACATGCTGGGCGAGGCAGCGACTACATCCGCCGATGCGGCGCGCTACTATGCCGACTACGCGAATGCGATTCACGCCATCGGTGCCGCCGCCGGTCGCCGCGGCCCCTACAAGGGGCCGGGCATTTCCATCAAGCTGTCGGCGCTCCATCCGCGATATGCCCGCGCACAGGCAGACCGGGTGATGGCCGAACTGCTCCCGGCGGTACGGCGCCTGGCGCTCCTGGCCCGGAGCCACGACATCGGGTTCAATATCGACGCCGAGGAGCAGGATCGGCTGGAGCTGTCGCTCGACATCCTGGAAAGCCTGGCGCTCGATCCGGACCTGGCCGGCTGGGACGGCCTGGGCTTCGTCGTCCAGGCCTATGGCAAGCGCTGTCCCGGCGTGATCGACTGGATCGTGGATCTGGCGCGCCGGGCAGAGCGGCGGATCATGGTCCGGCTGGTCAAGGGCGCCTATTGGGATGCCGAGATCAAGCGGGCCCAAGTAGGCGGCCTCGCCGACTTCCCGGTATACACGCGCAAGGTCCACACTGACGTAGCCTATTTGGCCTGCGCACGGCGCCTGCTGGACGCGGCCGATGCTGTATTCCCGCAGTTCGCCACGCACAATGCACAAACGCTGGCGACGATCTATCATCTGGCGGGAACCGATTCCTCCCCAGACCGGTACGAGTTCCAGTGCCTCCACGGCATGGGCGAACCGCTGTACGAGCAGGTAGTCGGGGCCGACGGGCTCGATCGTCCTTGCCGCATCTATGCGCCGGTCGGGACCCACGAGACTCTCCTGGCCTATCTCGTTCGCCGCCTGTTGGAGAATGGCGCGAATTCGTCCTTCGTCCATCGCATCGCCGACCCGGCGGTCCCGCTGGACGATCTGATTGCCGATCCCGTCGAAGTGGTCCGCGCGATGGCGGAACCCGGCGGGCGACACGAGCGCATCGCCCTTCCGTCGCGGATCTATCCGGACTGGCCGAACTCCAGCGGCATCGATCTGACCGACGAGCAGAGCCTGGCCGCTCTTACCCAGGTCTTGCGTGATAGTGCAGCGACATACTGGTTCGCGGGTCCGGCCGGAGCGAAGGGACCCGGTCGCCTGGTCCGGAACCCCGCCGACCTTCGCGACCGTGTCGGCCATGTCGTCGAAGCATCCGAAGGAGAGGCTCGGGCGGTGGCGGCCTGTGCTGCCGCGTCAGCCTGGGGTGGGGTGGCTGTGGCCGAGCGGGCCGCCATCCTCGCGCGTGCGGCCGATCTCTTCGAAACGCATATGGGGAGGTTCATCGGGCTGGCGATCCGGGAGGCGGGCAAGTCTGCGGCCAATGCTCTCGGTGAGGTGCGCGAGGCGGTTGATTTCCTCCGCTATTACGCGGTGCAGGCGCGCGATACGCTGGGCGCAGCGGACCAGCCGCTCGGCGCGGTGGTCTGCATCAGCCCGTGGAATTTCCCTCTGGCGATCTTCACCGGTCAGATCGCCGCGGCCCTCGCGGCCGGCAATCCCGTGCTCGCCAAGCCGGCCGAAGAGACCCCGCTGATCGCCGCGGAAGCCGTGCGACTGCTGCATCAGGCCGGAGTGCCGCATGACGCGCTGCACCTCGTTCCTGGCGATGGCCGTATCGGTGCCGCGCTGGTCGGCGCGGAGCAGGTCGCGGCGGTGATGTTCACCGGGTCGACCGAGGTCGCACGGCTGATCCAGCGCCAGTTGGCGCAACGCCTGTCGGTCCACGGCCAGCCGATCCCGCTGATTGCCGAGACCGGCGGCCAAAACGCGATGATCGTCGACAGTTCCGCGCTGTCCGAACAGGTCGTGGCCGATGCCGTGGCCTCCGCCTTCGACAGCGCCGGACAGCGCTGCTCGGCCCTGCGGATACTCTGCCTGCAGGAGGAGATCGCCGACCGTACGCTGGACATGTTGAAGGGCGCCCTCGCGGAGCTGGCGATCGGACGTCCCGACCGCCTGGCGACCGACATCGGCCCGGTCATCACCGCGGAAGCGAAAGAGACGGTCGGGCGTCACATCGCGGCGATGCGCCGCGCCGGGCACCGCGTCACCCAACCGCCGCTGCCCCCAGAGGCGGCACACGGGACATTCGTGGCGCCCGCTATCATCGAGATTGATCGCATCGAAGAATTGAAGCGCGAGGTGTTCGGTCCGGTGCTGCATGTCGTGCGCTATCGGCGGGAGCGGCTGGACCGGCTGATCGAGGACATAAACGCCACGGGCTACGGCTTGACGTTCGGTCTCCAGACGCGGCTCGACACCATGATCGCCGAAGTGACCGAGCGGATCGACGTCGGCAATGTCTACATCAACCGCAACATCATAGGTGCGGTGGTGGGCGTCCAGCCGTTCGGTGGACGCGGGCTGTCGGGGACGGGGCCGAAGGCGGGCGGGCCGCTCTGTCTGGGCCGCCTCGTTGCGACACCTCCGACCGTCCTGCCGCCAAGCCCGCCGCCCGCAGCGCTCTTGGCCTTCGCCGACTGGCTGGCCGGTCGCGGAGCTGACCGGTCCGCTGCTTTGGCCTGCGCCTACGGCAGGGTTTCCCCGCTTGGCTTCGCGCAGGAATTGCCGGGGCCGGTAGGCGAGCTCAACCGCTATGTCTTGAAACCCCGCGGCCATGTCCGGATGGAAGCCCAAAGCGAAGAGGGCCTGTGGGCCCAGGTGGCAGCGGTGTTGGCCTCGGGCAACGGTGGGACCGCGACCGGCCAGCCGCTGCCCGCCGATCTGCCGCCAGTCGTGAAAAGCGCGCTCGAGTGGCGGCGGGGAAGCCCCTTCGCCGCCGTCCTCGTCGACGGCGATGATGGGCATGTAAGCGGTGTCCTGGTCGAAATGGCGAAGATGGACGGCCCGATCGTCACGGTCTGCCGTGCCGATGCCAGCCAGACCTTGCCCTATCCCGTCCAACGCCTGGTCGAAGAAGTATCGATCTCGATCAACACAACCGCCGCCGGAGGAAATGCCAGCCTCATGGCGATCGGGTGAGCGTCAGCCTGGCGCGATCCCGTCGATCAGGCGGGCCATGTGCAGATCGCGATCTGAAACCCCGCCGGCGTCGTGCGTGGTCAGCCAGATCTCCAGCCGGTTGTACACGTTGAACCATTCGGGATGATGGTCGGCCTTCTCGGCGTGGAGGGCGATGCGCGTCATCAGGCCCATCGCTGCGGCGAAGTCGGCCAGGAGGAATTTGCGGTAGAGCGCGCGGCGTTCGCCGTCGTAGGTCCAGTGGGGCAACTCGGCGAGGGCCCGGGCGCGGGCCGGCTCGGTCAGTGCTTCGATCATGATGTGCCTCGGGTCAGACGGTGGCGATCCAGCCGGCCACCACGGCGACCGGCCAGGGGGTTAGGCTCTGGCCGGCGCAGGGGCCGCCCACGCACCGGCCGCTCGCGACCTCGAACAGCGCGCCGTGCCAGCTGCAGGCGATGTGGGTCCCGGCGGGCGTGAGATAGTCGTCGAGCTTCCGCGCCAGCGGCAGGCCCGCATGGGGGCAGCGATCGACGTAGCCGGAAACGGTCTCGCCCTGGCGGACAACGAAACCGTGGAAATGCCCGGCGCGCATGCCGAGGACGAAGTTGCGGGCGGATCCGTCCGCCAGGTCCTCCAGCGGGCAAAGCCGGACGCCGGCCGGCGTCGCGGTAAGGCGAGACGGGGCTGCGTCAGCCATCGGCATCGGCATCCGGCTGGCGCGCGGGGTGGGCGGCCTCGACCGCCGGCAAGGCCCGCGCGGCTGCCACGGCCGCGAGGAGGCGCGGATAGGGCGCCAGGTCGACTGCGAAGCGTTCGGCGCCGTAGACCTGGGGCACCAGATAGCAGTCGGCCAGCGTCGGGCTGTCGCCGAAGGCATGGGCGCCGCCGTGCCGGGCGATCAGCGTTTCCAGCGCGGCGAAGCCGTCGCCGATCCAACGCGCGATCCAGGCCCCGACCTGCGCCTGGTCGGCCCCGAAGTCCCGGCGCAGGGCATCCAGCACGCGCAGGTTGTTGAGCGGGTGGATGTCGCAGCCGATCAGCGCCGCCATCGCGCGAACCGTCGCCGCCGCGTCGGGATCGGAGGGCAGGAGCGCGGGCGAAGGAAACCGCGTCTCCAGCCATTCGAGGATCGCCGGGCTTTCGATCAGCACGCCGCCGTCGTGTTCCAGCGCGGGCACCAGCCCATGGGGGGCGATGGCGACGTAGTCCGGCGCGCGCTGGCGTCCGGTGCGCAGGTCGTGGGTGACCTGGCGGTAGGCAAGGCCCTTGAGGTTGAGGGCGATGCGCACCCGGTAGGCCGCGCTCGACCGCCAGTAGCCATGGAGGGTCAGTTCCACGGAGCCGTTCACCGCGCCGCCAGAACGATTGCGCGGCAATCGCCGAAGCCGATCGAGACGAAGCCGTCGCGCGATGCCGTGGCCTGGAGGATGAGTTCGTCGCCGTCCTCGAGGAAGCCGCGGGCCTCGCCGCCGGGCAGGGCGAGCGGCTCCTTGCCGCCGATGGTCAGTTCCATCAGGCTGCCGAAGCCGTCCCGCGTCGGGGCGGAGATCGTGCCCGAGCCGAGCAGGTCGCCGGGCTGGAGGTTGCAGCCGTTCGAGGCGTGGTGCGCGACGATCTGGTTCACCGTCCAATACATGTTGCTCGCCGGGCCGCGACTCAGACGGTGCGGCGCGAGGCCTTCTTTGCGCATCCTGGCGGTCGAGAGGAAGACCTCGAGCGTCAGAGCCAGTGCGCCGTGGGCCTGGTCGTCCGCGTCGAACAGATAGGGCAGCGGGGCCGGATCGCCCTCGGGCCGAGCCGGCTGAGCCTGGCGGAACGGCGCCAAGGCTTCGGGCGTGATCACCCAGGGCGAGATCGTCGTGTGAAAATTCTTGGCGAGGAACGGCCCGAGCGGTTGGTACTCCCAGGCCTGCAGATCGCGCGCCGACCAGTCGTTGAGCAGGCAGAAGCCGCCGATGTGGTCGCTCGCCTCGGCGATTCCGATCGGTTCGCCCAGCTCGTTGCCCGCACCGATCCACACGCCGAGCTCGAGTTCGTAGTCGAGCCGCGCGGTCGGAGCATAGATCGGTGCAGCGGCGTCGGGGGCCTTGCGCTGGCCCTTGGGACGGACGAGCGGCACACCCGAGGTGCGGATCGACGAAGCCCGGCCGTGGTAGCCGATCGGCACGTACTTGTAGTTCGGCAGCAGCGGGTTGTCCGGGCGGAACTGGCGGCCGACGTTGTTGGCATGGTGGATGCCCACATAGAAATCGGTGTAGTCGCCGATCCGCGCCGGGACGTGCAGGGTGCAGGCGGCCGCGGCATGGATCAGGGGAGCCAGGGTCGCGCGGTGGGCCTCGTCCGTCAGCAGCCGGCTGAGCAGCGTGCGCAGCGTGCGGCGCGCGGCAACGGGCAGGGCGAGCAGGGCGTTGAGTGTTGCCGCACAAGCGGCCGGCGCGGCGGGTTCGGGCAGCAGGCCGCGTTCGGCGCAGGCGCGCAGGTCGAGTACGCCGTCTCCGATCGCCACGCCGATGCGAGGTTCGCCGCCGGCGGGCGAGAACAGGCCATAGGGCAGGTTCTGGACGGGGAATTCGGGATGCCCGGCGGCGCCCGGCGCCCAGCTCGTCAGCGCCGGGTCATGGGTCTCGTCGATGTCCCACCAAGTCATTGCGCGTCGTCTCCTCGTACCGGCAGCTGCGCCTTGCGGAAGCCGTGCCAGCAGGCGTCGTAGTCCCCCTGCAGCAACGGCGTCGCCATCGCCCAGGCGGTGGGACGGATCACCTGGCGGGTTTCGAACATGAAGGCCATGGTCTCGCCGATGTAGTGCGGGGCAAGGTCGGCCCGGACCGCGGCGTCATAGCTCGCGGCGTCGGGCCCGTGGCCCGACATGCCGGTGTGCAGGCTCGCGCCGCCGGGCGCTAAGCCGCCGGCCTTGGCGTCGTAATCACCGTGGACCAGCCCCATGAATTCGCTCATCACGTTGCGGTGGAACCACGGTGGGCGGAAGGTGTCTTCGGCGACCATCCAGCGCGGCGGGAAGATCACGAAGTCGAGGTTGGCCGTCCCCGGCGTGTCGCTGGGGGAGGTCAATACGGTGAAGATCGAGGGATCGGGATGGTCGTAGCTGACCGTGTTGATCGTGTTGAACCGGGTCAGATCATAGCGCACCGGCGCGAGGTTGCCGTGCCAGGCCACAACGTCGAAGGGGCTATGGTCGAGGGTCGTCGCATAGAGCCGGCCCATGAACTTCTGGACGACTTCAAATGGACGCTCGAGGTCCTCGAAGGCGGCGACCGGATATTCGAAGTCCCGCGGATTGGCGAGGCCGTTGGACCCGATCGGGCCGAGTTCGGGCAAGCGCAGGAGGGCGCCATAGTTCTCGCAGACGTAACCGCGCGCGGCCCCATCCAGCAGCTCTACGCGGAAACGCAGCCCGCGCGGTACGATGGCGATTTGCAGGGGAGCGACATCGAGCACGCCGAGCTCCGTGACGAGGCGCAGCGCCCCCTGTTGCGGAACGATCAGCAGCTCGCCGTCGGACGAGAAGAAGGCGCGGTTCTCCATGCCGCGGTTGGCGGCATAGAGATGGATGCCGCAGCCGGTCCCGGCGCCGACGTTGCCGTTGCCCGCGTAAGTTACCAGGCCATCGACGAAATCGGTCGGGGCTTCGGGCAGCGCGAGCGGATCCCAGCGCAGGCGGTTGGGGGAGGCGGGCGCCTCGTCGAACGGGGCCGAGCGGATCAGCCCGCCACCGGAATAGGGCACGAACGGCTGGTGCGACGCGGTCGGACGCATCCGGTAAAGCCAGCTGCGCCTGTTCTCGTGCCGCGGCGCGGTGAAGGCCGTGCCCGAGAGCTGCTCTGCGTAAAGCCCGTAAGGCACGGTCTGCGGCGAATTGCGGCCGATCGGCAGTGCTCCCGGGACCGCCTCGGTCGCATGATGGTTGCCGAAGCCGACGAGGTAGGTGCAGCCCGACATGGGATCAGGCGTCCACCGCGATCACGCCGCGGCGGATCTGGTCGAGCTCGATGGATTCGAACAGGGCCTGGAAGTTGCCGTTGCCGAAGCCTTCGTTCCCCTTGCGCTGGATGATCTCGAAGAAGATCGGACCGAACATGGTCTCGGTGAAGATCTGCAGCAAGATGCCCTCCTCGCCCACGGCGCCGTCGATCAGGATGCGGTTCCGGCGCAGCCGCTCCAGGTCCTCGCCGTGCCCGGGCACGCGCTTGTCGACCAGCTCGTAATAGGTCTCGATCGTGTCCTGCAGCCGTACGCCGCGGGCGCGCAGCTTTTCGACCGTGTCATAGATGTTGTCGGTCGTCAGTGCGAGGTGCTGGATGCCTTCGCCGTTGTACTCGCGGATGAACTCCTCGATCTGGCTCTTGTCGTCCTGGCTCTCGTTGAGCGGGATGCGGATCGCCCGGTCCGGGGCGATCATCGCCTGGCTGAACAGCCCGGTCGCTTGGCCCTTGATGTCGAAGTACCTCTGTTCCTCGAAGCCGAACAGCGTGCGGTAGAATTCGCTCCACACGCGCATCTGGCCGCGGCGGACGTTATGGGTGAGGTGGTCGAGCAGGTCGAGGCCGACCGAATTGGCCGCCTCGGCCTCGCGCCAGCCCGGGAATTCGGCCCAGTCGGCATAGAGATCCTCGCCGTCCTTGACGAAGTAGAGGTAGGATCCGCCGATACCCTGGATCACGGTGTCGTCCTCGGCGGTCGCTTTGGCGCCGTGCTCCAGTGCCCAGCGCATCGCGGTCTCCGGATCGGCGACGCGGAAGGCCATTGCGCTGGCCGACGGACCGTGCTCGCCGCGGAACTCGGCCACGCGGCCGGCGTCGTCGCGGTTGAGCATCAGGTTGATGCGGCCCTGCTTGTAGCGGGTGATGTTCTTGGTCGGGTGGCGATGCGAGGCGACGAAGCCCAGCTGCTCGAACTGCGCGGCCATGGCCTCCGGATCGGGCGAGGTGAACTCGACGAATTCGAAGCCGTTGAGGCCCAGGGGATTGTCGAGAGCGGTGTCGGTGGCGGTCATGTCAGTCTCCGAGAAATTCGGGAAGATGGGCGGCAAGGCCGTCCAGGAAGGCGGGAACGGTCTGCAAGGTCAGGCCGCACAGGTTGATCCTGCCGTTGCCGGCCATGTAGATGCCGCGTTCCTCGCGCAGGGCGACGACCTGGGCGGGCGTGAGGGGCAGGAGTGCGAACATGCCGCGCTGGGCGGCGAGCGGGGCGAGTGCCGGATGGCCCGCGGACAAGGCACTGCGTAGGGCCTCGATCCGCAGCCGCATCCGCTCCAGTTCAGCGTTCCAGGCGCGCCGCAGGTCAGGCGTCTCGAGCACGGTCCGAACGATCGCGGCGCCGTGGTCCGGCGGCATCGACCAGAGGCCGCGGGCAAGAGCGAGCAGGTTGCTGTAGGCGATCTCCGCCCGGTCGCGGCTGCCGGCCTGAAGCCACAGCGTGCAGACCCGGTCGCGATAGAGGCCGAAATTCTTGTCGCAACTGTAAGCCACCAGTGCGTCTGGCAGGCGGCTCAGCAGCAGGCGGGTAGCTGCTGCATCTTCCATCAGGCCGCCGCCGAGCCCTTGATAGGCCAGGTCGACGAAAGGGATCAGGCCGCCCCGCGCGCAAAGGTCGGCGATCTCGATCCAGTCGCCCGGGGCCAGCACGGCCCCCGTGGGATTGTGGCAGCTGCCGTGAAGCAGGATCACGTCGCCCGGCCGTGCTTGGCCGAGATCGGCCAGCATGCCGGCGACGTCGATCCGCCCCGCGCTCGGCCGATAGAACCGGTGGGTGCGCAGGCGCAGGCCCGCCTCGGCGAAGATCGGGCCGTGATTGGGCCAGGTCGGATCGCTGATCCAGACTGTGGCACCGGGCCGGGCGCGGGCCAGCAGCTCGGCACCGAGACGCAGCCCGCCGGTGCCGCCAGGGGTCTGGACGCCGACCAGCCGGTCCGACCGGGCCAGCGTGGTGCCCAGGGCCAGCTCGGCGAGCAGGGCGGTGTAGCCAATGTCGCCTTCCGCGCCGAGATAGGCCTTGGTCGGCTGGGTGCGCCACAGCATCTCTTCGGCGGCCTTGACTGCGGCCATGACTGGGGTCTGCCCGTCGTGATCGCGATAGATGCCGACGCCGAGGTCCAGCTTGTCCGGCCGGCGATCCTCCCGGAATGCGCCGATCAGCGCCAGCAGCGCGTCCGGCGTCTGCCGCTCGAGATCGCGGAAGGGCGACGGCGAGGCGACCAAGGTGTCGCTCACGCGCGCTGCTCCTGCCGGCTTGCGGCATAGGCCTGGGTGCCGTGAGTATCGACGACATCAGACGGCAGGACGGCGTCCACGGCGATGTCGGGCAGGGCCGCAAGCTCGGCATAGAGCGGAGCGAAGTCGGTTTCGACGGTTTGGCGCAGCAGGTCCTCGAAGCTGTCGATGACGAAGTAGGTCTGCTGGAAATCGTCGATCCGATAGGGCGTGCGCATCACCCGGCGCAGGTCGAAGCCGATCCGGTTGGGTGAGGCGTCGTCGAGCGCGAAAATCGATTCCGCGAAGGACGAGACGATGCCCGAACCGTAGAGCTTGAGCGCGCCGTCCTGGCGGATCAGGCCGAATTCGACCGTGTACCAGTAGAGCCGGGCCAGCCGCTCGATGGCGCCCATCCCATCGGCCCGCAGGCCGCCTTCGCCATAGGCTTGCATGTAATCGGCGAAGACCGGGTTGGCGAGCAGGGGGACATGGCCGAACACGTCGTGGAAGACGTCGGGCTCTTGCAGGTAGTCGATCTGCTCGGGGGTGCGGATGAAGCGCCCTGCGACGAAGCGGCGGTTGGCCAAGTGTTCGAAGAACACCCGGTCGGGCACGAGGCCGGGGACGGCGACGACCTGCCAGCCGGTTGCCCGCATCAACCGCTCGGACAGTTCCTCGAAATTGGGTATGCCGGGGCGGGCCATGCGCAGCACGTCGAGGCCGGCGATGAATTCGGGCACGACCCGATCGGGCAGCATTCGCGCCTGACGGTCGAACAGCCGGTCCCACATTGCGTGCTCGCCGGGAGTGTAGCTTTCCCAGTCCTGTGGGACGGTCCAGTCCTCCTTGGCGCCTGCTGGACGGATCGGATGTTCATGTGCCATGTAAGGATTGTCTCATCATTCGCGCGAAATTGCTGTTCAAAATCCCGTAGAATGCGGCATAAGGCGAATAGAAATATCGGAATTTCAGTTTTAATGAAAAAAATAGTCAAACTAGACGCCCTCGATCGCAGGATCCTCGCCCAGCTCCAGCGGGACGCCTCGCTGAGCAATGCCGAACTTGCGGAGCGCGTGGGCAGCAGCGGTCCCTCGTGCTGGCGCCGCATCCGCCAGCTCGAGGACGCCGGCGTGCTGAAAGGGGCGGTGCGCCTGGCCGATGCGGAGTTGCTCGGGCAGAGCGTGAACGTGCTGTGCCAGGTCCGCATGCGAGACTATTCCGCCGAATGCGTCGAACGCTTCGAGGAGCTGGTCCAGCGCAACGACCGGATCATGGAGTGCTACTCGATCTCCGGCGACTGGGACTACCTGATGCGCATCGTCGCGTCCGACGTAGCCGACTACGAGCAGTTCCTGATGCGGGTCATGCTCAAGCACCCCTCGATCGCCGGCGCTTCGTCGCACTTCGCCCTGTCGATCACCAAGTACCAGACGGCCCTGCCGGTCGGCGATTGACGCACCGTTCGGCAGGGCCGGCGGCACCCGGTCACGCCACCGCGCTGATCGGAGGCGCACCGCGCTCGGCTCTGCCGGCGGCGATGATCGAGCGGGCCAGTTCGTCGGCGACGAGACTGGAGGGCCGGCGCTCGGCGTCGGCCTGCTTCAGGATGTCCAGCAGGCGCGGCGCGATCTGGCGGACCCGGCCGTGGACCTGATCGGCGCTCTCGCCCAGATACTCGGCCGAGACGTTGATGATGCCCCCGGCGTTCACGACGTAGTCCGGGGCAGAGAGGATGCCGCGCTCGAGCAGCAGTTCGCCGTGCCGCTCTGTCCCAAGCTGATTGTTCGCGCCGCCGCAGACGACTTTCGCGGTCAGGCGGGGAATGGTGTGCTCGTTGAGCACGCCGCCCAGCGCGCAAGGAGCGAAGACGTCGGCGGGGACGTCGAAGATCTCGTCGATGCCCGCCACCGTCGCGCCGAGCTCGGCAGCCAGCGCGGCGGCCCGGCCGGCGTCGACGTCGGCCACGACCAGCCTCGCGCCGGCCCCGGCCAGGAGACGGCACAATCCGCCGCCCACCGCGCCGACGCCCTGGACGGCGACGGTCGCTCCGCGCACGTCGATGTCGCGCATCCCGGCGGCGGCGATCAGGCTCTCGAAGATGCCGAGCGAGGTCCACGGCGAAGGATCGCCGCCGGCGACGCCCTCGGCGGCGTCAAGCCCCGCCACGTACTGCGTGGCGGTGCGTACCGCCCGCATGTCGGCGACGGAGGTGCCGACGTCCTCGGCGGTGATGTAGGATCCGCCGAGCTTGGCCACCTCCGACCCAGCGCGGCGAACAGGGCGACCCGGTCGAATTCGCCCGCGGGGCGCTGGATCACCGCCTTGCCGCCGCCCAGCGGCAGCCCGGCCACAGCGTTCTTGTAGCTCATGCCGCGGGCCAGCCGCCGGGCGTCGGTTACCAGCCGTTCGCTGTCGGCATAGTCCCAGAAACGGCAACCGCCGGCCGCCGGGCCGAGCGCGGTCGAATGGACCGCGATGGCGCCGCGAAGCCCGGTCTCCGGATCGTGGATGAGGTGAAGTTGCTCGAGCTGGTCGTCCGGTGTGTGCGGCATGGAAGGGTTTCCTTTCGCCGCGAACAATATCGCAGGGTCTTCTGAAAAAAATTGCGAGTTTACTGAGGAATTGGGATATTACGGCATAATGTTTACGCCATAGTCCGGTGTGGGGCATAAAATGAATTTGGACGATTTCGACCGCAAGATCCTCCGCGAGATCCAGCGCGACGCCTCGCGTTCGACCGGGGAGATCGCCGAGGCCGTGGGACTGTCGCAGGCGCCCTGTTGGCGGCGATTGCAGCAGCTCAGGAACGAGGGATTCATCCGCGGCAAGGTGGCCCTGCTCGACCGCAAGAAGCTGGGCCTGAACGTCGAAATCTTCGCCCAGGTCAAGATGTCGACCACCGGCCGGGCCAACGTGGACGCGTTCAACGAGGCGGTGCGGCAGCTGCCCGAAGTGCTCGAATGCTTCGTGCTGATGGGCTCGATCGATTTCATGCTGCGCATCGTCGTCAAAGACAATGCCGCCTACGAACGGTTCTTCTACGACCGGCTGTCGGTCCTGCCCGGCGTGCAGGAGATCAACACCATGCCCGTCCTGTCCGAAGTGAAGGCGACGACCGAACTGCCCGTGCTGGATGATTGAACGGCGGTGGCCGCGGGGCCGCTATAGCCCGCAACCTTCCGGCTTTACGCCTGGCTTCATCGCCCATTGGTAAGCATTGGCCGTCTCGCCGCGCGGCAGGTACGAGATCGATGACCTCGCCCCGTCGCGCTCGATCTGCAGGGTCAGGAGCTGGGTCTGATCGCCCTGGATCAGGTCCTGCGGCACGGGCACGACGATCACGTCGCCGTCGCGCAGGCCGGCCTTGGCGGCGGCGGATCCCAACACGAGGCCGCGGACCACGCGCCGTGGTTCGGCCAGCACGGCGGGATCGAAGCCCAGTTCGTAGCGGCGCAGTGCCTTGGTGGTGCGCGTGAAGCACGGGCCGAAGGCGCCTGCAGCGGGCAGGGGCATCCGCCCGGCGAGGAAGGCATGGAATTCGTCGACCGCGCCGGGCCCCAGTTCGGTGCGCAACAGGTTTTCCCAGTCCGCGTTCGAGGCCGGCTTGCTGCGCGTCACGGCGAGCATGGCGAGCATGGCGAGCATCAGGTCGTCCAGCGAGCGCTTGCCTGCCGAGGCCTGGCGCACCGCGTCGTCCACCGCCGCGAAGTAGAGCATGCCGCGGTCGTAGGGCAGGGTACGGATGCGGGTGTCGGCCCAGAACCGCTTGGGGATCTCGCCGTTCGGTACGGTCAGCATGACGCTGGTATAGTAACGCGCGGCCGCGAAGTTGATCTCGTCCAGGAAGGCTTGCGGCGCGATCAGGCCGTAGCGCAAGGCCAGGCGCGGGGCGTAGAATACCGCCAGCCCTTCGCCGAACCAGGAGGATTCGAGGCCCGGCGGCTGGCTGAGGTAGGGCTGGAAGGTGTGGAACATCTCGTGCGCCAGGGTGATCCGCAGCCGGGCGATGTCGTCCCCGCTGCGCCCGAAGGTGGTCACGAACGAATGGGTCAGCCCTACCCCGCCGCCCGCGTTGATCGGGTTGTAGCGGAGGAATACGCCGTAGGGTGGCGGCGCCTTCTGGCCGAAGAAGGTCACGTAGTTGCCGTGGAGCTTGCTTGCCCAGGCCAGCAGGTCGGCCGCGTCGAACGAAGGCGCGCCCTGCCAGGCGCCGAAGAAACCCGAGGCGGGCACTTTTGCGGGCCAAGTGCCGATACGCCCCGCCATGAAGTAGGTCGCGCCGATCTGGCTGGCGCTCAGCGGCTCGGCGGCCGTTGCACGGCCCTCGCCCAGCGAGCTCACGCCGCGACTGCCCTGGGGCGCGGCAGAGAAGTTCCAGGCGACCGTGGTGCGATATTTGTCGTCCCCGGGCGGCATCGGCAGGAAGATCGAGCCCGCCGCCGACACGCCGCCGCCGTCGTTGCTGAAGGAGAGCGGCGGGGCGGCGCCGCGCGGGGGCAGGGCGGCTTGGGCGGGCACCGCATAGCGGACGGTCACGGCGCCGCGGGTCGCCCGGCCCGGCGCCCACTCGACCTCGCCCGGCTGGGGTCCGGCTCCTGCCACGGTGCGCAGCGTCAGCGGCAATGGGCCGGCGTCGTCGCGCGCGCTCAGGTCCGCCATTGCGCTAGCCGTGGTATCGACGTTGGTCACGATCGTCGGCAGGCGCAGCAGGGGGCGGCCGGGCGTCCCGGCTATCCCGGTGAAGCGCAGCTCGACGCCGATGGTGCCGACCGTCGCCCGATCCTGCGGGGATTGCCGCGGCGACAGGGTGATCTCGATGGCGGGCGGCGGAGCAGCGGCGGCCGGCCCCCAGACGCCGACCGCGAGAACGGCCGATAGCCCGGCGCGGATCGATGCGGCGGCCCGGCTCACCGGTCGGGCCGGATGATGCCGATGTCGCCCTTGATCTCAATCTTCGTCCCCCAGCGCGCCGAGGCGGCCTGCACCCGCGCAAGGATACGGCGGGCGTCGGCGCCGGTGGCCAGGCTGGGCAGGCCGTCGGTGGGGTTCTTGCTGGATTCGAGCATCAGCGGATAGATCCGCAGTTCGCGTAGCTTGCCCTTGGCGTAGTCGGTGGTGACCAGAGCGGATTCGAACCAGACGTCGGGCAGGTCCATGCTGAAGCCGCTCGGCCAGGTCAGCCGGCGCAGTCCACCGAACTGGAAGACCAGGCTGCCCATGCCGTAAAGGATCGGCCGGCCCGTGTAGATCTCGATTCCGCCGATCGCATGCGGCCCGGTGCGCAGGACCAGATCGGCACCGGCATCGATCACCTTGTGGAACAGCTCGGTCTGGAAGGCCGCGGGTTCGGGATCGTCGGCCCCGCCCGAGGCGGTTTCGTGCGCGTGGATCGCGAAGGCGACGAAATCGGCCTTGCCGCGGGCCTCGGCGATGGAAGTCACGATCTTCGCCTCGTCGCGCTTGTCGGCCTGGTAAACCCGGCCCACGTTCTCGCCGACGCGGAAGCGCGATGACCCCACCTGAATCTCGTCGGCGGGGCCGGGCGGGCCGGAGCGCTCGCCCTGGAGCGGGCGCATCGCATCGATGATTGCCTTCGGCGCGATCCGGACCTCGGTGTTGCGCAGCACGTTGATGCCGGGGCGCGGATTGGTGGGAAAGCCGTTCTTCTCGCCCGGGCCGGCGGGGATCGCCAGGCTGGTGAAGGTTGAGGCGGCCGAAACGAGCGCGACGCGGGCCGCTCCCTTGGTGAAGTAGACCGGCGCGCGCGCCTCGTCCTCGCTCTTGCCCGAACCGGCGGTGACGATGCCGGCCGCGTTCAGCGTCTTGCGCGTCGCCAACATGCCCTCGTGGCCCCAGTCGGTGGCGTGGTTGTTGGCGACCGAGACGGCGTCGATCCACGTGGCGAGGTCGGCGACGGCCTCGGGATTGAACACCGGTGTGCCGCCGCCGTTCTCCGACGCGGGCCAGCCCGTGAAGGTACGCAGGTCGAAGGCGCTCGCCTCGAAGTTCGCGATGGCGAGGTCGGCCTGGGAGGCGATGCGCTTGATCTCGGCGAAGCGCTTGTCGCCGTATTGCGACACGGGGAAATAGGGACCGAGCAGATCGCCCCCCACCGCGACGGAGAACGTCGGCGGCGGGGCGGGCGCCGGCGTGGGAGCTGCGGTCCCGGCGGTCTGGGCAGCGGCGCTCACGGCGGTCATCAGCCCTGCGGCCACCATCATCATGCGGGACAGCTTCGACGATCCGGGCAGGGTCAGGATGAGGGGTTCCTGTTAAATCGTAGGTGTCGCTGTGCAGGACCGCGCGGACGCGAACCTAGGCCGGGGCCTCGTTGCTCCGAGATGGAAAAAAAAGGCCCCGCCGGGCCCGGTAAGAACCACGTGGCGGCCGTCACACCCAACGGACCCGGCCGGGCGGAC
>JBQCGM010000031.1:0-25958 GCA_051955585.1 Novosphingobium sp.
AACGACCCCTCCCTTCGACGCGATGAATGCACCCCACGCGTCGAGCAGCTTACGGCGCATTTCCAGGAACGTGGTGCGCTTGTAAGCCGCGATCACGGCATCCGGGACGACATGGGCAAGGGCGGCTTCGGCGACGGGGTCGGGGATCTGCGGCATCTTCTCGGCGGCCCAATCCCGGAAGGAACTGCGGAAGCCGTGTGGCACGTGTGCCAGCTTGGCATCGCGCATTACCTTGGAAATCGTCATATCCGACAGAGGCGTCCCCTTGCGGCTCGCGAAAATCAGCGCGTCGGGTTTGTCGCGGTTGGTATGGCCTGCCGCCTGGCGCAGAACGTCCAAGGCCTGATCGTTCAGCGTGATGGTGTGCGGTTTGCCGTTCTTCATCAGCTCGCCGGGCCGCCGCCATTCGCGCTTGTCCCAGTCGATATGCCCCCAGCGCGCGCTGCGGACCTCTCCGCTCCGGGCGGCCGTCGCGATAATCAGCATGAGCATCATTCGGCCTGCGGTTTGTGTCTCGCGGGCGAGGCGGGAGAAATACGCCGGCACGTCGGCGTAGGGCATCGCGGAGAAGCTGCCGCCGCCCTTGGCCTTGCCGACTAGGGTTGCGACCGAGGCGCGGGGCGCTTCGCTCGTTCGCCAGCCTTTCGCCTTGGAGTAGTCCAGAACCTTCCCGATCCTCTGGCGCACCTTTCGCGCGATACTCGGCTTGGTCGTCCAGATCGCCTTGAGCGCAGTAGCGATGTCGTCGGCCTCGATCTCATCGACCCTCTTCTTGCCTAGGGCAGGGTAGGCGTGTTCTTCGAGCGAGGCCTTGAAAGCGTCGGCTGTCCGCTTCGACCAACCAGACGACAGAGCAGTATGCGCTGCCGTGGCCGCTTCCTTGAATGAGGGCGGCGGGCTTCGATCCCGCTTCCGTTCTGCCGCAGGATCACGACCAGACTTAGCGACGTTGCGCAGCCGTGAGGATAATTCGCGGGCTTGAGCGAGGGTGAGGCGGCTTCGCTGCTCAAGCGGAACCTCGTTGCCGATCTTCGAAAGGTCAGCAAGCGCTGCGGTCTCGACTGAGCCCAGGCCTATGTCCCGTCGTCGCCCATCGACTTGCACCCGAAGGAGCCAAGACCTAGCACCTGTCGGCTTAACCAGCAGGTACAGGCCATCGCCGTCCGCATGGCGGCCAGCTTTCGCGTTGATCACCGATTTTGCGGTCAACTTGCCCACGGACGTTCCCTCAAGCGTTCCCACACAATCGCGCGACAGGTGGCGAATGTCAACGAAGGGTCGCGAAGTAGGGGGCGGTTGGAATGGCCCGGATTCTAGGGGTTAGGCGCAAGACAGCGAAGAGCAGCGAAAATGATGTTCGAATCCTCGCGGGGCATCCAGTTTTTTCCTACCACCGCAGCCCTTCGTTCGGTCCCTTGGCCACGATCGGGCGTTCGTAGGACGGGTCCTCGCGGCTCCATTGCGGCTGCAGGAAGCCCTTCACAGCCGCCGAGTGGAGCCAGGAGCCGTCGGCATCGGCGGTCAGCTCGATCGTGCAGCGGCGGACCAGCAAGCGCCATTCCCCCTCCCTTTTCTCCAACCGGTCGAGATAGCGGCCGAAGGCGATCGAGGTGCGGTTGGGATCGTCCTCCTTTTTCTCCAGCCAGCGCAGGCCGCCGATCACGTAGCTCTCGCAGGAGGCCGTATTGCCCTCGATCTCGCACAGGTGGTTGGTGATGTTGTGGCTGGTCATGTGGAAATTCATCCGGTGCCCCTGGTTTGCGCGCTCGGGGTAGTCGGGCATGGAGTGGGTGTAGGCGCCGTGCTCGTCGATCCCCTCCGGCCACCAGCAGCCGGCGATCTGCTCGCTGTCCTGGCGATCGCGAGCGCGGCTTTCGCGCTGAAGGCAGTCGAGAATGTCCTGGCGGTCCTTGAGCTCACGGACGGTCGCCCACAGCTTGTCGATGTCCTGCTCGCCGGTCATGTTGCGCTCCATTCTGTTGAACGCCTGTTCAGTGCCATGCCCGGGCGGGCCGATGCAACGCTCTTCACGCTCGACAGTCACGGCGGGATCGGAGATTGAGCCTGGCATGACCGATCCGACCGAAAAGCGACTCACGCGCCGCCGTTTCTACAAGGCCGACCAGGAAGCTACCTTCGCCGAGCAGCACCCCAGCACCACGGCGCAAACGCAAAACCCGGCCTATCTGCTGGCCTTCCGCGACACCGAATTCCTGCTGCGCGACGAATTGCGTCCGGTGCGCTTCCAGTTGGAGCTGCTCAAGACGGAAATGCTGCTGGACGAGGCGAACATCGGCTCGACCTTGGTCTGCTATGGTTCGGCCCGCATCCCTTCGCCGGAGCAGGCCGAGGCGGCGCGCAAGACCGCCACCACGCCTGAGCGGCTTGCCGTGGTCGAGCGCCTGATCGCCAAGTCGAAGTACTATGAGGAGGCACGCAAGCTCGCCCGGATCGCCAGCGAATGTGCCATCGTCGAGAAGGGCATGCGCCAGTTCGTGATCTGCTCGGGCGGCGGGCCCTCGATCATGGAGGCCGCCAATCGCGGGGCGGCAGAGGTGGGTGCGGATTCGATCGGGCTCAACATCGTCCTGCCGCACGAGCAGGCGCCGAACGGCTTCGTCACTCCGGATCTCTCGTTCCAATTCCACTATTTCGCGCTGCGGAAGATGCATTTTCTGCTGCGCGCCCGGGCCGTCGCGGTTTTCCCGGGCGGCTATGGCACGCTCGATGAGTTCTTCGAACTGCTGACCCTGGTCCAGACCGGGAAGATGAAGCCGATTCCGATCCTGCTGTTTGGCGCGGAATTCTGGAGCCGGATCGTGAATTTCCAGGGCTTGGTCGAGGAAGGCGTGATCAACCCCGAGGACATCGGGTTGTTCACGCCCGTGGAAACCGCCGAACAAGCCTGGGCTGCGATCGGCCAGTTCTATGATCTGGATGCCTGAGCCGATGGGCGACGGCCCCAATTCCCCGGGCCGGGCGCCTCTAGGCGGCGACCGTGGCGGTACATGGGTGGCTCGGCCGTAAAGCTCCTCGCTGACCGCCACCCTGCCGGCGATCCCTAGGGCAAGCGCGATATTAGGCCAGCTTCGCCGCCGCTCCGACGCCGTGACTTGCGGGACGCCGATTGGGCGTGCGCCGAAGCGGTCTTGCTGTGCGTTCAAGGTGGCGGGTCGGCATCTCGGCCGATCCGGAACCCTGCCCCCGCTAGGGGCGTTCAAAGCCAGCGCATGGTCAGGATCGCCACCTATAACGTCAACGGCATCAACGGCCGCCTGCCGGTCCTGCTGCGCTGGCTGGCCGACGATCGCCCGGACATCGCTTGCCTGCAGGAACTGAAGGCTCCGCACGAGCGGTTCCCGCTCGGGGCGATCCGCGACCTTGGCTACGAAGCGATCTGGCACGGCCAGAAGAGTTGGAACGGCGTCGCCTTGTTGAGCCGGATCGGCGAGATACACGAGACGCGACGGGCCTTGCCGGGTAATCCGGACGATCGCCAGTCTCGCTACATCGAGGCTGCGGTCGGCGGGCTGATCGTTGCCGGGCTGTACCTTCCCAACGGCAACCCCAGGCCCGGTCCGAAGTTCGACTATAAGCTCGCCTGGTTCGAACGGCTGATCACCCATGCAGCGGAACTGGTCGCGAGCGGCTTGCCGGTGGTGATCATCGGCGACTTCAACGTGATGCCGACCGAACTGGACGTGCGGCGGCCTGAGCGGTGGCTCGACGATGCGCTGTTTGCGCCGGAAGTCCGCGAGGCCTATTTTCGGTTGCTCGGGCAGGGCTGGATCGACGCGTTACGCCATTTTCATCCGGATGAGGTAATCTACACGTTCTGGAAATATTGGCGCGGTGCCTTCGAACGGAATGACGGCCTGCGGATCGATCACCTGCTGGTCAGCCCGGTGCTGGCCGAGCGGTTGGTGGGGGCCGGCGTGGACCGTCATGTCCGCGGCTGGGAAAAGTCGAGCGACCATGCGCCGGTGTGGATCGAACTGGCGGAGGTGCCGAAGAAGGCCGGCAAGCGGCGCGAATGAAATCGTCACGATGGGCGACTGCCGGTGGGAGCACGCCTTGGCGGCTCCCACCGGCAGTCAATGTTCAGCGCGCCGCGGCCAGCGTCTGCTGCTGCTCGGGCGGGATATAAGCGGAAACGCCTTCTAAGTCCCAGGCCGTCGAAATGCCGAGGTATTCCCCCGTGACCGGATCCTGCAGGCCATCGGCCGCGCGGCGTATGGCGTTGTACATCGCGGCGCTGTCGTACCCGATCGTCGCTTCGTACTGTCCCTTCTGGAGGAAGGCATAGGCGATGTATTCGCGCCAGTCGCGGTAGCCGCCGAGGACGCCCTTCATCGACCCGTCCGGCTTGAACTCCAGCCGCAGGCGCGGCTTGTAGACGTTCATCGCCGAGGTGTTCGAATAGTGCAGGCTCATCTTCTCGATCGGCTCGGTCACGACTACGCCGTCCACCATCTTGCCGCGGAATCGGGCGAAGGCGTTGGTATCCTCGATCTTGTCGCTGACGCGGTAGGTATAGTCCGACAAGAGAACCTTGGCGGGGCCCACGCGTTTCATGCCGTCGCGGCTGTACAGAAAGTCGACCACGACGTCATCGTCGTTCTGGTCATTGTCGATGCCGCTGACGCGGACCAGGATAGACAGCTCGCCCGAGGCGCGCATGTCGTTGCTGATCAGCGGGAGGAAACCATTGCGCCGCCAGCCCTCGACACAGCCCTCGACCGTGTACATCTGGTTGTCGACGCCCGGCTCGCCCCAAGGTGCGGTAAAGTTTGCGTGTTTGCGAATGCCGCGCGGTGGCTTGCCCCTGCCGCTGTCGCCATCGAGGTTCAGACCGGTGACCACGGTCGCCGTGGGTGCGGTAAAGCCTGGATCGCCGACGATGCCTGGCAACATGGTCACGTCGAGCTCGCCCGGGCCGCGCATCGGCATGGCGGCGGCGCTGACGCCGCCCTGTTTGGCGAAGGCTGCCTTCTGCTGTTCGGCCCGCTCAGGCGACAGATACTTGTAATACTGCTCCTGCGAGGGCTTGGCGTTCATCTTCGGGCACTGCTTTTCGCCCTTGGCGACCTGGGCGTCGACGGCACCGGCAAACCAGGTCAGCACGGCGGTCCTGCTGTGGCCGGTCGTCGGTGCCGCGAAGAGGCTAGCCGGCTGGGTGATCGCCGAGACGTCGCGGGGTTTCGCCGGATATTCAGCGTTCTTCCACTCGATCTGGTCGAACGAGAACGTGAACGCCTGTTCGGGTGCGTCTGCCGCCACGGGGCAGGCCAGCTTCACGTTCTTCAGCGCATATTCGTAGTAGGCGGGCAGGTTGGCCGGAGCAGGCCCTGCTTCCAACGGATTGCGAGCCAAGGCTGCGTTCTCGGCAAAAATGACCTCGGGAACGATCTCGCCCTTGGTACAAGCCGACATCAGCGCCTTGTATTCGGGAATCTTCTTGTCGACCGCCACATTGACCGCGCTGGCGCCCTGGCGCGGCGCCATCGGACCTGAAAAGGTCAGAATATTGGCGCCGAAGAACCAAGTCCGCGCCCGCTTGCCCCAGTAATGGGATTCAGTCCGAGCCCAGCCTTTGTAGTCACCCTGCTTCACGCTGCCATTCACGCCCGGGACCTTGATGAAGGCCGGACCGATATAGTGGGCCGAGGCCGTGCCCGCACCGACCAGGCTTGCGACCGAAGCTGCCAGCGCCAACCGCGCCAGACGACGCAAAATCCTGGGCCGTTCCCCGCGCGGCGAGGCGAAACCTGTGTCGGGCGTCATCGCAGTATCCTTCCCAATTCTTTTCTTATTACGCCAGAACTTCGGTGATCGGCTTCGACGTTTCCATCGAGTCCTTGCCCCAGCTCTGGATCGGCAGCCCCATGACCTGTTGGATCGTCAGGCCGACGCGGGTGCTGGGATCACCCTTGCCGCTGACATGCTGGCCGGTTTTCCACTTGCCGCCGCCCGAGCCGGCCACCATGATCGGCAGGTTATCGACCGAGTGGACCTTGGCGAAGTTGCTCTCCGACGTCGCCATCACCAAGCTGTTGTCGAGCAGGGTGCGGTCGCCTTCCTTCACTGAATCCATGATCTTCAGCATGGAGGCGAAAGTTTCCATCGAACGCTCCATGAAGAAGGTCGACTTGGGCTGGTAGCCCAGCTTCTCATCCACCGGTTCTTCGTGGGTCAGTTCATGAAAGTTCACCGGGTCGCCCGGCTTGCGCAGGTCGGAACCGGCGCTCGACAGGGCGACGTTGAATACGCGGGTCTGGTTGCAGGCGAGGGCCATGACGACCAGTTCGGCAAGCAGGTCGTGGGTCTTCATCGCTTGGCCGATCTCGGCGCCGGTCGAGGTGCCGCTGGCATCCTTCGGCACGATGCAGGCTTCGGCCGGGGCTGGCTTCTCGAGCGCGTGGCCGAGCTGTTCCTCAATCTGGCGAACCGAAGTGAAGTACTGGTCGACGCGGTGACGATCGGCCGCACCCAGCGAGCGCATCAGGTCGGCGCGCTCTTCCTTGATCGAGCTGAGCACCGAGCGTTCGAGCATGATCTGCGGGTCGGGCGTGAATTCGGCGGAGTTCGGGTCCTTGAACTCCGGGCCGAAGATCCGCTTGTAAAGGGCGACGGGATCGACCTCGGACGGATTCACGGTCGAGCCTGCACGCATGGAATAGCTGACGCCGGGCTGGCCGGTACAGGCGACTTCGAGCGAGCGGAAGCGGGTGCCCTTGCCGACATGGTCGGAGATCAGGCAGTCCAGCGTCGCCGCTTCGGCGCGGCCGCCGCCGACGCCGCCGCTCGACGGGACGACGCCCGTCAGGGTCGAAGCGATCGCCGACCAGTGCGGCAGGTTGGGCTTGCCGGCCAACTCGCAGTTCAGGCCCGAGAAGACCGTCACCTTGTTCTTGTAGGGTGCGATCGGCTGCAGTTCCGCGGGAACGTCGTAGTCCGCGCCCAGCTTCGTCGGGAACCAGCGCTTGGCATTGACGCCGCAGCCCCAGAACCAGGTGCCGTAGCGGATCGGGATCGGCGCGCCCGATGCTAGCGCCGTGCCGTTGGTGTTCAGGAAGATGTCGAGCATCGGAAGGCCGACGGTAACCGCCGAACCGTGCATGATGCCCTTCAAGATATTGCGACGTGACCAAGCCATGTTCTTACCTCCTGGGCGCGACTGAATGCGGGTTGTTCAAGACCGCGACCTTGGTGCGGATCAGCGGTTCCGGCTTCGAAACCGTACGGAACGCCGGGTCCAGGGCGATACTGCGAACCAGGTCGCCGAACCGGTGGCCGTTGGCGGCAAAGCTCTGGCCGGCGGTTTCGAGCACCTTCTCGTCGGCGTCGCTGACCTTGCGGCCGACGCCGTATTCGTAGACGCGCTGCACGGCGCAGTCCGACACCGCCGGGCTATCGCGCATGATCTTGGCGAGGCCGATCGCGTCCTTGTAGGTCTTGCCCTCGAACTTGCCGCTGGCATCGATCGTCGCGCCGTTCTCGGTCGAGCGGAAGGCGCCGATCGCGTCGTAGTTCTCGAGGCTGAGGCCGATCGGATCGGTGATTGCGTGGCAGCCGGCGCAGGCGGGATTCTCCTGGTGGATCGTCAGGCGCTGGCGGGCGGTCTTGTGCAGCTCGTTGTTGATGTCCGAGACGAGCGCGAAGTTCACGTTCGGCGGCGGATCGGGTACGCGCTGACACAGCATCAGTTCGCGCACCACCTTGCCGCGGATCGTCGGCGAGCTGCGTCCCTGGTGCGTCGGATCGAGCATCAGGAAAGCCGGCAGGGTCAGGATGCCCGCGCGGTTGTCACCTTCGGAAAAAGTATAGGGCGCCCAACCGTTCATGCCCGCCATCTGCACGGGGATCCGGTACAGCGCGCCGAGGTTGCGGTTGATGAAGGTCTTCCGCGTGGTGAACAGGTCGCGATAGTCGCCCTTCTGCGTGACCAAGTGGTCGACGATCGTGCGCATAGCCTGTTCCTGCGCGTCGTTCAGCAGTTCCGAGGTGAAGCGCGGATAAAGCGCCTGGTCCTTCGACAGGCCGGTGAAGCGGTCGTAGCCGAACATGTCGGAGAAGAACGAGCGCACGCCAAGCTCGAAGCGCGGCGAGGCGATCATCTTGTCGACCAGGGCTTCGAGCTTCGCCTGGTCGCGCAGGTCGCCGCGGGCGGCGGCGTCGAGCAGTTCGGCGTCCGGCGGCGCATCCCACAGCATGAAGCTGATCCGCGAGGCGAGCGAATAGTCGTCGAGGCGCTGGACCTTCGGATTGGCCGGATCTGCCATGCCGCGCTCGACGCGGAAGATGAAGTTGGGCGATGCGAGCAAGCGCGACAGGCCGAGTTGGAGGCCGGCGTAAAAGTTCTTGCTCTGCGTAGTGCCGGCATTGGCGATGGTCATCACCGAGGCCAGTTCCTGGGTGCTCAGCGGCCGGCGGTAAAGCAACCGCCCGTACTTGCTGAACACCGCCGAAGCACAGGCACTGTCGAAGGCGGTTTCCGAGGCAGGGGTACAGGACAGGATGGTCTTGCGCTTGTCCGGCGCGACGACCTGCGCAGCGATCTCGCGGGCGCGGAGCCGGTACTGTTCAAAGCCGGAGGCCGAGACGCTGACCGTGCTGTCGCCGATCGCCAGCAGGCCTCCCTCACGGAGCGGCGGGTCGAAGCGGCCGGGAACCTTGATGCCCGGACCGAATATCTGTGCGATCGAACGGATGTATTGCGCTTCGTTGAGGCGCCGGAAACCCGGAGGAGCGGGTGCGGCCTCGGGCTCCGCCTGGGCTTGAACCGTGGCGCCCGATGCCAGTAGAACCGTAGTGCCGCCCAATACGGCGGTGGCGACGCCGGCCGCCATCATCAACGCCTTACCTTTACGGGTCCGCTTCATATCGAAGCCAACCATAGACATCCTCCTGAACGATTATTGCCTGAACGCTTATTGGGCGCCCGTTGCGCCATAAGCGCCGAAACCCCGTCAGGCTGACATGGATCGTAGGGCAGGCGCCTGCAAGACAATTTGCGTCGCAAATTGTAGCGTTGCGCGTGATCGGCTGTAATAATTGACCAAATTCTTAGCGCTGGCGGCGTGCCGTTTCAGGCTTGCGCGGCCGGATCGCCTGCAGCGCGCGTCAGCCCGCCCCGCCGGCACAGTTCGCGCACCTGCGCTTCGAAACCTTTGATCGCCGACCGCGCCAACGGAGAGCGCGTCCGCCGCCGCAGCGAATAGGCGACGACATCGACGCCGAGTGGCGCACGAAGCAGCTCGACCAGGACTCCCGCGGCGATCTGCTCGGGGATGGCATAGGCCGAGGCGAGCCAGATCGAATCGGTGGTCTCGGTCAGTCGGCCCAGGGCGCCGAAGTCCTCGATCACGTTGGGCCGGTCGAGCACGTGCATGCTGATCCCCTCGGGGATCGAGATCCCGGTCCAGCTCGAGCGGAGGAGCGGGTAGGGCCCGCCGCCGTCGCCGGCAAGCAGCGGATGGCCGGCACGGACGATCAGGCTGAGCGGGAAGGTGCCGAGCACTTCGGCCCTGACCTGCGACAATTCATGGAGCGGCGGATTCGGGCTCACGAAGAACTCGATCTCGCCCGCTACGAGCATCGCCCACAACGCCTCGACATCACGGACGACCACTTCGGTGATCACTTCGGGTGTGCGCGCTAGCCGGTCGGCCAGAACCTGCGGCAGCAAGGCGCTGGCCGGCATTGGGGCGAGGCCGAAACGGATGCGGCCGCTTTCGCCGCGTCCCGACGCCCGGGCGGAAGCTTCCAGGGCCTCGGCATCGGCGAGCAGGATCGCGGCCCGGTCGGCCGTCTGCCGACCTTGCGGAGTGAGGCTGACCCGGCCGCGGTCGCGGTCGAACAGCCGGACTTGCAACTCGCGCTCCAGCGCCTGGATCGACCGGGTCAAGGTCGGTTGTGTGATCCCGAGATCCTCGGCTGCTCGGACGTAGCTGAGCCGGCGGGAGAGAGCGACGAGATGGCGAAGGCGGCGCAGATCGAGCATATGTCCCAAACGCATTAATTTCGCACTTGTTATACATTGGACGATCAAAAGTCGATATGAGACAAGCTGGCCCACAACTGGCCGCCGCGTGAGCGGGCCGGATTTGGGAGACAGAAGATGCCGACCATCATGGTGCTCGACCCAACCGCGCGCCGCGCTGACGACAATGCCAGCCCCGGCGCCGACGCAGGCGTTCTGGCCGGCAAGCGCGTCGGCTTCCGCCTCGACCAGATCTGGCGTTGCTGGGACTGGATCAGCGAGGACTGGGCCGCCAAGTTCGAGGCTGCCGGGGCCGAGGTATCCTATTGGCGCTCGACCAACCGCTCCGGCGAGGAAGGCGAGGAGCAGGCCCGGTCGCTCGAGGCCTGGCTGAAGACCCTCGACGTTGCCGTCGTCGGCCTGGCCAACTGCGGGTCCTGCACGGGCTGGACGATCCGCGATGCCATCGCCGCCGCCAATGCCGGCGTGGCGACCACCGCTGTGGCGACCAGGAACTTCGAAGACTTCGCCCACGAAATGGCGGCGCGCGGCGGACGCTCGGGCCTGCGCCTCCATGTCCTGCCCTATCCGCTCAACGAACTGTCGCGCGAGGCGGTTGAGCCGGTCGCTAGCGAATATTTCGAGGGCCTGCTTGAAGCCATGGGCGCCAGCCTCTCGGCCCAGGAGAAGGCGGCGTGAGCATTCACCTGATCAAGCCGTCCAGCCGTTCCAATGCGGTCCCCAAGACCTTGGTCAGCCGCGACTGCGGCCCTGCGGGGTGCGAGGTCGACTGGCTGACCAGCGGCCGCGTCGAGGTTCAGGACGATATCGCCGCCTTCACCGACTTCAGCCTCGAGCAGGGCTGGGGCGACGGCCTGCCGCTGGTCCCGCCGACCGAGAGCCGGGTCCGCCACTTCCTGGCCGAGAACGACCGCTATCCCGACGAAGTCATTGCCCGGATGCCCGACGGCACCGAATGCACGGTCGAGAAGATCGTGGTCAACGCGGTCATGGCCGGCGCTCCGGCCGGATCGCTCGAACTGATCATCGCCGCGCTCGAGGCGATCACCGAGCCCGATTTCGAGCTCTACGGCGTGAACGCCACGACCGCGCCGGTCTATCCGGGCTTCGTGGTCAACGGCCCGGTGCGCGATACTCTCGGCATCCCCTACTCCTACGGCTGCGCCGGCGGCGTGGCGACCAAGGCCAATGCGATCGGCCGCGCGATCCGCCTGATCATGCGCAACGTCGCCGGCCAGGTCGCGGGCGTCACCTCGCAGACCACCTTCGGCTCGCCGGGGCGCCTTGCCGGCCTGCTCATCGGCGAATGGGAGGAACGCTCCCCCTGGGCGCCGCTGGCCGAGCGCCGCGCCGGGGTGAAGGGCAATGCGGTCACGGCCTTCTCGACCATGGGCACGATGAACGTGCTCGACACCACCTCGACGGGAGCGATGGCCTTCCTCGAGATGATCGGCAAGTCGGTCGCCTATCCCGGCGCCAACTGCTTCACGCCCTCGATGGAATATTCGGAGATGACGATCGGCATCAATCCGATCTGCGCCGAAATCGTGGCCGAGGAGATTCCGAACATCGAGGACGTCCAGGAGATCATCTGGCGGCACGCCAGCCTGCCGGCCGAATACCTCCAGAGCTTCCATCTCGGACAGGTCGAGGCCCAGGGCCGCATCCGCGCCGACGGCCGGATCTATGCGACGCCCGAGCCGAAGGACATGGTCCTGTTCGTTGCCGGGGGCCTGGGCGGCTTGCATGCGCTCGGCCTGCACAGCTTCGGCAGCTCGCTGTCCCAGACCAAGGGCATCGCCGAGGCGGTCCCTGCTCTCCAGGCGGCGGAGTAGCTCGGGAACCCGACCATGCTCCTGCCCCTCGGCGACCGCCACATCCACTACGACCTATTGGGCCCGGCAGGTGCCCCGGTCCTATGTCTCGCCCACGCCCTCTCCGCCGACGGCGGGATCTGGGCCGAGCAGGTTCCGCCGTTGCTGGCGGCGGGCTGGCGCGTGCTGCGGATCGACATGCGCGGCCACGGCGGATCGTCGCCGGGAACGGACGAGGCTTACGACATGGCCGGCCTGGCGCGCGACGTGGTCCGCGTTCTCGACGAGCTGGGTCTGGACCAGGTCCATTTCACCGGCCTGTCGATCGGCGGAATGATCGGCCAGGTCCTCGGGCTCGACCATGCCGAGCGGTTCCACTCGCTGATGCTCTGCGACACGGCGCCGACCACGATCCCCGGCGGCAAGGCCACCTGGGACGACCGCTTCGCCGCGATCGCTGCAGCAGGTTCCGTCGAACCCCTGGCCGATGCGACGCTGGACCGCTGGCTGACCGCGAAGTTCCACAAGGCCAACCCTCGCCGCTGGGACGAGATCCGCGCTACCGTCGCCGCGACCAGCACCCGCGGCTACATCGGCGGCGGCGCCGCGATCCTCCACTTCGACGTGCGCGAGCGATTGCCGCAGCTCCGCGTGCCGACCCTGGTCGTCTGGGGCGACGAGGACCCTGGCACCCCGCCCGAAGGCAACCAGCTTATCGCCGACCTCGTGCCCGGGGCCGAGCGGTATATCTTCGGCGGTGCACGCCATGTCCCCATGGTGGAATATCCCGAACAGTTCGCTGCGGTCATGCTCGACTGGCTTACCCGCCAGGCGAAGGCCGCGACCTTGGACCTGGTGCCGACCGCCCGGGCATCGGGGCCGAAAATGCATATTGGAGAGGACAAAATGACAAAGCTTATCGAGCGCGACTTCTTCACCGATCCGGAAATCCTGGTCGATCCCTACGAATATTTCGAGGCGATCCGCGAACTCGGACCAGTGGTCCAGCCTCCCGGCAAGGACTACGTCATCGTCACCGGCTTCCAGGAATCGCTGGAGGTGTTCAAGAACACCACCGACTTCTCCGCCTCGATCTCGTCGCAAGGCGCCGGAGCGCCGCTGACCTTCACGCCGGAGGGTTCGGACATCAGCGAGCAACTCGAGGCCCACCGTCACGAGATCCTCGGCTACGACCTGCTCGTCAACCTCGATGCCAAGGCCCACTTCAACCTGCGCTCATTGGTCAATCGCCTGTTCGTGCCCTCGCGTCTCAAGTCGAACGAAGAGTACATCACGCGGACCTGCGAGGAATTCGTCAAGAAGGCCGTCGCCAAGGGCGGCTGCGAGCTGATCTCGGAAATCGCGACGCCCTACGTCACCATGGTCGTGGCCGACCTCCTGGGCGTGCCGCCCGAGGACAGCCAGTTCTTCATGGACGTCATCGCCTCTGCGCCGCCTCCGGGCAGCCTGAACAGCGAGGACAATACCCACGAAGGCTCCAACCACCCGATGGTGGTCATGGGCGGCTACTTCTATGACTACATCCAGAAGCGGATCGACAATCCGCAGGACGACATCCTCAGCGAACTCGCCCATGCGCCTTATCCCGACGGGACCAAGCCGAAGCTGAAAGACCTGGTCAACCTGTCGACCTTCATGTTCGGGGCCGGGCAGGACACCAGCGCCAAGCTGATCGGCAATGCCATGCGCTACTTCGTGGACGAGCCGGGCCTGCAAGAGCAGATCCGCCGCGATCCCTCGCTGATCCCCGATTTCCTGGAAGAGGTCCTGCGCCTCGAAGGATCGTCCAAGATCACCGCGCGCCTGGCGGTCAAGGACACCGTCGTCGGCGGCGTGCCGATCCCGGCCGGGACCAAGGTGGCGATCGCGCTCGCCTCGATCAGCCGCGATCCCAAGCGCTGGCCGGACCCGCACAAGTTCATCCTGAGCCGTCCGCGGATCCGGGAGCATCTCTCGTTCGGCCGCGGCGCCCATACCTGCGCCGGGGCTCCGCTTGCGCGGACCGAAGTCCGGGTATTGTTCGAAAAGTTCGTCGAGCACACCTCGCACATCGATCTGGACGATGCGGCGCACGGCCCGCGCGGCGCGCGCGAATTGGTCTTCGAGCCGAGTTTCATCGTCCGGGGCTTGGAACAGCTCCAGGTCAAGATGGAGCCGGCCAAGGTCCTGGCTCCGGCCTAGGCCGGAAATGTCGCGATATTGTGACAATTTAGCACGGTGACAGGCTAGCCCGATGGAGTAGAATGCCCAAAACATGACGTTGCCGGGCCTTGGCACCGGCGCCGTTCGGAGGAGGCCGGAAAGAGTGAAAGCGGGCACCGCCATTGCATGGTTTGCAGCCTGTCTGCCCGCCGCCGCTTTCGCCCAGCCGGCCGATCTTCCGATTCCCCCCGCCACGACCTCCACGTTTCCGCCGGGGGTCGCGATCGGCAAGGCCGACGGGGTGCCGATTTATGTCGGTCCGGGCGGGCGCACGCTCTATGGCATGGACATGCGTACCCTGCTGCGCGAGGGACCCGATCCATCCCAGTACTGCCAGGGCGAATGTGCCACGACTTGGGAACCGCTGCTTGCGCCGCCTGGCACCCCGGCAAACATCGTCTATCCGGGGGTGCGCAGCCCGGTAGTGGCGCCTCCCGACAATCCCGTCCCCAACCAGAAGGCCCCCGACTGGTCCGTGATCCACGGGCCGCAGGGGCCGCAGTGGGTCTACAAGGGCTGGCACATGGTCTTCACCCGCAGGGGCGAGGCGGCGGGCTCCGCGCGTCACGAGGGCGAGGACGATCGTCGCTGGAATACGCTGAAATACCGTCCGCCGGTGCCCACGGTCGTCGCTCCCGTTAACGTGTCGACGGCCTTCGTCGACGGCGCCTATGCCTTGGTCGACAGCCGCGAAAGGTTGCTGTTCAGTGGCAATTGCTCGCGGAATTGCATGTGGCGACCGTTTGCCGGGGGGCTGGCCAGCCGGGGCGTCGGCGAGTGGGCGGTGCTGCGCGATGGTGATGGTCCGCAATGGGCCTATCGCGGCAAGCGGGTGTATGTTGCCGAGGGCCCCGACCCGGCAGACCTGCCGCGCGGCGCGGCGGTATTGCGGCCTTGACCGGGCAAGAAGGGCGAGGGTGATGGAGCGGCCCCACAATGTGCGATTGATCCGTTTTGGATGCTTTGTCGTGGGTGCCTGCGCGATCGTCGCCATGGGCGCCGCCACGCCTGACCTGACGCGCTCGCGGGCCAAGGCTGCGCCGGAGCAGCGGCGCCTGCCGGCGCCGCCCGCCAATGGGGTGATGGGCTTCCTGATCGACCAGTTCGGCATGCGTGGGGTACAGGACAAGGATGCCTGCCCCGACGGCGGGACGATGACCCTGCGCGAAGCCTACCTCGCCAACCTGCCGGCGGCCGAGCGTACCCGCCTGTCGCTCAAGGAAAACGAGGCGGAACTGGTGCGCCGCTGGCAGGCTCAGGTCTATGCGCCCGATGGCAGCAACATGTGCTCGCAGCCAGACAGGTTCGAGCGGCCGATGCAGCCCACGGTGAAGGGCCGCTATGCTTGGGGCTTCGATCTCGACGGCGGCAAGAATGCCGACGGCTGCGCGCACGAAGAGTTCCAAACGCCGACCGGCGAGACCGGGATCGACAATCAGGAATACCGCGTCCTCGGTTGCGGCGGCCGTCCGCCCGCAGGTACCCCGATCGCCGCCCAGAGCGCCGCCGACGCCGAGGCCGCCGCGCGGCAGAGCGAGGGCGCGCGGGGGATGAACCAGTTCATGGCCTCGGGCGAATGGACCCAGGTGATCCTGCTGCGCGGGGTCGACAGCCTGGAGAACGACCCGGCGGTCGAGGTGATTTACGGCAACACCGCCGATCCGCCGGCGACCGACGGCAAGGGCCGGTTCCTGCCGGGATCGTCTTTCACGATCAGCGACAAGGGTGCGCGCCACCGCAACGTGCTGAAGGGCAGGATCGTCGACGGCGTGCTCACTACCGAGCCGGCCGACATCAAGCTTGCCCAGACCTGGGGCCAAGGTGGTGCGCGAGAGATCCGCGGTGCACGCTGGAAATACACCTTCATGCGGGCTCGAATACGATTGGAGTTCCAGCCCGACGGCACGATCCGCGGCATGATCGGCGGCTACCGTCCGACCATCGAGCTGATCTCAGCCCCGACCCTCGGCGGGGCCGGGTCGGCGACCACCGCCGGCATCGACTGCGCCGGCACCCTGCAGGCCGCCAACCGCCTGGCCGACGGCATGCGCGATCCTCGGACCGGGAAGTGCGCCGCCGTGTCCAGCGCTTACCGCATCGGCGGTATCCCCGCCTTCGTCAATGACGCCCCGCAGCGGACCGCTGCCCGATGAGGACCACGATGACGCTTCGTTCGCTCGGATTTCTGGCCATTCCCTTGGCGCTGGCCGGTTCGGCGACCAGTCTGACGAAGGAAGGGCTGCGCCCCGTCGAAGCCCGGGCCGCCGTGGCGGAAGTTCCCGGCACTCGGATCGTCGCCCTGCGCCGCCTGACCGAGACGCAGTATCGCAACGCCATTGCCGACGTGTTCGGTCCCGACATCACCGTCGCCGGCAAGATCGAACCGATCGTCCGCCCCGTCCACGAGATGATCGCCAGCGGCGCGGCGGATGCGAGTATCTCGCCCGCCGGATTCGCGCAGTTCGACGCGATCGGCCGCAATATCGCCGCCCAGGTCTTCGGCGAGAAGCGCCGCGGGCAGTTCCTGCCTTGCGCACCCCGGGACGAGGCCCTGGCCGATGCGGAATGCGCCGCGAAGGCCCTCACTCCGCTTGGCCGCTACCTGTTCCGCCGACCGATGTCCCCCGAAGAGCAAGCCTTCTACGTCAAGCTGGCGGGCGACGGCGCCGGTCCGAACAAGTCCTTTACCAAGGGATTGGAGCTGGCGCTTGGCGCCATGCTGGTCTCGCCGCGCTTCCTCTTTATCGTCGAGACCTCCGTGCCAGATCCTTCCCGGCCGGGCGAATTGCGGCTGGATGCCTATTCACGCGCCGCGCGACTGAGCTTCCTGCTGTGGAACACCACCCCCAACGAGGTTCTGCTCAAGGCTGCCGAGACGGGTCGGCTCAACGATCAGGCCGAACTTTCTGCGACCGCTGACGCAATGGTCAGGTCGCCGCGATTCGAGCAAGGCGTGCGCGCCTTCTTCGCCGACATGCTGCTGTTCGAGAAGTTCGAAGAGTTGTCGAAAGACCCGGTGATCTTCCCCTACTTCAACCAGGACGTCGCCGCAGCCCTGCCCGAGCAGATGCTCCGCACGATCACCGACCACCTGGTGACGCGCGGCGGCGACTACCGCCAGCTGTTCACCACGCCGCGCACCTTCATGACCCGCGCGCTCGGCGGTGTCTATCAGGTGCCGGTCTCGCGTTCGCAAGGCTGGGTGCCCTATGAATTCGCCCCAGGCGACGACCGCGCAGGCCTGCTCGGCCAGGCCGGCTTCCTCGCGCTCTATTCGCACTCCGGTCGCAGCTCGCCGACCCTGCGCGGCCGTGCGATCCGCGAGCTGCTGATGTGCGAGCCGGTGCCGAACCCGCCCGGCAACGTGAACTTCACCGCGGTGCAGGAGACCGGCAACAAGGCCACGCCGACCGCGCGCATCCGGCTGTCGGCCCATGCCACCGAACCGGCCTGCGCCGGCTGCCACAAGATCACCGATCCGATCGGGCTCTCGCTCGAGCGATTCGACGGGATCGGGATGATGCGCACGAGCGAGAACGGCGCGGCGATCGACGTCAGCGCGACGATGGACGGCCAGGCCTTCTCCGGAGCGACCGGGCTGGGCCGGGCGATGGCCGCCAAGGAGAGCACCACCCAGTGCGTCGCCTTGCGCGCGCTATCCTATGCGACGGGCCGCTCGGGTGAGGACGTTTCCGAATTGGTCGAGCCGCTGCACGCGCGTTTCGCCGCCGCCGGCTACGGCATCCGCGCGCTGTTCGCCCAGATCGCGACGATGCCCGAAGCCTATCGGGTAAACCGCAAGCCGCTGGAAACGACGCCGACCAAAGTCAGCCTGGCACGATAGAAGGACCACGCCCATGGCATTCGACCTCAGCCGCCGCTCCGCCCTCAAGGGCATGGTCAACGGCACCGCCGTCGCGGTCGGCCTGCCGCTGCTCGACGTCTTCCTCGACACCAACGGCGAGGCGCTTGCCGCCACGGGCGCCCCGCTACCGGTGCGCTTCGGCACCTGGTTCTGGGGCCTCGGCGTCAACCCCAACCGCTGGTTCCCGGACAAAGCCGGGCCGAACTACGACCTCAAGCCCGAACTCGCGCCCATCAAGGCCTATGCCGACAAGATCTCGATCCTCGGCAACTTCAACGTCCTGCTCGATGGTGCGCCGAACTTGCCGCATTCCAGCGGCGGGCCGGCGATTCGCTGCGGCCGCGCCCTGACCGCCGAGCGCGGCCTGCCGGGCGAGAGCTTCGACGTGACGATCGGCGACCAGATCGGCACGCGCACCCGCTTCCGCGCGCTCGACGTCTCGCCGATCGGCGATGCGCGCAATTCGCTCTCGGGCCGCGGCGGCGGCAACCTCAATCCGGCGGAGACCTCGGCCTCCGGGCTCTATGCGCGGATCTTCGGTGACGGGTTCAAGGACCCGAACAGCGCCAGCTTCACGCCCGATGCGGCGGTCATGGCTCGGCGCTCGGTGCTCTCCGGCGTGACCGAGCAGCGCCAGGCGCTCAATGCCGCAGTCGGTGCGGCGGACCGCGAAAAGCTTGACCAGTACTTCACCTCGCTACGCCAGCTCGAAAAGCAGCTAGATGTCGAGCTGACCAAACCCGAGCCGCTCCAGGCCTGCGTCGTGCCCGGTCGCAAGCCGGTCGACGGCAAGGTCAGCGGCGATATCGAGGACGTGGTCCGCAACCACGAGGTCATGGCCGACCTCCTGGTCATGGCGCTGGCCTGCGACCAGACCCGCGTGTTCAACATGATGTTCAACAACGGCGCCTCGTCGCTGACGCGGGTCGGCAGCACGATCACCCACCATCAGCTGACCCATGAGGAACCGCTCGATCCAAAGCTCGGCTATCAGCCCGAGGCGACCTACTTCCTCACCAAGATCATGGATGCGTGGGTCTATTTCGTGGCGGCGCTGGACAAGGTGAAGGAGGGCGGCGGAACCCTGCTCGACAACACTCTGGTCTTCGCCCACTCGGAGACCGAATTCGCCAAGATCCACTCGATCAACAACATCCCGATGATGCTCGCGGGCCGGGCCGGCGGGAAGGTCAAGTCTGGCCTGTATGTCGATGGCGCCGCCACTCCGGTCAGCCGTGTCGGCCTGACCCTCCAGCAGATCATGGGCGTGCCGGTGGACCGCTGGGGCTCCAAGAGCATGGAGACCAGCAAGTCGATCGCGGAGATTGTGGCTTAAGTCTGGTCCCGACCGCAAATCCCCGATCCGCGCGCCCAGCTCGTCGAAGGACTGTTCTTCTGGGTGGCTCGCTCTGCCGCTAAGGAAAACGGCCCTTCGACGAGCTGGGCGCACGGATCGGGATGAACCCGGCAGTTCTGGCCCGGTAGATTGGGTGCCCTGTTGCGCCTAAGAGGAACCCGCAACAATGGGAACGGGCGAATGGCGGGACGCATCCTGGTAATCGAGGACGACGATCGGCTGGCGGACTATATCCGCCAGGGCTTCGCCGAGAGCAACTACACCGTGGACCGCGCCAGTAACGGCCGCGACGGCCTGTTCCATGCGACCGACACCGAATACGACGTGGTCATCCTCGACCGGATGCTGCCGGGCATGGACGGCTTGTCGGTGCTCAAGGCGATTCGCGCGGCCGGCATGGCGACGCCGGTGATCTGCCTCTCGGCGCTGGGCACTACCGACGACCGGATCGAGGGACTGACCGCCGGAGCCGACGACTACCTGGGCAAGCCGTTCTCCTTCGCCGAACTGCTGGCGCGGGTTCAGGCACTGCAACGGCGCGGTGCGGCGACCGCCCAACCGGCCGCGGCCGTGTTGCGCTGTGCCGACCTCGAGCTTGATCGCCTGTCGCGCCAGGTACGTCGGGGCGCACGCAAGATCGTGCTCCAGCCGCGCGAGTTCCGGTTGCTCGAGCACCTGATGATGCATTCGGGCGAGGTAGTGACCCGGACCATGCTGCTCGAGGCGGTATGGGACTTTCACTTCGATCCCGGCACCAACGTGATCGACGTGCATATCAGCCGCCTGCGCCGCAAGATCGACGATGGGGAGAGTGTGCCGTTGCTTCACACGGTACGCGGGGCAGGCTATCGGTTGGCGCCGGAATGAGCGTCAGGGCATGATTCTTTCCCTCCGTTCCATCCCGAATCCGTTCTTCCCGAGCGAAGTAAGGACTAGGCCGAGCGTCGGCGAGGTCGCCAAGCTCGCTGCTTCTCGCTCCGCTCAAAGCGGGCCCTCGACTTCGCTCGGAAGGAACCGTCAGGTGGGGGCGGTGAGGGTGTGATGCGGACCCTGTTCAAATCGACGGTGGCGCGGCTGATCCTAGCGATCTTCCTGCTGCAATTGCTGACTAGCGGCGCGGCGATCGCGCTGCTCCGCACCCAGATGCTCGGTGTAGCTGAAACCAGCCGTACCCGGCAACTCATCGACCTGCGCGATGATCTGCTGGCGGTCTACTACGATGGCGGACGGGGCGCTTTGGCGAACTTCATTCGGGAGCGCCGCGGACGCACGTCCGATGCCTCGATCTTCGTCGCGCTCGAGGGTGCGGGCCCTTCGGTGTTCAGCAACATCGGCCGCGTGCCCAGCGGCGTGCCGACCGGACAGCCCGGAGCCGTGCGGGTCAGCGGGGGTGAAGGGCTCCTCGACAACGAAGGCCTCGCGTTGGCGACGCCGCTTCCCGATGGCGGACGGCTGGTAGTCGGGGTCGAGACCATTACCGACCGCGATTTCGACATCGCCTTTGCCGAGGCGATCGGCCTGACCCTGACGCTCACGGTGCTGCTTGCCCTGGTCAGCGCGGCGGGCATCGGCCTGGTCATCAGCCGCCGCACCCACGAGATCGCCAAGACCGCCGAAGCGCTGGCCGCCGGCAACTTCGCCGCGCGGCTCGACACCGACCAGGTTGGCGACGGCTTCGATCATCTGCGGGCGCAGATGAACGTGATGGCCGAACGGATCGACGGATTGGTCAGCCAGCTGCGATCGATCACCGGGGCCCTGGCGCACGACCTGCGTTCGCCCGTGGCGCGGCTGCGCGCGGCGATCGAGACCGCGCAGGCCCGCGTCGACGAGCCCGGCTCGGCCGAGTTGCTCCAGGCGGCGCGCGCCGATGCGGAAGTCCTGGAGCGGATGCTGACCACGGCGTTGGAGCTCAGCCGGCTCGAAAGCGGCGTTGCGGCGGATCGCCGCCAACTGCTCGACTTGGGCGAGATCGCGGCCGACCTCGCCGAGTTCTACGAGCCGCTGGCGGAAAGCTCGGGGGTGAGCCTGACGGTCGCGGCGGAACGGATCGAGGTGCTTGCCGACCGCGAGCTGATCTCGCGCGTCCTGGCCAACCTGATCGACAATGCGATCAAGTACGGCGGTGACCGCATCCATGTCTTGGTGCGGGCGGATGGCCGCTGGGCGGAGCTTGCGGTCAGCGACAACGGGCCGGGCATTGCGATCGGGGATCGCCAGACCGCGCTGCGGCGCTTCTCGAGGCTCGACAATGCACGGACCGCTCCCGGGGCGGGGCTGGGCCTGGCGATGGTCTCCGCCGTCGCCCAAATGCACGGCGGCGAGCTGGTGCTAGGCGATCACGGGCTCGACGGTGGGCAAGGGCTCGTGGCGACCTTGCGGCTGCCCCGCGGGGGCTGACGGCGCCGGAATGGCATCGACCCGGCCCGTGCGCTCCAGCTTGCCCCAGCCGATCCCCAGGCCCGCCAAGGCGGCGTCGACCGCGCGGATCACCACACCGTACATGAGCTGGCGATAGACCACCCGCTGCGCCAGCAGCAGCAGAGCCGGATAACGCTTCTCGCGGGTGTCGAGCCGATAGGCGACCCAGCCACAGGCAAGGTCGACCGCGGTGAAGGCCAGCCAGTAGGCGGCCATCCGCAGCACGTCCGTCTGGGTCTGGGCCCAGCCGTGCTGGCCGACCCGCAGCGCCGTGCCGGCGATCGAGATCAGCAGGGCGAGATCGATCGCCGGGGAGACGACCGCGAAGGCGATCTGGAACAGCCAGGCCTGCGGCATGCCGATGAAGGCCAGCGCGCTCGGGCGGCGGGTCCACAGCACGGCACGGTGCTTCCACAAGCACTGCAACGTGCCGAACGACCAGCGGAAGCGCTGCTTGGCCAGGGCGCGCAGGGTCTCCGGGGCCTCGGTCCAGGCAACGGCGTCCTCGTCGTAGGCGATCTTCCAGCCCTTGCGCTGGATCGCGATGGTCAGGTCCTGGTCCTCGGCCAGGGTGTCCTCGGGATAGCCGCCGACGTCGTCGAGCGCCTCGCGCCGCCAGGCGCCGACCGCACCGGGTACGACCATGATCGCATCGAAGCGAGTGAGCGCGCGGCGCTCCAGGTTCTGGGCAGTGACGTATTCGACGGCCTGCCAGCGGGTCACCAGATTCACTCGGTTGCCGACCTTGGCGTTGCCGGCGACTGCGCCGATCCGGTCGTCGGCGAACCACCGCACCAGCCGCGAGACCGTCTCCGGCTCGAACTGGGTATCGGCATCCAGCGCGACGACGACGGAACCGGACGCATGGGTCAGTGCGCGGTTGAGCGCGCTGGCCTTGCCGCCGTTCGCCAAGGTCAGCAACCGTACCCGGGGATCTTCGGCGAAGGCGGCGGCGACGATCGCGCTGGTCCTGTCGCGCGAGCCGTCGTCGGCCACGATCACCTCGATCTCCGGATAGTCGCTGGCGAGGATGCGGCGGATCGAGCCCTCGATCACGCGCTCCTCGTTGTAGGCAGGAATGATCACCGTCACCAACGGCGTTTCGGTGCTCGTACTTTCCGGCGCCTCGCGGCGGCGGCGCAGGGCGAGCAGAGCCAGGCCGACCGAGCGAATCATGCCCAAGGCGATGGCGAAGAAGAAGGTCCAGTCGAGCGCGGTCAAGACCATGCCGATCACGGTGAAGGCGGCGACGTCGGCGCGGACTGCGGCGAGGTCGACGCCCTGCACTCGCGGCATCACCGCCTCGCGGTCGAGCCCGGCGAGCGTCGAGGTCGGGACGATACGATACCCCGCCTTCTCGAGGCCCTCGATGATCCGGGGCAGCGCCGCCACGGTCTGCGCGCGGTCGCCGCCGCCGTCGTGGAGCAGGACGATATTGGTCGAGCGATCGGACGTCGCTTCGCCGACGCCGGCCAGGGTGCGGTCGATGATGGCATCGATACCGGGTCGCTTCCAGTCGCCCCGATCGACGTGAAGGCCGACCACGGTATAACCTTGGCCTTGCGCGATCATCGCCGGGCCGAGTTCGTCGGCGGTGGTCGGTTCGGCATCGCCGAAATAGGGCGCGCGGAACAGGCGGGTCGAGCGGCCGGTGAAGGCTTCGATCAAGCGCTGGGTGGCGTTCAGTTCCAGCTTGATCCCGGTCTCCGCCTCCTCGGCCATGTTCGGGTGGGTATAGCTGTGGTTGCCGATCTCGTCACCGTCCGCGACCATCCGCTGGAGGAGCCCGCGGTTGGCGACGCCGTTCTCGCCGACGATGAAGAAGGTCGCGGGGACATGGTACCTTTCCAGGATTGCGAGGATCTTGGGCGTCCAGGTCGGGTCGGGTCCATCATCGAAAGTGAGCGAAACGAGCTTGTCGCGAGCGCCGGTCCGCTGGACGACGAAGGGCGTCGGCAGCGACTGGTAGGTTTGGCTGATGATGCGGTTGCTCCGGGCGTCGAATTCGACTTGCCGGCTGCCGACCTTGGGCAGCGCCGTGACGCGCAGGATCTCGCCCGAGCCTTCGACGTCGACGTTCTCGCGCTGCTCGAGCTTCGTGAGGTCGGGTCGGTTCTTGCCGCTGCGCCACGAAGACAGACTGCGCCAGAAACCGGGGTCTTCAGACCCAAGCCGCCACAATGCGATGTCGCGGATGCCCAGGGCAGACAGCGTGTGCATCTGGTTCCAGCTGGTCGCCGCGTCCATCAGCCAGACGTCGTGGCGCTTCCCATCCTGGGCATAGGAGTAACCGGAGTTGCCGCTGACCCGGTCGAACACCGGTCTGGTGCCGCTGTCGCGGGCGCGGAGCCAGGCTTCCTCGATCGTCAGGCTGTCGGCCCGGCCGTCATGCCAGTCGTAGCCGTAGTTGCCGAGGGCAACGATCGCCTTGCCCGGCGGCAGCCCACGCATGGTCGCGGCAAGGCGTTCGGCGAACCAGCCGTCGGCGGCGATCGGGCCGGGTTCGCCGCCCTGCCAGTGCTGGTCGTAGGCCATCAGCACCAGGCGGTCGGAAGCGGCGGCCAGGGCGCGGGCGGGCCAGATCGGATTGTCGATCGGCATGGTGATCGAGACCAGTCGGTGATGCGGCGCAAATGCCGCGCGGGTCTCGCGCACCAGATCGACGAGGTCTGCCATTGAGCTCGCCGGCAGGTTCTCGAAATCGTACATGATCCCCGCATCGTTCGTCCGGTCGAGGAAGACCTGGAGCGAGCCGATGAGCGCTGCCCGGCGGCGAGGATCGTGAAGCAGCGCAGCGGTCGAGGCGCCGTCCCACTCGCCGTTCCAGGCGTTCTGGACGACCGGCACGACCAGCGGCCGGCGGATCGCCGCCTGGACCACGCGGCGCAGTGGCGCATCCTCGGTGACTTGGAGCTTGCCCGCCGGATCGATCGACAGCAGCGTAGGCGCGACCCAATCGATCTGATCGATGTGCTGACGTAGCGACGGCGTGCTCTCGTCGGTCCAGGAGGTGTAGAAGGCGACCGTCAGCGGCTTGCCGGCGGCTTGCGGCGCGGGCTTGCCTACGAGCAGATGCTGGACGCGGTGCGAAAGGCGGCTGACCTGCGAGCGGAACGGTAGGGGAGTCAGCCGCTCGAAACCCAGCTTGAGCGGATCACCGGCCGGCACGTTCAGCACCGTCGTGGCGAATACGATGCTGGCGGCCAGAAGAGCTAGGATCGCCGCCAGCATCGCAAATCGAACTCGCCGCCGTCGCCGTCCTCTTGGATCGTAGAACACCGGGCGTGACAAGTCGCGTCAACCTCGCAGGTTAGGGGATGGTCCAGTGAGGTTGACGGCCCGACACCTAGGGTTGGCTGAGGGTTGTTGCCTTCGGCACCGGACCGTCGGAAAGCAGAATAGACAGACCGACCCGACCGCCGGCTGGGCACGAGATTACGATTTCGTCATGCCGGGTCTTCGCGCTAAGCTGCGCCGCGAGAGGGAAGCCGAACAGCTATCGGAGAGATGGAAACGCCATGAAGCCTATCGCTACACTCGCGGCCCTGGCCGCCTTGCTTACCCCCGCCATCGCCTCGGCTCACTTGGCCGTCGGCGCGAATGCCCCGGCCCTGCGGGCCCAAGGCGCGCTCAGCGGGCGGGTCGTCGACGTCGACCTGCGCGCGGCACTGCGTCGTGGGCCGGTCGTGCTCTATTTCTATCCGGCTGCCTTCACCGGCGGCTGCGATGCGCAGGCCAAGGAGTTCTCCGAAGCGGCCGACAATTTCGCGCGTGAGGGCGCGACGATCATCGGCATGTCGGGCGATCCGATCGACAAGCTCCAGCGCTTCTCGACCGAGAAGTGCGCCGGCAAGTTCGCCGTCGGCGCCGCCACGGCGGCGACCATCCAAGCCTACGACGTCGGGTTCAAGGCGCCGCCCAACTTCCCGGCCGCGGCCGCCGCGCAGTTCGCCACGCGCAGCGACCGGACCACTTATGTGATCACGCCGGATGGCAAGGTCAGCTTCGTTTACAGCAACATGAACCCCCGCGGTCATGTCGAGCAGTCGCTCCAGGCGGTCCGGGCCTGGCGTGCGACGCATCCCGCACGCCGGAGTTAAATCAGGCCAGCCGATCATTCTCCTTGCGTCCGTCCCGAGCCTGCGAGAGGCCACCCTTTCTTGCAGAACATAAGCTGAGGACGGATAGGCATCGCACTGTGGAATCGGGACCGCGGCCCGGGTGCCGCCCCACGGCCGCCGGGCCGGTCAAACCCGATCGGAGCGATCAGAATCT
>JBQCGM010000032.1:0-2767 GCA_051955585.1 Novosphingobium sp.
CGGTGGCGGAGCGATTACCGCGGCCCCAGGCTTCGGTCCCCAGTCCCAGCTGTCGGCGGCAATCGACGGAGGCGGACGAATCGACGCCCGCGCGATCGCAGCGACCAGCTTCAACGCGGCCATCAACGGCGGCGGCAAGATCCTCGCCGGGCGGACGTCGGCCCTGGCCGCGGCCGTCAACGGCGGCGGCGAAGTCCGTTATGCCGGCGACCCGCAGGTCACCGTCGCGATCCACGGCGGCGGGAACGTTCGCCCGGGCGACTGATCCCGCCCCGAGGCCTAGCGCGCCGGGACTTCCTCGACCGGCAGGCCGAGCTTCGCCAACTGCGGCTTGACCGACTTGGCATCGCCGACGACGACCCAGACGAAGCTCGCTGGGTTCACCGCCTGGCGGAGCGCCGTATCGAGAGTCGCCTTGGTCTGCGCCCGGTACTTGTCGGCCAGCAGCTCGTAATAATTGTCCGGCCGGCCGAGCAGCGCGTTCGTTTCCATCGCCGAGAGCACCGCATCCGAAGTCTCGAACTGGCCCGGAAGCGCCTTGATCCGGTTGGCGATGGTCCGCTCCAGCTCCTCGTCGGTGACCCCCTTGGTGCTCAGGAAGTCGCGGATGTCATGCCGCAACGCAGCGATCGAATCGCCGGTCCGGTCGGACTGCACGGGCGCGATCACCAGGTAGGGAACGACCTTGGCATTGAGCTGCACCGTCCCGCGAACGCCGTAGGACCAGCCCTTGTTCTCGCGGATGTCCATGTTGAGCCGCGACAGGAAGGTCCCGCCGAGGATGTCGTTGGCGGGCCCGACGCCGGTCACGTCGCCGCGCGGATCGATCGGGGTCACCTGGCCGGCCATGATGAAGGACTGGGGCGATCCGGGCCGGTCGATGAGGACGATCTTCTCCGCCTTGGGCCGCGCCGGCACGTCGCCGAAGTTCTTCACGCCCTTGGGCGCGGTCGGCGCCGCCCACGTCCCGAACTTCTGCTCCAGTTGCTGCTGCACCTGGGCGAGCGGCAGGTCCGACACGACGAAAATCTCAAGATTGTCGGGGCGCAACCAATGCTGGCGGAAGCTCTCCAGATAGGGCCGGGTGAAGCGCTTCACCGCGGCCGGGTCGCCAAGGCCGGTCGTCCCATAAGGATGTGATTCGCCGTAAAGCAGGACCGGAAGCATGCGCGCGGCGATGCTCTGCGGGTCCTTCTGCGCCTGGGCGATCCCGGTCAGCACCTGGGTCCGCACCCGCTCGACGTCGGTCGGGTCGAACGTCGGCCGCCCGACGAGGTCGGCGAGCAGGTCGAGCGACGGGGCGAGGTTGGCCGACAGCGCCGACAGGGTCACGTCGCTCCGGTCCGCGTCGCCGCCGGTGTCGATGACCGCGCCCAGCCGCTCCTTCTCCTCGGCGATCTGCTGCGAGTTCATCCCCGCGGCGCCCTCGTCGAGCATGGCCATGGTGAAGTTCTGCAGGCCCCGGTCGCCCGGCTGGTCGGCCGCGAAGCCGGCGTCGAACACCAGTCCGATTTGGGTGACCGGAACCGCCGTGCGCTGCGCGTAAGCGACCTTGATCCCGTTGGACAGGGTGACGTGAGTGACGTCCGGGAAATCCAGCGGGGCCGGCTCGCCAACCGGCGGGATCGGACGCTTGACGATGGGCGTCGCGATATCGGCGCTCTTCGCCTTCTTCGGGGTGAACGCCGATTCCTGATACGGCGGCCGCTCGCCCGGCTCGAGCCGGATCTTGAGCACCGGACGGCTCAGCCACTGCTGCATCGCCGCCTTCACGTCGGCCGGAGTAAGCGCCGCATATTCGGCGAGAGTCTTCTTGTAATAATCGGAATCGCCGGCGAACACCTGCCCCTGGGCAAGGGCCACGGCCTTTCCGCCGAAGCCGCCGACCTGCTCCAGCCCGCGGATTTCGCCCGCCACTTCGCGGGTCGTGGCGCGGGTCACCTCATCCTGGGTCGGTCCGTTGGCGACGAAATCGGCGATGATCTCGTCGAGTCTCTTGGCGACTACGTCGGGATCGACTCCCGGCTTCGCAGTCGCATCGACCTCGAACAGGCCGATCCTCTGGAACGGCTGGTATCCGGCGCTGACGGAAACGGCGAGCTTCTCGTCGCGCACCAGGATCCTGTCGAGCCTGGAGCTCGCCAGCCCGCCCAGAATGGACGCGCCGACGTCGAGCGCAGCCAGCTGCGGAGACAGCATCCCCGGGACCGCCCAGTGGCGCTGGATCTGGGTCGTCGCGACATGGTCCTTCATCACAACGGTCTTGGGCGCGGGCATGGTCGGCACGTCGGCGGCCGCCGGAACGTTGACCGGCCCGGCCTTGATCGCACCGAAATATTTCTCGACCAGCGGCCTCGCTTCGGCGGCGGTGATGTCGCCGGCAAGGACCAGGGTCGCGTTATTCGGCCCATATTTGTCCATGAACCATTCCTTGACCGTGGCGAGGCTCGCCGCGTCGAGGTCGGCCATCGAGCCGATGGTGGAATGCTGGTACGGGTGGCCGGCTGGGAACAGGCTTCCAAGCACTTCATATTCGACCAGCCCGCCCGGCTGGTTGTCGCCCTGCCTCTTCTCGTTCTGGACGACGCCGCGCTGGTTATCCAGCTTCTGCTGGTCCATCACCCCCAGCAGATAGCCCATCCGGTCGCTTTCCATGAACAGCGCCTTTTCCAGCGCCGACTTCGGGACCGTCTCGAAATAATTGGTGCGGTCGAACCAGGTGGTGCCGTTGTAATCGGTGGCGCCGATCTGCTGCAGGTAGGTGAAG
>JBQCGM010000033.1:0-4872 GCA_051955585.1 Novosphingobium sp.
GGCGGTCCCCCTCCCCATTTTGTCCTCCGGAAAAATGGGGAGGATTTTCCTTATTCCTCCCCATTTTCACGCAGTGCAAATGGGGAGGTGGCAGGCCGCAGGCCTGACGGAGGGGTTCTTCTTTCTTTCCCTATTCCCAAACCCAATCACTGCGCCTGATCCCCAGCAGTTCCAGCATCGCGGTCAGGTCCCCGCGGTCGATCCAGCCGTCCGCCGCATCCCGCGCCTTGGGCTTGGCGCGGTAGGCGACGCCGTAGGTCGCGGCCTCCAGCATGGGGATGTCGTTGGCGCCGTCGCCCATCGCCAGGCTGACGGTATCCTCGCCGAGCAGCGCGGCTTCCTCGAGCAGGACGGCGCGCTTCACGCCGCTGTCAGTGATCCCGCCGACCAGGCCGCCGGTCAGCTTGCCGCCGGCGACTTCCAGACGATTGGCCACGACGCGGTCGAAGCCCAGCTGCTCGGCCACCGGATCGGCGAACTGGTGGAAGCCCCCGGTGACCAGCACGGTCCGGCAGCCGAGCGCCTTGAGCGTATCGACCAGCACCTTGGCGCCCGGCATCGGCGCGATGCGGGTGGCGAGGCATTCCTGGATCGCGCCTTCGGACAGGTCGCGCAGCAGGGCGACGCGCTCGGTCAGGGCGCTCGCGAAGTCGAGTTCGCCCTGCATCGCGCGCTCGGTGATCTCGGCGATCTGCGGCTTAAGCCCGGCGAAGTCGGCCAGCTCGTCGATGCATTCGGCGGCGATCATGGTCGAATCCATATCGGACACGAAGACGCGCGGCACGGCGACCGGCTGGCTTGCGATCAGCACGTCGCTGGGGCGGAAGTGCGCATCGAGCACGGCCCGCACGCCCGCGGCCTCGCCCTCGGGCAGCAGCAGCTCGATCGCGTCCATCCCGCTGTAGACCGGCTCAGCCATGGCCACCGGCCAGCCCCGGGCGGCCAATTCCTCGCGGGCCTTGTCGAGAGTTGCGGCAAGCGTGGAAGTCTCTGCTAGGAGGCGGACGATGAGCACTGGGGATTCCTTGAATTTGGGCGTGAAGCCGCCGCTGGCGCTCATTGCAGGGCCGACCGCGAGCGGCAAGAGCGATCTTGCCGTGCGCCTGGCCCTGTCGCTGGCGGAGCGGGGCCGCCTCGCCGTGGTGATCAACGCCGACAGCGCCCAGGTCTACGCCGACCTCGCCGTGCTGAGCGCGCGGCCCTCCTCCGCGGAGATGCAGGGCGTGCCCCATCGTCTGTTCGGTACCTGGGACGGCGCCGCGGCCTGCTCCGCGGCCGATTGGGCCGCAGCGGCCAGGAGCGAGATCGCGGAGGCCCATGCCAGCGGCGCGGTGCCGATCCTGGTCGGCGGCACCGGTCTCTATATCCGCACCCTGATCGACGGCATCGCCCCGGTTCCGCCGATCGATCCCGCGGTGCGGACCGCAGTGCGCGGCCTGACCACGGACGAGGCCTATGCCGCACTCAGGGCGGAAGACCAGGCACGGGCGGAGAAGCTGGACCCCGCCGACAGCACGCGGATCGCCCGCGCGCTCGAAGTGGTGCGCTCGACCGGGCGCACCCTCGCCGAATGGCAGGAGCGGCGCGAGGGCGGGATCGGCGATGCCGTGGCGCTGCACCCCGCCATCCTCCTGCCCGACCGCGCCGAGCTATACGCCCGCTGCGACCTGCGGTTCGAACGGATGCTGGACGGCGGCGCCGTGGAAGAAGTCGCCGCCCTGCTCGCTCGCGAACTCGATCCCGACCTACCGGTCATGCGCGCGATCGGGGTGGCGGAAATCGGCGGCTTGCTCCGCGGCGATTGGCCGCGCGACGAGGCGCTGCGGCGCGGGGCACAAGCCACGCGGAACTACGCCAAGCGGCAGTTCACGTGGCTCAGACATCAGCCTCCTGAGGATTGGCTCCGAGTTGAGATGAAAAAATACGAAACAACCGATCTGTTTGAAACTTTATTACGTATTTGAGCCTTGACATGACATTTACTGTCACCTAGTTGCCCCTTCGCCTCTGCTCTGGCAGGGGCGCGAGCCAACCGAAACTTGACCCGGCGCAGTCCCCTGTGCCGGGTCGGTGTTTTGATAGGGCCTGAAGAAGGAATTTGCCCGTGACCACTGAGCGCAGCGGCGCCGACATCCTGGTTGAAAGCCTGATCCGTCAGGGGGTCGAATATGTGTTCGGCTATCCCGGCGGCGCCGTGCTGCCGATCTACGATGCCCTGTTCGAGCATAGCCAGATCCGCCACATCCTGGTCCGTCACGAAGCGGGCGCGGCCCATGCGGCCGAGGGCTATGCCCGCTCGACCGGCAAGCCTGGCGTCGTCCTGGTCACCTCGGGCCCGGGCGCGACCAACGCGATCACCGGTATCGCCGACGCCTTCATGGATTCGATCCCGCTGGTCGTCATCACCGGCCAGGTTCCGACCGCGCTGATCGGCACGGATGCGTTCCAGGAAGCCGACACGATCGGCATCACGCGGCACTGCACCAAGCACAACTACCTGGTGAAGGATCCCAAGGACCTGGCCGCGACGATCGACGAGGCTTTCCAGATCGCCACGACCGGCCGCCCCGGCCCGGTCCTGATCGACATTCCCAAGGACGTCCAGATCGCCACGGCCGCCTGGTCCGAGGCAGCGCCGCAGCGCCCGGTCCGCTATGTCCCGCAGACCCGCGGCGGCGAGGCCGAGATCGCTCGCGCGGTCGAGCTGATCGCCAAGTCGCGCGCGCCGGTATTCTACACCGGCGGCGGCGTCATCAACTCCGGCCCGCGCGCCACCGAGCTGCTGCGCCAGCTCCAGGCGCTGACCGGCGCCCCCGTCACCTCGACGCTCATGGGCCTCGGCGCCTTCCCGGCCGATCATGCGGACTGGCTCGGCATGCTGGGCATGCACGGCACCTATGAAGCCAACCTGACGATGAACAAGGCCGACCTGGTGGTCTGCATCGGCGCCCGCTTCGACGACCGCGTCACCGGCCGGCTCGACGCGTTCTCGCCGGATTCGACCAAGATCCACATCGACATCGACCGCGCCTCGATCAACAAGACCGTCCAGGTCGACCTGCCGATCATCGGCGACTGCGCCGTCGTGCTCGAACAGATCATCGAGGCCTGGGGGAGCCGCAAGGCCCAGGACCTGACCGAATGGAAGGCCCGCATCGACGGCTGGAAGGCCCGCGACAGCCTCGCCTATCCGCGCCTGAAGTCCGAGATCGCGCCGCAGTACGCGATCGAGCGCCTCTACGAGCTGACCAAGCACCTCGACCCGGTGATCACCACCGAGGTCGGTCAGCACCAGATGTGGGCGGCGCAGCACTTCCACTTCTTCGGGCCGAACAAGTGGCTGACCTCGGGCGGCCTCGGCACGATGGGCTACGGCCTTCCCGCCGCGATCGGCGCGCAGCTGGGCAATCCGGGCAAGCTGGTGGTCGACATCGCCGGCGAGGCCTCGATCCAGATGAACATCCAGGAACTCGGCACCGCCAGCCAGTACCGCCTGCCGGTCAAGGTGTTCATCCTCAACAACGAATACATGGGCATGGTCCGCCAGTGGCAGGAACTGACCTATGAGAGCCGCTATTCGAACTCCTATTCGGACAGCCTGCCCGACTTCGTCCGCCTGGCCGAAGCCTATGGCTGGAAGGGCATCCGCATCGAGGACGAAGCCTCGCTCGACGCCGGGATCCAGGCGATGATCGACCACGACGGCCCGGTGATCGTCGACTGCCGCGTGGCCAAGCTGTCCAACTGCTTCCCGATGAGTCCCTCCGGGGCTGCACATACCGACATGATCCTCTATGGGGACGCCGTTGCCGGGACGATGGACGACGAAGCGAAGGCGCTGGTGTAAGCATGAAGATCAAGACCGAAGCTTCCGAACGCCACGTCCTGACCATCACGGTCGACAACGAGGCGGGCATCCTGGCGAAGATCGCCGGGCTGTTCACCGCGCGCGGCTACAATATCGACAGCCTGACCGTGGCGGACATCTCCGAGAACCACGCGCTCAGCCGGATCACGATCGTCACCAACGGGCCGCCCGCGGTGATCGACCAGATCCATGCCCAGCTGGAGCGGCTCATCCCGGTCCACAAGGTCGTCGACCTGACCGAGATCGGCCCCTACGTCGAGCGCGAGCTGGCGCTGATCAAGGTTGCCGGCACCGGCGATATCCGCGTCGAGGCCCTGCGCGTGGCCGAACTGTTCCGCGCCAAGGTGGTCGACACCACGACCAAGAGCTTCGTCTTCGAGCTGACCGGCACGCCGGACAAGATCGACAGCTTCGTCGCCCTGATGCGCGAGCTCGGCCTGGTCGAGGTCGGCCGCACCGGCATCGTGGGCATGGTGCGGGGGCCGGAGGGCACCTGATATGCTCGGAGCAGCGATCCTTGCTGCTGCGGGGTTGGCTGCAACCTCACCCGAGATGTCCGCTCAGGGCATCCCGGCCGAAAGTTCGCGCCAACTGGACACCTGCATCCAGGCCGCCGGAGCCGTCGATCTACAAGCGAAGGATTGCTATGTCAGATTGGCCCAGCGCGAGGACGCCCGGCTGAATGGTAATTGGAGACTGCTGATCAATGCTGTCGGCGGCGCAAACACTGCAAAGGGCAAGGCTCTTCTCGCGGAGCAGAAGGCCTGGCTTGCCTACCGTGATGCCGCCTGCCTCCACTTGATGGTCGATGGCGGCACGCTCGACAGGCTCCAATCGCAGATTTGCTACACCAACCTCATCACCGAACGCGCGGATGAAATCGGCGATTTCGCAGAGACATACGAACAAACCTATTCACCCAATTGAGATCGAGAAGGAATACGAACGTGAAAGTCTATTACGACGCCGATGCCGACCTGAACCTGATCACCGGCAAGAAGATC
>JBQCGM010000034.1:0-19125 GCA_051955585.1 Novosphingobium sp.
AATCACCATGCGGTTATTTTTTTAACCGGGAACGTTTTTTAAATGCACCCACCCCGGGGGCCCCCCCCAGAGAGAACTCAATCCCTCCGTTTATTTTGGGGGGGGTGGGGGGCACTCAGCGGCCGCCAACCGATACGATAGACCGGCCGACAAGCGCCGGCATCCGGGAGTGCGATGTCACTTGGCAACGACATAACCCAACACAGGGGGCCGAAGTGACCAAACAGACTTTCCGAACCATGCTGCTCTCCGCGACCGCGCTGATGGGCGCAGCCGCCACGCCCGCCTTCGCTCAGGAAGAGCCGGCAGCGCCCGAAGCCGCCGAAGACGGCGGCGAAATCGTGGTGACGGCGACGCGGCGCGCCACCACGCTGCAGGATGCGCCGATCAACATCAGCGCTTTGAGTTCAGAAGAATTGAGCAAGCAGCGCATCGACGACGTCAAGGGCTTGGCCGCCTTCACGCCAGGCCTGACCGTGGTCGACACGGGCCCCAAATCCACCGGCACGATCATCATGCGCGGCATTTCATCGGCCGATACGACCGTCACCGGCTCCAACTACGACAATGCGGTCGGGGTCTACCTGGGCGAAGTTCCGCTGTATCTCGATTTCAAGCTGCTCGACATCGGCCGGGTCGAGGTACTGCAAGGCCCGCAGGGTACTCTTTACGGCCTGGGCACCCTGGCCGGTGCCGTGCGCTACATGCCCAACCGTCCGGATACCGGCAAATGGTCGATCGATGCCCATGCCAGGCTCTTCGGAGAATCGCATAGCGGACAACCGGGATGGAACGGCGACGTAACCGTCAACGTTCCGATCCTTCGGGACCACATCGCGTTCCGCTCGACCGTCGGCTATTACGACAACCCGGGCTTCATCGACTATAATTACCTGCTGCTGCAGCCGGGTGTTTCAAATCCCCAGCCGGTTCGCGGCGCCACGGCGGCCGACGGATCGTTCGGCACTCCGGCTCAGCGCGCCGCCAATTTCTACTCGAAGAAGGACGTGAATTACGAACGAACCTTCACGACCCGCAACCAGCTGCTGCTCGAGGTGAATCCCGACATCAAGCTCTACCTCACCTACGCCCACCAGGAGACCAAGACGGAAGGCAGCCAGGCGACCCAGGCCGGGGTACTGGGATCGGGACCGTACGAATCGACGAAGCGTTATCTGGAGCCCACCGACCGCAAATCCGATCTCTTCGCGGCTGAACTGAACCTCAATGTCTTCGGCTTTGCGCAACTTGTCGGCACGGCCGCCTGGACCAAGCAGACGACCAACCAGAAAGGCGACAACACCGACCTGCTGCTCGACTTGGACTATGGTTACGAGGCGTTCCCCAACTTTTCGTCCTACAATCAGTCAGTCAACGAATACCGCCAGTTCAACGGAGAACTACGCCTGGTCTCCACCCACGAAGGCCCGTTCACTTGGGTTCTTGGCGGATTCTACAACAATCTTCGTCGCAATCAGAACTATCAAGAATACATGCCGGGCTACACGAATTGGTACAACACCACCGTAGCCGGCACTATAAACCCTCGCACGGGCCTTCCCCGGCCGGCGATCAATCGTCCCGATGACCTCGAATACATCTCATTCATCAATACACAGATCAAGGAAAAGGCCGTCTACGGCGAAGGTACTTTCCACATCACCGACAAGTGGCAAGTGACCGGCGGCATCCGCTACTTCAAGTATGATGCCTTCGCAGAGGGCGGCACGGACACGCCCATGACCGGTGGCGGGCAGATCCGCACTCCCTATCCGTTGATCCAGTTCGCTCCGAGCAGGGTCAAGGCTGGATCGACCAGCGCCGACGGCATCGTGTGGAAAGCCAACACGTCCTACAAATTCAGTGACGATCTGATGGCCTATTTCACTTATAGCACCGGCTATCGCACCGGCAACGTCAATCGCGTGGCGCCCTGCATCCTACCGCTCGACCCCACCATCCAGAACGTCTGCGCCCTACCGAAAGAGCTCGCCTTCGGCCCCTACAAGACGCGGAACATGGAACTCGGGGTTCGCGCTTCGCTGTTCGACCGGCGACTGCAGGTCACGGCTTCCGTTTTCCACATCGATTGGACGGGACTGCAACTGCCTTCACAAACCGTCAACGGCGCCACGGGTATCACGGTCAACGCCAACGACGCCGTTTCCCAGGGTTTCGAGTTCACAGCCCGGGTCAAGATCACGCCGCGCCTGACCTTCCAGGGAGCCTATTCCTATACCGACGCCCATCTGGTGGATGACGCGCCGAACATCGTCACCGACTCCACGCAGGCCGACGGCAAGGCCGATGCCTTCGCCGGCGATCGTCTACCGGGTTCCTCCAAGCACAAGGCGAGCGCCCAGCTCACCTACACGCATCCGCTAGACAACGGCGCCGAAATCGAGGCGAACTGGGCCACCACCTACACGGGCGACATCTACTCCCGTGTCGGCCTGCGCGGGAACGGCGAGGTAATCCCCGGCTACACCACCCACCGCGCTTCGGTGACCTACCATGCCGACCATTTCGACCTGGGCGTGTTCGTCGACAACATCTTCGACAAGTACGCGGTGACCTCGATCAGCAACGACCTCAGTTCCTACAATCAGGCCCGCAGTGGGGTGGTCGAACGCTATTATGCCACCGGCATTCTCACTCCGCGGCGCTTCGGTATCGACTTCCGCTTCCACTACTGAGCAATCCTGCCGAACTTGGGGCTCGCCTTCGGGCGGGCCCCGCCTTTTCGGAAAGATCCGACGACCATGCAGTTCGGCGCGAGGACTCTGCCTGCGCCTCGGTGTGAGCCCAGCCCAGGTTCACGATCATCTACAACCGTCCCCGATCCCTCCGCGCTCCGAATAACCTGCGCGTTCCGGCTCCGACCTGCAGCGACGGCCCGCTGGCCGTACAACCTTCCAGCTTTGCTGCGTCCGCCCCCAAATGATCGATTGTCGCCCACCGGTATATTTGCGTATTGCACCGAGTGGGGGAATTCGGACGGGGGACATAACGTGAGCACATCTAAGAAATCGGGTGGCATACTTAAAAGCTGGCTGGGACGCCGCGGTTCGGACGAACCGCCAAGCAGCGACGCCGCTGGCGCCAAGATCGATCTCACCGCCCAAGGACGCCGCCTGCTGATCGACGCCATCGCCGAGTTCTTGCTCGACAACGACCTGGCCGTCACGCCCGATAATCTCGGAGCCGCCCACGGGATCTTCTCCGGTGCGAACCCGCCGCTTGCGCGGCAGATCGCGGCCCGGTTGCAGGCGGGCGACCCAATCACCCAGGAATGGCTCGACGAGGCGACCGCCAACTGCGCCGCCGAGCAGACCGACCATGCGATCGATCGGCTGATGGAAAAGCTCGAGGAAAACCTCGACGCCTTCGGCAAGACCTCCACGGCCGCCAGGAGCGCGACAGCGGAATACAGCGGACAGCTGGAACAGCACGCCACCCAGCTAGCTCAGGCCGATGACGCCGTTCAAAGCGACGATCCGGCGCGAATCATCGCGAACCTCGCCGGACTTGCCAAAGCCATGTCGGAACGAACCCGCAAGCTCGAGCAGGACATGCGCCGCAGCGAGGAAGAAAGCGAGGCGATGCGTCGTTCGCTCGACCGCGCCAAGCGCGACGCGGAAATCGATCACCTGACCGGACTGCCCAACCGCAGGGCCTTCGAAGCCCTGATGGAGCGGCATTACCGCGAAGCCCAGGCGGCGATCGAACCGCTGAGCGTCGCCTTTTGCGACATCGACCATTTCAAAGCCGTCAACGACACCCATGGCCACGATGCCGGCGACCGCGTGCTCCGGATCATCGCCGACGCGCTGGCGCAAATCTCCAACGACAATTGCCACGTCGCCCGCCATGGCGGTGAGGAGTTCGTCATGCTGTTCCGCGGGCTGCCGCCCGCCGAGGCCAAGGCCCGGCTCGACCGCACGCGTGAGGAAGTCGCGGCGCGCGTCCTGGTGAACCGCAAAACCGAAGAGCCGTTTGGCCAGATCACCTTTTCGGGCGGAGTGGCAAGCGTCTTTGCCTATCCCGACCCACGCGCCGCGCTGAGCGCCGCGGACGAGGCACTCTACAAGGCCAAGCAGGCCGGGCGGAACCAGATCCTGATCGCTTGAACGGAGCCTACCGCACGGGAACGGGGGCGGGTTCCGCGGGGACTTCGGTCGGTCCTTCCGCGCTGGCCGCCGGCGCGTCGGATGCCGCGGCTTCGGCTTCGGCCGCCTCGCCGGCCTTGCCACCCGCCCTGCCGCTCTCCCGGGGCGCTAGCGGCGGCTGCGAGCGTACGGTGTCGTAGGGCAGCATCGCGTCGCTGACCGAACCGGGCAGGATCTCTCCCACCGCGATGCGGCGGTCCTTCTGCTTCTTGTCGGATGTGCCGCTGCCACAAGCCACAAGGGCGAGCGGCGCGATGAGGATCAGCGCGAGACGCAAGGCAGGCATCAGACGGCATCCTTCGGACAAGGGCGTTCGAGCGCGGCGAGGAAATCGCCCGCGCGGGCCAGCAATGCCCGATCCCAAGCCGCCTGATCAACCTCTATCCCAAGCCGCTGCAGGCTGGTCACGCCGAATTCCTCGATCCCGCAGGGCACGATCCCCGCGAAATGCGACAGGTCGGGCGCCAGGTTGACCGCGAAGCCGTGCATCGTCACCCAGCGGCGGATCCGCACCCCGATCGCACCGATCTTCGCCTCGCGGCCGTCGACGTCGCGCGTCCAGATGCCGATGCGGCCCTCGCTGCGCCACGATTCGATGCCGAGATCGGCCAGCGTCGCTATCACCCAGCCTTCCAGGCCATGAACGTACCCGCGCGCATCGCGCTGGCGCTTGCGTAGGTCGAGCAGGACATAGCCGATCCGCTGCCCCGGGCCGTGATAGGTATAGCGCCCGCCGCGTCCAGCCTCGACCACTTCGAAACGCGGATCGAGCAACTCGGCGGCTGCGGCGCTGGTGCCGGCAGTGTAGACCGGGGGATGTTCGAGCAGCCAGACCAGTTCCTTCGCCTCGTCCGCGGCGATCGCCGCATTGCGCGCGGCCATCTCGTTCAGGGCCCGGCGATAGGGCACCGGGGCGGTGTCCTGGCGCAGTTCGATGTCCGGGGCCAAAACGCCTATCGTCGTTGCTGTCGTCATCGCGCGTTGCGTGGCGGTAAACGCTGCGGTTATCAAGGGCTCCATGACACCCCCAAAAAAACTCGATACGAACCTCGCCTGGCAAACCGCCCACGCCGCAATCAACGGCAACCGCGAAGCCATGCTGGCGATCGCTGGCGTGTTCTTCTTTCTGCCGAGCCTGGCCTTCGTGCTGCTCTACCCCGAGCCGCCGATGGCCCAGCAAGCGATGACGCCCGAGCAGGCCTGGGTCTTCTTCGAGCAGTTCTACCGGGAATCGCTGCCATTCACCCTGGCAATGAGCCTGGCCCAAACGGTAGGCGCCATGGCGATCCTGCGACTGTTCGCCGCGGCCCTGCGCCCAACGGTGGGCGATGCGATCGTCAAAGGTGCTGTCGACGCCACGGCCTTCGTGGCCTCGATCTTCGCCGCCTCGGTGCTCGCCAGCATCGTTGTGTCACTGATCGTCGCGATCTTTGCTCTCACCGGCCTCAAGGTTTTGACCGGAATCGCCATGACGATGCTGGCCGCCGCAGCCTTCTACCTATTTTTTCGGCTGATCCTCATCATGCCGGCAATCGCAGTCGATGGCTTGCGCAGTCCGCTGGCCTCGTTCCGACGCAGCTGGGCGCTGACCCGCGGCAACGCGGCGCGCATCGCACTGTTCCTAGTCCTCCTGATGCTAGCCTACGCGGTCGTTACCGGCGTGGCTTCGGCCGTTCTAGGGCTGGGGCTGGCGCTTGTGCTGGGCGCGGATGGCGCCCAGATCGCCGTCGGGATCGTAACTTCGGCCCTGGGCGCGGTCTTCGTACTCTACGTCTTCGCTTCGCTTGCGGCGATCCATCGCCAGCTCGCCGGACCTTCCCCGAGTGATCTGCGGAAGGCCTTCGACTGAACGACCGCCGGCTAGAGATCGCCGGACGTGTCCTTCCAGCCCCAGAACAGGAAGCACGGCAATATATTGAGCAGTTCGAACCCCGCGTCGATCTGCTTGAAGTGGTGCGCCATGAAATCGCGGGCGCGAGCGGTGAATTGATAGACCAGGAAGGCGCCTCCGGGGCGGAGCACCTCGTGCGTGGCCTCGGCGATCGCCGGGCCTACTCCGTCGGGCAAGGTCGAGAACGGTAGGCCAGACAGGACATAGTCGGCATGATCGTGGCCATGGCCCATCACGATGTCGACGACGTCCGCTGCAGAGCCGTGGACGGCGACGAAGCGACTGTCGGTGATCGTGGACCGCAGATAATCGATGTAGAGCGGGTTGGTATCTATCACGATCAGCATGCCGTCGCGCGGCAACCGCTCAAGGACCGGCCGGCAGAAGGTGCCGACACCGGGGCCATATTCGACGAACACCTTGCATTCTTCCCAGTTCACTGGAGCGAGCATCTTGCGGATCGTGAACCGCGATGACGGAATGATCGAGCCGACCATCACCGGATGCTCCAGGAAACCTTCGAAGAACACGCCCCATGGCCCCAGGAAACGCATAATGCGCCGCCGCAGCCGATGCTGCAGGCCCTCGCGAGCAACCTCTGTGCTGGTCATGCGATGGGGAAACTCTGCCGTGCTTGTCGAGGGTGAGGCGGCGTTTGCCGGGTTTGTCACGGCAATGCAACCGCGATCACCGCCAGTCACAGGATTTCGCCGACCTTGTCCTGCGGTCGGCAAAGCCGCGCGCCTTTGCCGGTTTCGACCAGTGGACGCTCGATCAGCTTGGGCTCGGCCGCCATCGCCGCCAATACGGTCGCGTCGTCCGCCTGCGTCAGGCCGCGCTCCGCGGCGTCGGTACCGCGCAGCCGCAGCCCTTGCTGCGGAGTGATCCCGGCATCGCGATAGAGCTGGGCGAGTTTCGCGGCGCTCGGCGGGTTCACCAGGTATTCGACTACGGTCACTTCCACCCCTGGAGTTTCCTGCAGGATCGCCAGCGTTTTGCGCGAAGTTCCGCACGCCGGATTGTGCCAGATCGTCGCCTTCATCGCGTGCCTCCTGTGATCCACGCGCTCTTGGCCGAGTCCGCTGGCCGCGGTCAAGCATAGGCGATTCACAAAATCCGATCGTCAGCTTGCTATTGCAATCGACTTGCAATAGAGGCTCGCCACGTTCTTGCGACTCAGTCGCATCAGTATGCGTCTACAGGGGATTTGAGATGACTAAGGACACGGGCCACGCCACCTCCACCGGGCTGGCCTTTCTCGCGCTCGGCTGCGTCGGCATGTTCACCGCGCCCGCCCACGCGGAAGAAGCGGCCGACGAGCCCGGCAAGAGCGACATCGTCGTCAACGGGCAGCACACCAGTCCCGAACTCGCCTCCGAAAAGTCCCTCACCCGCCTGCTCGACACGCCGCAGACCGTCACGGTCATTAGTGACCAGGTCCTGCGCAAGCAGAACCTGCTGACCCTGCGCGATGCCCTGCAATCGATTCCCGGGATCACCTTCGGCGCCGGCGAAGGCGGCGGCGGCTATGGCGATTCGATCAACCTGCGCGGCTATTCCGCCAACAACGACATCACCATCGACGGCGTCCGCGACAGCGCGCAATACAGCCGCACCGATCCGTTCAATCTGCAGCAGATCGAAGTCTACAACGGCGCCAACTCGGTCTATTCGGGCTCGGGTTCGGTCGGCGGTACGATCAACCTCGCCTCCAAGGCGCCCCAGGCCCAAGATCTCACGATCCTCTCGATCGCTGGCGGCACGGACGAATACTATCGGGGTACGGTCGATACCAACCTGCGCGTGAACGACCTGATGGCCTTCCGCCTCAATGCGATGTACCATCACAATCGCGTTGCCGGCCGGGACGTCGAGAAGTTCGAGCGTTGGGGCGTGGCCCCTTCGCTGACGATCGGCATCGACAGCCCGACCAGTCTGACGTTGTCCTATTTCCACCAGTACGACAACAACACGCCGATCTACGGCGTCCCCTATTTCCGTAACCAGATCAACGACGGTCCCCTGCCGGGCGTGGACGACAGCGACTACTTCGGCATCGTCAACCTGGACAAGCAGCTGACCACGGTCGATCGTCTGACCGCGAAGTTCCGCCATGAATTCAGCGACCGCGTGTCGATCACCAACACCACCCGCTGGCAGCGCGTGGCCCAGTACAGCGTGACCAGCGCACCGCAGGGCACCTTCTGCCTGGCCGGGACCGGGCTGCAGCCCGTGCCGTCCGGCGCGACGGCCACGACCGGCGCCGCTTGTACGCTGACAATCTCCAACGTCGCGCTGGCCGGCGGCGGGTTCGGCACCACGCCGACCATCACCGTCCCTCCCGGTTTCTTCCAGCCGAACGGGCCGCGCGGCCTGGTTCGCGATCAGGTGAACGACCTGTTCTACAACCAGACCGACCTGCGCATCGAAAGCGGCGAGCACGGCGGATTCCACAACACGCTGGTCATCGGCGGCGCGCTGACCTGGGAAGACTATTCGATCACCACGGGCTCGCTGATCCGCAACGCCGCGGGTGAGGCGCTGGTCCTGCCGCAGTTCGATTATCGCAATCCGAGTACGGTCTATAACGGCCCGGTCAACTATACGATGACGGCGCAGTCCAAATCGCACACGATGAACAAGGCGATCTACGCCTTCGACAACCTCGAGATCAATGACCACTTCGAGATCAACGCCGGCATCCGCTGGGAGAACAACCGGGCGACCTTCCGCGCTCTTCCGCTTGCCGTCTATCCGCCGGGAACAACGCCCCTGACGGCTCTGCAACTGGCCCCCCAGACGAGCGACGAGAATCTGTTCTCGTGGCGCGTGGGCGCGGTCTACAAGCCAATCGAGACCGTCAGCATCTATGCGGCTGTCGCCAATTCGCAAACACCGTCGTCCGCCACGGTACGCACCGGCTGCGGCGTGCTGTCGGCCGCCGGGGCCGCCGATCCCTGCGCGGTCGCCCCCGAGAAGGCCCGAAGCTATGAAATCGGCGTGAAGGCCGATGTCGGCAAGGTCCAGCTTACCGCTGCGGTCTTCCGCAACGAACGGACGAACTACCGCGTGCCTTCGAACGATCCCCTGCTGCCGGCCGGCCTGCAGGTGCTCGACGGCCGCAGCCGGGTAGACGGCATCGCGTTGGGTGCGACCGGCTACATCACGCCGAATTGGGTGATCTTCGCCAACTACACCTATCTCGATGGCCGGGTGAGGCAGAGCATCTCCAACTTCCAAAGAGATTCGGGCGTGATCGATCCACAGGCTGGCGATCGCCTGGTCCAGACACCGGAACACGCGGCCAGCCTGTTCACCTCCTACAAGTTCCCCTTCGGCCTGGAGCTGGGCTACGGCCTCAACTATCAGGGCGCCTTCGCGCTGCATCAGCGCAATGCACTTCAGCCCACGCAGTACTATTCGGACGGCTACGTCACCCACCGCCTGCTGGTTTCATACGAGGTCACCAAGGGCCTGACCGCCCAGCTCAACGTCCAGAACCTGTTCGACAAGAAGTACTACACCGCGATCCGCAACAACGTGAATGCGACGAGCGGGATCGTCACTGGCGGCTGGGCCACTCCGGGCGAAGGCCGATCGGCAGTGTTCAGCCTGTTCTATAACTTCTAAGTACGGCAGCAATGCTCCTGCCGATTCCCGATGTTCTAACCAAGGATGAGGTCGCGCAGGTGCGCGGCCTCATCGATGTCGCGCCGTGGATCGACGGCAACGCCACATCGGGCCATCAGTCCGCCCTCGCCAAGCGGAACGCCCAGCTACCTGAGGATTCGGAAGCCGCACGAGAGGCGGGGCAGATCGTGCTCGATGCCCTGTCGCGCAATCCGCTGTTCGTCGCGGCAGCCCTGCCGGCCAAGATATTTCCTCCGTTGTTCAGCCGCTATGGGGCGGACGACGTCTTCGGCACGCATGTCGACAATGCCGTGCGCCTGCGCGGCCCGCTGCGGGTGCGCAGCGACCTTTCGGCCACGCTGTTCCTGGGCGAGCCGGATACCTATGAAGGCGGCGAACTGACCATCGAGGGCCGCTTCGGGGCCCAATCGGTCAAGCTCCCGGCCGGGCAGATGATCCTCTATCCGGCATCCAGCCTTCACCGGGTCGAACCCATCGTGAGGGGCTGGCGGATCGTTTCGTTCTTCTGGATCCAGTCGATGGTCCGCGACAGCGATGCCCGCCACATCCTCTTCGACCTCGATTCCGCCGTGCAGTCCGTCGCCGCCGACAAGGGCCACGGCGACCGCGCGGTCATCGAACTGACCGGTATCTACCACAACCTCCTTCGCCGTTGGGCCGAAGGCTGACTTCAGAGGTTTGCGTGTTCAACCAGTCCGGTCTCTTCTTCGTCCCACGCCAGTGGCAGAGCGCCACACTGATCAAATGGCTGAAGCGGATTCACGCCTGGTCCGGCTTCTGGGGCGCGGTGTTCTTCCTTCTCCTCGGCACGAGCGGCTTCCTCCTCAATCACCGCGCACAGATGAAGATCGACACCGGCGAGCCCGTCGAGGTCTCGAACGTGGCGCTGCCGGTCGCTCCAGGCGCGATCCGGGACGCCGACGCGCTCGGCGCCTGGGCCCAGAAGGAACTGAAGCTGCCGGTGAAGGGCCAGGCGCCTCGCGCCGGCCCAGGCGAAGGCACCGGCGAGCGCGGCAGGGGGCCCAAGCTGCCGAATGGCGCAAAGCCCGCGGAAGGCACAACATTCATGGGCCGCGACGTGAAGCCCGCGGAAACCTGGACCCGGGCTTTCAACATGGCCGACGCGCGAGTTACCGTCACTTACGTTCCCGGCGCCAACCACGTCACTGCCAAGCGAGAGGAACACGGCTTTCTCAACATCATCAAGAACCTCCACAAGGGCGTCGGCCTGCCGATCGCCTGGATCCTGTTGATCGACACGATCGCCGGGGCACTCGTGATGATGTCGTTGACGGGCTTCTTGCTATGGTCGCGGCTTCACGGTCCCCGCCTGCTCGCGGGAGGACTGTTCGGGGGAAGCTTGATCTGGGGCTTCCTCGCGCTCGGCAACCTGGGGTAATTGCGGGGCAGCCGCCCGTGTCATTCTCCCCGCCAACTGCACCGCACGCACCAGCCGCGGATAGACGCCGCAGCGGCAGAGGTTGGGGATCGCCTCCTTGATCTCCGCCTCGCTCGGGTCGGCATTGCGCGCGATCAGGGCGGCGGCGCTGATCGCGATGCCGGGGGTGCAGAACCCGCACTGGATCGCCTGGGTCTCGATCAGTGCCTGCTGGATCGGATGGCGCATGCCCTGGGCCCCTTGTCCCTGGGCCAATCCCTCGACAGTCGTCACCGCCCGGCCTTCGGCCTCGGCCAGCGAGATCTGGCAGGACCGGGTCGCCTGGCCATCGACCAGCACCATGCAGGCACCGCAATCGCCCACCCCGCAACCGTACTTCGTACCCGTCAGATTGGCCGCGTCGCGTAGGGCCCAGAGCAGCGGCGTCTGTGGGTCCAGGCGGAACTCGAGCGGCCGGTCGTTCACGGTCAGGCTTGGCATGGCGCTGTCCTAGCCTAGCCGCGTCTAGTGCGGAAGCTTGACGCGGATCCCGGCCCAGACGGTGCGCGGCGTGCCGAGGTCGATCGAAGGGTTGGTCGGCCCGATGGCCTTGGTCTGATCGGTGACGTGGCGGGTCACGATATCGGTATCGGTGAGATTCTCGCCCCGCAGGATCAGGCTGACCCGTGGGCTGATAGGCATCTCGGCAAACAGATCGAGCGTGGTCGCGGCGGGCAGCAAGTCGGCCTGCAAGTCGTCCTCATACTGCGCGCCGACATGACGGACCGTCGCGGAGACCAGCCAACCATCGCGCGGACGCCAGCCCAGCGTGGCACTGGCTGCTATCGAAGGAGTTTGCGCGGGACGCAGGCCATCGAGTTGTCCCGCGATCCCGCTGGCCTGCACTTTGGCATCGGTCAGCGCCAGCGAACCTTCGAACGACCAATCGCCGGACCGGAATGCCCCGCTCAGCTCGGCCCCCCGTGCGTGAACGGCGTCGACGTTGCGGCGACGCCGGAGGTTCTTGTCGACAAGGTCCGTCACGTTGGCGATGGCGTTCTCGACGCGATTGTCGAACAGGGTCAGCGACAGCTTGGCACCTGTCACCGGGACCCAATCGACGCCCGCTTCGTAACCCACGATCTCCTCGTTCCCGAGCCTATCGTTGGGGCAGGTCGTCTGGGGAAAAACCGCGAAGGGACGATAGAGTTCATTGAGGGTTGGCTGGCGCATGCCGCTGTAGCCGGCGGCCCGGAGCGAGATTCCCTCCGACACCTTCAGCACGGCTCCACCGCGCCATGACACCTTCCAGTCGGCACGGTCGGGGTAACGGGTGCTGCCGGCAATCCCGCAGGTCGTATTGACGCCGTCGAAGTAGCCATCGCGGATCGCCCAGCGGTCTGCCCGCACCCCGCCGGTCAGGACGACCGGGCCGATCGACCAGTCGTCCTCCGCGAAAATCCCGAAATCGCTGCTGCGCCCACCCGCCCGCCGGGTACCGGTCAGGACACCGGTCGTGGCATTGTAGCTTTCTTCTTGGAGGTCGCCCTTGGCAAGTCGCCAGTCGGCGCCGACGCGCAGCACGTGATCGGTTCCCACCGGCGGACGCAGTTCCAGCTTGCCGCCGATTCCGCTGGACGGCGTCCGCCGCTGGTCGAGCGAGCGCCGGAAGGTGGTCGAACTGATCACCACGTTCGAGAAGTTGCGCAGCTGGACATAGGCCAGGGCATCGAACTGCCAGGCGCCGCGGCCGACCAGGCGCAGGCTGGCATCCTGCCCGATCGAGCTGCTGTCCGCCCCGGCGAAGCGCAGGGTCCGGTAGTCCTCGAAGGCGCGAAAGCCGGCCTGGAGCTCCATCTCCGCCGTCAGCGGGGCAACCCCGCGGAGCGAGGCCGACCAGCTATCATAGCGCGCCCTGACACTCGCCGGCACCCGCTGAGCCGCCGGAGTCGTCCAGAAGCCCGCTCCGCGATCCCATCGCGCGCTTGCGACAACGAAACCTTGGCCCAGCCGCGGCGCCAGGGTAGCGGACAGCTCGGTGTCCCCCCGGTCGTCCACCAGCGCCGAGCCCGCGAACAGCCCGAGCTGCGCCGCATCCGCACTCTCCAACTCGATCGTCCCAGCGACCGCGCCCGAACCGAAGGCGCCCGAGCCGCCGCCCCGAGTCACCCGAATCGCGCCGATCCGCTCCGGCGCCAGCGAGCTCAGCGGGATATAGCCGAACATCGGGTCGGCCAGCGGGACCCCATCGAGCAGCACTAGCGCACGGCTGGTCGCGTTGCCGCCTAGGGCACGCAACGTCACACCCTGGGCGGATGGATTGGCCGAACGGCTGTCCGACCGCCGGAACTGCTGAAAACCGGCGACCGAAGCAAGCACATCCTCGATCCGGCCCGAAGCCGACCCCGCGATCCGCTCGCGCGTGATCCGCTGGACGTCGTAGGCCGGCGTCGCCGGCGTCTCGTCAAGCCCGTGGCCAGTCACCAGGATCTCCGTCGGCGGTGCTTCCTCCGCCAAGGCCGGGGCACTCACGACGATCAGGGACAGGCCGATCAGGCCACCGGAACGATAGGGCATTGTGGTGTCGGAATCCTTGCATGGCAGTCACCGGTCGGGGCGGCGCGACCCTAGCCGGAACTCGGCGGCCATCAACCGCTTTGACCGCGCGGCGAACCCGTTTCTGTCCGACACTACGGGATGATCCGTAGCAAAGAGAGGGTAAGCTCTTCACCATGTTAGTCCATATCGGAGACTTATCCGCCGATCCGAACCCGATGCAGATGTCCGAAAGCCCCTCCCGCCCGCGCAACGCCGATCGCACTGCCGTGCGCATGCCCGCGTCGTGCCGTAGCTCGACCGGTCTGCGGGACGAGGGTTGGCTTGAAGACTTCTCGAACGTCGGCTGTTGCTTGGTCACCCGAACAACCCGTTTCAAGGTCGGCGGCCATATCGTGCTACGGCCCGGCGGGTTGGAGGGCATTACCGGCATCGTCCGCTGGGTCCACGCCAACCGGTGCGGCATCGAGTTTTCCCGCCCGATCTACGGAGCCGTGTTCGACCACCTCTGCGCACAATTCGGGAAGCCCAGTAGCGCCCTGAACGTCGAGGCGGACCCACAATATCCCCCGCGGCGATAGCCAGCCAAGACCGCGGCGGGTTTTCCAATCGGCTTGCAACAATGTCGAGGGTGGTGCCGCTTAGGTGATTCGAACACCTGACCCCATCATTACGAATGATGTGCTCTACCGACTGAGCTAAAGCGGCATGCCCTTGCGGACGGGGCGCGTTTACCGGGGTGGGGTCGGGCACGCAAGGGCTGTTGCGGGGAAATTCGTGGAGGCCGGCTATCCGCCGAAGGCCACGACTTGACCCGCGAGCCGGTCCACCTCGGCCCGGTCGTGGCTGACGTAGAGGATCGGCAGGGCGAGTTCGTCGCGCACGCGTTCGATCACGAGCATGATCTCCTCCCGCCGGGCCGCGTCGAGCGAAGAAAGCGGCTCGTCCATCAGCAGGAAGCGCGGGCCCGAAAGCAGGGCTCGGCCGATCGCCACGCGCTGGGCCTCACCGCCGGAGAGCGTAGCCGGCATGCGGCCCAGCAGATGGTCGATGCCGAGGAAGCTCGCCGCCTCGTCCAGGCGCATCCACCGCCGCGCGGGTGGGGCAAGACGCCAGCCGTAGAGCAGGTTGTCGCGAACCCGGCGGTGGGGGAACAGCCGATCGTCCTGGAAGACGTAACCGCAGGCCCGGCGCTCGGGGGGAAGGTTTATGCCCGTAGTGCTGTCGAACAGCACCTCGCCGGCGACGACGATCCGGCCCTCGGTCGGGCGCAGCAGGCCGGCGACTGCGTCGAGCACGCTGGTCTTGCCCGCGCCGGAGGGCCCGAACAGGGCGGTCAAGCCGGCCGGAGCGGAGAACTCGACCCGCAGGCCGTCGCGGCGCGGCAAGGTGATCGCCACTTCAAAGGACATGGGCGCCCTTCCCGCTTCTGCGCGCCAGGGCCTCGGAGGCGACGAGCGCCACCACCGACAGCGCCACTGAAATCAACGCCAGGCGGGTCACCTCGGCCTCGGCGCCGGGCATCTGCAGCGCGGAATAGATCGCCAAGGGCAAGGTCCGCGTCTCGCCCGGGATGCTCGAGACGAAAGTGACCGTCGCCCCGAATTCGCCGACCGAGCGGGCGAAGCCGAGGACCATGCCGGCCAGCACACCCGGCAGGGCCAGCGGCAGGGTGATCGTCGCGAAGGTCCGCCAGGGCCCCGCGCCGAGCGTCCGGGCCGCGCCCTCCAGCCGGCGGTCGACCGCCTCGATCGACAGGCGCATCGCCCGGACCATCAGCGGCAGGGCCATCACCGCGGCGGCCAGCGCGGCGCCGGTCCAGCGGAACATGAAGGTCAGCCCCAGCACCTGGGCGAACCAGCGTCCCGCTGGGCCGTTGGTGCCGAACATGATCAGCAGCAGCCAGCCGGTAACCACCGGCGGCACGACCAGCGGCAGGTGAACCAGCGCGTCGAGCAGGATCTTGCCTGGGAAGCGCAGGCGTGCCAGCATCCAGGCCAGGGCGAAGGACACCGGCAGTGCGGCCAGGATCGCCACCACGCTGACCTTCAGCGACAGCGCGACGATGGCCCACTCGTCAGGCGACAGTCCGAGCAATCAACGCGCTCCGAAGCCGAAGCGGCGAAAGATGCTCTTGCCTTCGCCCGAGATCAGGAACCGCCGGAAGGCTTCCCCCTCGGAATTGCGCGAGGTGGCGAGGCTGGCGACCGGATAGGTGATCGGGGTGTGGCTGGAGGCCGGGAAGATGCCGACCACGCGCACGCCCGTCGCCGCCCGGGCGTCGGTGGCATAGACCACGCCGAGTGGCGTCTCGCCCCGGCTGACCAGGGCGAGCGCGGCGCGCACGTTCTCGGCCGCGGCGACCTTGCCCTGCACGCCGGGCCAGACGCCGAGGCGGCTCAGCGCCTGCTTGCCATACTTGCCCGCAGGGACGGAGCCGGGATCGCCCATGGCCAGGCGGCCCGGACCGAGCGCACGAGCGAGCGGAAAGCGCGGGGCGATCGCCAGGCGGACCCGGCTGGCCGCCGGGGCGACCAGCACCAGGCTGTTCGTCAGGAACGAGACCCGGCTGCGCGGCTGAATCAGGCGGCGCTGGGCGAGATAGGTCATCCATTCCTCGTCGGCCGACACGAACAGGTCGGCCGGGGCGCCGGCTTCGACCTGGCGGGCCAGGGCGGAGGACGCAGCGAAGGACAGTACCGGCCTGGGATGGCCCTTCGCGGCCCAGCGGTTCGCCGCCGCGGTCAGCGATTCCTGCAGGCTGGCGGCGGCGAGCACGATCGGCGCCCGGCCCTGGGCCAACGCCGGTGCGATGCCTGACAGCAGCCCCAAGACCACCAGGGCCGGCACGGCGAGCGTCCTTGCGATGAAACCGGCCATTTTCCGCACTCCTCGGCTCTTTGTATCCCGGCGTATATCGAGCTAGGCCCGTCTTGCAAACGCGGCTTTTCGCTTGGCGGCCAGCGCGAAATGCCGATGATGCGCGGCGAAGATTCTTTTGGGAGAAGGAAGATGAGCGACGATTCCGCGGCGGCGATCCGCGAGGTCCGCAAGGATTGGGTGACCGAGCACCGCGAGATGTATCTCCGCTCGGGCGGGGCCCAGGGCCACATCATGGACATCACCGCGGTCGGCGGGCGGTCCTTCGCGACGCACCTCATGATCAAGTACGTCGGGCGCAAGAGCGGCAAGGTGTTCATCACCCCGCTGTGCTACGGCGACATCGGCGGCGAGGTGATCGTCGTCGCCTCGAAGGGCGGCGCCGACACGCACCCCGAGTGGTTCCTCAACATCACCGCGGCCGAGACGGTCGACTTCCAGGTCGCCACCGAGGCCTTCCGCGCCACCTGGCGCGTGCCCGAGGGCGAGGAGCACGAGCGGATCTACGCCTTCATGACCGAGAACTTCCCGTTCTACGCGCAGTACCAGGCCTCGACCGACCGCAAGATTCCGGTCCTGGCGATGAAGGCGGTCGAGCGCATTCCCGTGTTCAAGGAAGAAGACGCGACCGGAATCCGCCAGGTTTGAGCCGGTAAGCCCCCCATACCCCTTCGTCATTGCGAGGGACGAAGCCCCGCGGCAATCCAGGGCAAAGCGCACTATCGCCCTGGATTGCTTCGCTTTGCTCGCAATGACGAACGCCGGGAGTGCGCGCCCCTGCTGCCCCCTCCCCGTTTCGGGGAGAAGGCCCCTCACCCGTGCTTGACCTCCACCCGGGTCGGCTCGCCCTGCGGGCCCATCGGGGAATCGTATTCCTCGATCACGCTGCACACCGGATTGTTGTGGCTGGCGAAGAGCCGCGCCTCGTCGGCCATGACCGCAGGCAGGCGCTCGGGATCGCTGATGATCGCGAAGGAACGTTCGTAGTCCTCGCGGCTGTTCCACCAGATCTCCATCAGGCAGTCGTAGCCGGGATCGATCACCTGCCCCGTCACAGGGTTCTTCTCGGGCTTGAGATAGCGGCGGACGTAGCGCTGCGCATTGGGCAGCGCCGGTTTGAGCCCGGCCTTCTTCGCCAGCTGCGAGTGTTGGTTCTCGTAGTAATCCAGGAACTCTTCCATCGTCATGTCGGGACGCTTGCGGAAGAAACAGATCTGCTTGAACACGGGCCCTCTCCTCGGGATATTTTGTTGTTTCAGGCCGGGCGCAGGGCGAGCACCGCGCCCTCGGCATCGCCGGACACATACACGGTACCGTCCGCCGCCACGGCGAGGCCGGTGAAGCTCCACATCGGGCCGCACATGTCGCCGACGCCGCCGGCACGGAGCGGCGGAGTGCCTTCGGGGGTGCCGACCGGCAGGCCGCTCGCAAGCGTGCGGCGCGCGCCGCTCACCAAGTCGAACTCGAGCACCTCCTTGGTCGCGGTGTCGACCGCGTAGAGCGTGGAGCCGTGGATCGCGAGGCCCTCGGGCCGGCCCAGTCCGTCGAAAGCGGTCTCGGCCTTGCCGCCGGAAACCTTGACGATCCGCCCGCCGTCGGCCTCGGCCACGTAGACATCGCCGCGCGAGGAGATCGCCACACCGCTCGGCGCCTTGAGGCCGCTAGCGAGCTCGCTGGTCTCGCCCGCCTCGACCGAGAGGACCCGGCCCGCCCCGGCGTCGGTGAAGACCACCGCCCCGCTGTGGACCGCGACCCCCATCGGGACCTCGTGGCCGAAGGCGATCGTCTCGGCATCGCTCCCCGGGACCCAGCGCGCCACGGTGCCGTGCGCAGTGGTCACCACCCATTCGTTGGCGCCCGAGGCGGCGACACCGCGCATGAAACCGGGATAGGGCGTGCCGAACAGCGTGCCGGCCAGCACCTTCTCAGCACCCGGCTCCAGCGTGTAGGCGAACATCCCGTCGGCGACATACAGCGTGCCACCCGCGCTGACGCCGAGGCCCATCGGCCATTGCAGGCCCTTCTCGACCAAGGGCTTGGCCTGCCCCGGCGCGGTGATCTCATGCACCGAGCCGGTGATGTGCGACACGAAGATCCGGCTGCCGACGAAGGTCACGTTGTCGAGGCCGGAGCCGATATCGGCCAGGACCTCGCGATCCCCGGTGGTCGGATCGATCTTGAGCACCTGCCCGCTGGCGACCTGAGTGGAGACGATGTAGCCGTCGGGATGGAACTTCACCGAATCCGGCACGCCGAGATCCTTGGCGACCACTTCGGGCGCGCCGCCGTCGAGGCCGACCCGCCAGATCTCGTTGGCGCCCTGGGCGGGAAAGTAGAGCTTGCCGTCGGGGCCGACCTCGAAGGCGTTGGGCATCGGCACGCCTTCGGCGATGGTGCGGACGATCCCGCCGTTCCGGTCGAGCTCGAGGATGCGCCCGCCGATGGTCAGCTCGCCGGCGATCAGGCGGCCCTGGTGATAGGTGATCGGGTTGGCCACCGAAACGCCGTCGGCGATGACCTCCGAGGTGCCGTTCGGCCGCAGCACGGTCACCCGGTCGCGGGTGATCTCGGTGCAGTAGAGGTTGCCCGCCTCGTCGAAG
>JBQCGM010000035.1:0-12694 GCA_051955585.1 Novosphingobium sp.
AATATATAGTCTTCTGAAGTGATAGGTGAGTAACATCAACATCGTATTGCCAAGCTGCGTCGAGTAAGCAGTTGGCAATAGAACGTGGATCAAAAGGTGGGTGCAAGCTCACCCCTCACTCCGCCGCCACCGACCCAAACATATCCGGCCCGTCGCTTTCCGCGCCCTCGTTCGCCGCGTCGCTCCCCTTCGCCTTGCGCCGCGAGTCGAAGCTCGACCACACGGTCTGCCAGTCGCCGCGGGTCGCGCCCTTCGAGTATTCGGTCGCGCGCGTCTCGAAGAAGTTGGCGTGCTCCACGCCGTTGAGCAGCGGGGTCAGCCAGGGCAGGGGGTGGTCGTCGATCATGTAGATCTCGGGCAGGCCGAGCTGGCCTAGGCGCCAGTCGGCGATGTAGCGGATGTAGCGCTTGATCTCCTTGGCGCTCATGCCGGGGACCGGGCCCTGTTCGAAGGCCAGGTCGATGAAGGCGTCCTCGAGGCGGACGGTCTTCTGGCAGCAGTCGATGATGTCTTCCTTGACCGACTTGGTCAGGCAGCCGCGTTCCTTGACGAAGGTGTGGAACAGCTTGGTGATGCCTTCGCAGTGCAGGCTCTCGTCGCGCACCGACCACGAGACGATCTGGCCCATGCCCTTCATCTTGTTGAAGCGCGGGAAGTTCATCAGCATCGCGAAGGAGGCGAACAGCTGCAGCCCCTCGGTGAAGCCGCCGAACATGGCGAGGGTGCGGGCGATGTCCTCGTCGGTGTCGACGCCGAAGGTGTGCAGGTAGTCGTGCTTGGCCTTCAGCTCCTCGTATTCGAGGAACATGCCGTATTCGCTCTCGGGCATGCCGATGGTGTCGAGCAGGTGGGAATAGGCGGCGATGTGGACCGTCTCCATGTTGGAGAAGGCGGCCAGCATCATCTTGATCTCGGTCGGCTTGAACACCCGGCCGTACTTCTCGTGGTAGCAGTCCTGCACCTCGACGTCGGCCTGGGTGAAGAAGCGGAAGATCTGGGTGAGCAGGTTGCGCTCGTGGTCCGAGATCTTCTGCGCCCAGTCGCGGCAATCCTCGCCCAGCGGCACTTCCTCGGGCATCCAGTGGATCTGCTGCTGGCGCTTCCAGAACTCGTAGGCCCACGGATATTCGAAGGGCTTGTAGGTCTTGCGGGCTTCGAGAAGGGGCATGGGTCGGACTCCGGGATCAAGCAGCTGAATATAGGGATGGGCGGGCGCGAAGCGAAGCGCGCGGTCCGGTGGATAGCGGGGATAAGCGGCCAGGAGCTGGCGCCCCCGCCCCGTTCGCCTCGGGGCCGCGTCCGATGGGCGCGCGGCGGCGCTCGGTACGGAACCGATGGGTGGGCGCGGCATTCGAAAGGCAAGCGGGCGCTCTCCCCCCATACCCAGGGTGCCCGCCCATTCTTTCCCAAGGAGAATCGCGATGGGCGAATACGAACCGAACGACTCGCGCAACGTCACCGGCACCGCGAGCACGCAGGACGGCCGCTGGACCGGCCAGGCCGCCAACGATCCGACCATGACCGACGCGCAGCGCCAGGCGCAGCAGGGCGGCGGCGCGCCCCAGCAGCAGGGCGGTCAGCAGGGCTTTACCGCGCAGGAAGCGGCCCAGTCGGGCCAGATGCAGCAGTCCGGCCAGTCGATCGGCCAGTCGGGCGAGGGCGTCGGCGGCGCGGCGAGCCAGGGCAACGACCACACCAGCGCGATCGGCCAGAACCAGTCGGCCGGCGCCGCGGGCTCGGGCCAGGCGAGCTATGGCAACTCGGGGCAGGGCATGAGCCAGCCCCAGCAGTTCCAGGACGCGTCTCGCCAGCAAGGCGGCGGCGGTGACCTGGGCGGGGCGGGGCAGTTCGCCAGCCAGATCGCCAAGCACCAGGAGGTCGTCGATGCCGACGGCCGGCATGTCGGCACGGTCGACCACGTCGATGGCGACCGCATCAAGCTCACCCGCCAGGACAGCGCCGACGGCGAGCACCACTACGTCTCGCTGAGCGAAGTCGCCGGCATCGAGGGCGGCCGCGTCCGCCTCTCGGGCGGCGGCAGCCAGGGCAGCGGCGGTCCGCAATGACGAGCTAGCCGGCGAGTTCCTCTCTCTCGCCGGTCGCAGGGCGCTCTTCCTCACGCGGGGAAGGGCGCCCTTTGCGTAGGAGAGGGCCGGGCGCACGGCGGCAGGCTCAGACCGTGCGACCGTTGCCGACCGGGAGGGCCGGCACGCTGGTGACCGCCGCGCGCGCCGGGGCGCCGCTGTCGTTGCGCCACGAATGGACGATCCCGCGCGTCACCGCGACATCGCCCGCCTTGAGCAGCGCCTCGCCATCCTCGAGCTCGAGCACGATCTCGCCCGAGAGCACGGCGACATATTCGGTCGTGTCGGTGGCGTGCCAGAACGCCTGGGTCTCCGCCGGGAAGTCCATCACCGTGAAGATCGACCCGCCCGAATGCATCAGCTCGAAGCCATACTGCACCGGCTCGATGTCGGTCTGGCTGGAGTTGTCCGCCGGCAGGCTCTCGCTACGCCAGGCGATGCCGCCCGTGCCGAAGCCGACCGGAACCATCGGCCCGTCGACGATCACGCAGCTCTTGCCCTCGGCGTTGAGCCCGGTGACGACGCGGCGGGGTTCGCCCAGATTCTCCGGCGTCACTGGCACGCCAGGCACTCCTCGTAGTCGGTCTGCGCGGCGAGCTCGTACTTGGGCGCCTCGGCGGTGTTGTCCGCCTCCACGCCGCCGGCGAAGCCCGCGCGCTGCACCGACTTGGAGCGCAGGTAGTAGAGGCTCTTGATGCCGCGTTCCCAGGCCTGGAAGTGCAGCATCATCAGGTCCCACTTGTCGACGTCGGCGGGGATATAGAGATTCAGCGACTGCGCCTGGTCGATATAGGGCGTGCGGTCGGCCGCGAATTCCAGCAGCCAGCGCTGGTCGATCTCGAAGCTGGTCTTGTAGACCGCCTTTTCCTCGGGGCTGAGGAAGTCGAGGTGCTGGACCGAGCCGCCGTGCTCGAGGATCGAGTTCCACACGTTGGTCGAATCCTTGCTCTTCGAGGCGAGCAGCTTCTCGAGGTAGGGATTCTTCACCACGAAGGAGCCCGACAGGGTCTTGTGGGTGTAGATGTTCGCCGGGATCGGCTCGATGCAGGCCGAGGTACCGCCGCAGATGATGCTGATCGAGGCGGTCGGTGCGATCGCCATCTTGCACGAGAAGCGCTGCATCGCACCCATGTCGGCGGCATCCGGGCAGGCGCCGCGTTCCTGGGCGAGCAGCAGCGAAGCCTCGTCCGCCTTGGCGGCGATGTGCTTGAACATCTTGAGGTTCCAGGCCTTGGCCATGGCGGTCTCGAAGCCGATGCCCTTCTGCTGGAGGAACGAGTGGAAGCCCATCACGCCCATGCCGACCGAGCGCTCGCGCATGGCCGAATATTTGGCGCGGGCCATCTCGTCGGGCGCACGGTCGATGTAGTCCTGCAGCACGTTGTCGAGGAAGCGCAGCACGTCCTCGACGAAGCGCTCGTCGCCGTGCCACTCGTCCCAGGTTTCCAGGTTGAGCGAGGACAGGCAGCAGACCGCGGTGCGATCGTTGCCGAGGTGGTCCTTGCCGGTCGGCAGGGTGATTTCCGAGCAGAGGTTCGAGGTCGAGACCTTGAGCCCCAGGTCGCGGTGATGCTTGGGCATCATCCGGTTCACCGTGTCGGAGAAGACGATGTAGGGCTCGCCGGTGGCCAGGCGGGTCTCGACCAGCTTCTGGAACAGCGAGCGCGCGTCGACCGTGCCGCGGACCGAGCCGTCCTTGGGGCTGCGCAGGTTGAACTCGGCGCCGTCGCGGACGGCTTCCATGAACTCGTCGGTTAGCAGCACGCCGTGGTGCAGGTTCAGCGCCTTGCGGTTGAAGTCGCCCGAGGGTTTGCGGATCTCGAGGAACTCCTCGATCTCCGGGTGCGAGACGTCGAGATAGCAGGCGGCCGAGCCGCGGCGCAGCGAGCCCTGGCTGATCGCCAGGGTCAGCGAGTCCATCACGCGGACGAAGGGAATGATGCCCGAGGTCTTGCCGTTGAGGCCGACCGGCTCGCCGATCCCGCGGACCTGGCCCCAATAGGTGCCGATGCCGCCGCCGCGGCTGGCCAGCCAGACGTTCTCGTTCCAGGTGCCGACGATGCCTTCGAGGCTGTCCGAGACCGAGTTGAGATAGCACGAGATCGGCAGACCGCGCCCGGTGCCGCCGTTCGAGAGGACCGGAGTGGCGGGCATGAACCACAGCTTGGAGATGTAGTCGTAGAGCCGCTGGGCATGGTCGGCATCGTCGGCATAGGCATCGGCGACGCGGGCGAAGAGGTCCTGGTACTTCTCGCCGGGCAGCAGGTAGCGGTCGTCGAGCGTGTCCTTGCCGAAATCGGTCAGCAGGGCGTCGCGCGAAACGTCGGTGACGATATCGAACCGGCGCGCCTGGATTGCCTTGGAATCCTCCTTGGGCGCCTTGGGCGCGGACTTCACCGCGGCGACGAGCGCCTCGGCTGCAAGGTTCGCCACCAGGTCCGCCGAACCGGCATCGCTCTTTTCGGTCATCGGCACTGCCGGGCTCGCGCCCGCCTCCTTCTCCAGCGTGGGAGCGGCTTCCGCCGCGAACAGAGACCCTTCGTCCATCATGCCGTCCGTCTCGTTCGTGTTCCTGAAATCCACCGTTCGCCCCCGACATATCCAGAGGCTTGTCCACCGCCTTCGCGAATGCCGGGGACAGCCGTCCGTTCCGCATTCGTTCGAATCGACGGGCAAGCGCCCAACCTACCACAACGGGGTCCGAAAGGGGGAAAAGTTATCCCCTGTTTGTTCCCCGGCGGCGCGGTCCGTCCGATCTCCCGACCCGGTGAATCCCTCGCCGCGGCGTGGATCGCGCCGGATCGAGTGAATCTAGGTCTAGAGGTGCCCCCGTTTCCCGCACCACTACCGATAGTGCCTGATCGCGAGTCGGACACAAGGGGTAAATTGCGAAGTAACCCTCGGTGACAGCTTCATGAATCCGCTGGGAAGGCTTTCGCAGCGCAGCGACGCGCGGCAAATCCTGGGGTGCCGGGGCGCGCAAGAGTCAAAGTGAATCTGTGAAAAAATATTTGCGCGTGGACAGTGGCCGATCCGGATTGACGCGGAGGAATCGGGGCGGCGGCACGAAGCGCTTGCCAAGCCCGGGGAACCAAGCAAGCCTCGCCGCGCTGAGCACGAAGACGAGGAGGAGGCATCACTCATGCTCAATATCATCGGGATCATCATCAGCGGCCTGGTCATCGGCATCCTGGCGCGGTTCTTCTACCCCGGCGAAGTGGATCTCGGCTGGGTCTATACGATCGTGCTTGGCATCGGCGGTTCGCTGCTGGCCGGTCTGGTCACGGCCTCGCGCACCGGCGGCATTGGCGGAGGTGTCAACCGTGCTGGCTGCCTGGCCTCGGTGATCGGCGCGATCGTGCTGATCTTCATCGGCTACCGTCTCGGCTGGATTCACTGACTAGAGCAGCGTCCCTCCGTCCGCCGCGATCACCGCGCCGGTGACGATCCGCGCCTTGTCGGAGCAAAGGAAGGCGATCACGTCGGCGACGTCCTCGGGCTGGTTGATGCGTTTCAGCGCCTGCATGCCCAAGGTCGCCTCGCGCCCTTGCTCGCTTCGCGTCCAGGGCGCGATGGTCTCGCTGGCCGTGGTGCCCGGGGCGACCGCGTTGACGCGGATGCCGCGCGGGCCGAGCTCGGCCGCGGCGCGCGCCACCACGCTTTCGAGCGCGGCCTTCATCGCCGCATAGGCCGCCACCGCGCCCACCGCGTGCCGCGCCGTGACCGAAGAGAGCATGACCACGCTGCCGCCCCCGGCGATATGCGGCGCCAAGTGCTGGAGGAGGAAGAACGGCGCGCGCAGGTTGACCGCAAAGATGTGGTCGAAGGTCTCGGGCGAACAGGCGGCGAGGTCGGAATTGCCCGGCATGACCGCAGCGTTGAGCACCACGGCGTCGAGCGTTCCGCCGGCCAGGCGCAGCGTCTCTCCGGCGACCTCGCTCGGCGCTTCCGCCCGGGCCAGGTCCGCCCCCACGGCGTCGGCGCTCCCGCCGCCCGCGCGGATCGAGGCCACGACCGCTTCGGCCTCGTCGCGCCCCGCGCCGTAGTGGACGATCACGTGAAAGCCCTCGGCGGCCAGCGCCAGAGCGGTCGCCGCGCCGATCCCACGCGAGGCGCCGGTAACGAGGGCGGTTCGCTGGGGGGTCGGCATGGCGCTTCCTCGGTTGCGGTGGAGATCAGCTACGATGCTCGAGGAAGGCCGCCAGATTGGCAAGCGACGAGGCCAGGCCCGCCGCATGATCGTCCGGATCGATGCCGGGCGGCACGTTCTCGGCGGTCACGCTCACCTCGGTGCCTTCAGCGCACCAGGTCAGGCCCCAGGTCATCCGCATGGTGCCGGCGAAGGCCGGGTCGGCGGAGACGAAGTCGAATTCCTGCGCAACGTATTCGTCGGGATCGAGATCGAGGAAGCGCCCGGTGATCGTGTCGGTATCGGGCCCGGTCTTGCCGCCTTCGCCGGTGGCGAAGCGCAGGGTCATCCGAAAGCGGCCGCCGGGCCGCGGATCGAAGACCTCCACCGTGCCGGTCGCGCCTTCGGGCGGCAGCCAGTGCTGGACCATCCGGCCGTCGGTGAGCGCGGCATAGACCTGCGCGGCAGAGGCGGCGATCACCCGCGAGGCCCTGTCAGTACGAGTAGGGTCGACGCGGTCGGGATCGGGCCGGCTCACGGCACCAGCACCGTGTCGCGGGCTTCCTTGTCGGTCTTGGGATAGTCGAGGATGAAGTGCAGCCCGCGGCTCTCGTGGCGCTTCAATGCGGATTTCACGATCAGGTCGGCGCTTTGCAGCAGGTTGCGCAATTCGACCAGGTCGGTGGTGACGCGGAAGTGGCCGTAATAGTCCTCGACCTCCTCGGTCAGCAGCTTGATCCGGTGCGCCGCGCGCTCCAGCCGCTTGGTGGTGCGCACGATGCCGACGTAGTTCCACATGAAGCGGCGGATCTCGGTCCAGTTCTGCTTGATGATCACCTCTTCGTCCGAATCGGTGACCCGGCTCTCGTCCCAGGGGCGAACCGGCGGCGGCGCGTCGAAGGCGTCCCAGTGGTCGAGGATGTCGGCCGCCGCCGCCTCGCCGAAGACGAAGCATTCGAGCAGGGAGTTGGAGGCCAGGCGGTTGGCGCCGTGGAGCCCGCTCTCGGTGCATTCGCCCGCGGCGTAGAGCCCGGGCAGGTCGGTCTTGCCGGCCAGGTCGATCAGGATCCCGCCACAGGTGTAGTGCTGGGCGGGAACCACCGGAATCGGCTGGGTGGTCATGTCGATGCCGAGTTCGAGCAGCTTCTCGTGGATGTTGGGGAAGTGCTCGCGGACGAATTCGGACGGCTGGTGGCTGATGTCGAGATGGACGAAGTCCAGGCCGTCGCGCTTGATCTCGTTGTCGATCGCCCGGGCGACGATGTCGCGCGGGGCGAGCTCCAGCCGCTTGTCGTAGTCGGCCATGAAGCGCCGGCCGGTCCGGGGGTTCTTCAGCTGCCCGCCTTCGCCGCGCACCGCCTCGGTGATCAGGAAGTTCTTGACCTCCAGGTTGTAGAGGCAGGTCGGGTGGAACTGCATCATCTCCATGTTGGAGACGCGTGCCCCCGCGCGCCAGGCCATGGCGATCCCGTCGCCCGTGGCGCCGCGCGGCGCGGTGGAGAACTGGTAGACGCGGCCTGCGCCGCCGGTCGCCAGGATCGTCGCCCGGGCGGTATGCGCCTCGACATGGCCGGTCGCCTCGTCGAGCGCATAGACCCCCCAGACCCGGCCCGAGCCCGAATAGCGCAGCTCGTGCCGCCCGGTGATCAGGTCGATGGCGGAGCGGCCCGGCAGCAGGGTGATGTTGGGATGCGCCTCGGCTGCCTTGAGCAAGGCGGACTGCACCGCCCAGCCGGTCGCGTCGTTCACATGCACGATGCGGCGGTGCGAATGCCCGCCCTCGCGGGTGAGATGCAGATCCTCACCCCCATTCTCATTTTTGGCCTGGTTGAACGGCACGCCCAGGTCGACCAGCCGCTGGATCGCGTGCGGCGCCCGCTCGATCACGAACTCGACGGTTTCCTGCCGGTTGAGCCCGGCCCCGGCGACCATGGTGTCGCGGATATGCTCCTCGAACGTGTCGCCGGCATCGAGCACCGCCGCGATCCCGCCCTGGGCCCAGGCGGTCGAACCGCCGGTCAGGCTGCCCTTGGCCAGGACCAGCACCTTGAGCTTCTCGGCCAGGGCGAGGGCGGCGGTGAGACCGGCCGCGCCTGAGCCGACGATGATGACGTCGTGCTGCATCCTAAGCTGCCGCCTTCGCCGCGCTGGTCAGCGACACGAAGACGTCCTCCAGGTCCGCCTCGCGGGTGGTCACGTCGACGATGGCGAAGCCCTGGCCCTGGACCAGCGCGAGGACTTCGCCGGCGTTGGTGCGGTCCTTGTCGTAGGTGATTTCGAGCACGCGTTCGCCGGCGGTCTCGCACTTGTGGAAGGCGGGATGGCCGGGAAGGGCGGCGACGTCGCGGTCGAGCGTGAGCACCACGACCTTCTCGCGCGCCATGCCGACGAGTTCGCGGGTCGGCTTGTCGGCGATCAGCTTGCCGTGGTTGATGATCGCGATGCGGTCGCACAGCTGCTCCGCCTCCTCGAGGTAGTGGGTGGTCAGGACCACGGTCACGCCCTCGGCGTTGAGTTCGCTGACCAGTTCCCACAGCTGGCGGCGCAGCTCGACGTCGACGCCCGCGGTCGGCTCGTCCAGCACCAGGACCGGCGGGGAGTGGACCATCGCCTTGGCCACCAGCAGCCGCCGCTTCATGCCCCCCGACAGCGTGCGCGAATAGGCATTGGCCTTGTCCGACAGGTGCACCGCGGCGAGCAGCTCGGCCGAGCGCCGCGCCGCCTTGGGGATGCCGTAGAGCCCGGCCTGGTTCTCCAGCACCTCGAAGGGGGTGAAGAAGGGATCGAACACGATCTCCTGCGGGACGATCCCGATCGCGCGCTTCGAATTGCGGCGGTCGCGGTCGATGTCGAAGCCCCAGATCTCGGCGCTGCCTTCGGTCTTCATCACCATGCCGGCCAGGATGTTGATCAGCGTCGACTTGCCCGCGCCGTTGGGGCCGAGCAGGCCGAAGATCTGGCCCTGGGGCACGTCGAAGCTGACGCCGTCGAGTGCCAGCTTGCCGGGGGCGCCCTTGGTCCCGGCATAACGCTTGACGAGATTGCGGATCGAGATGGCGGGGGAGGTCATGGCTTGTTCCTTGCGACACCGCGGCGCAGGCGTAAAGCGCGACTGCGCTCTTTTCACGCCGCGCGCCCGCGATTATGGAGCCTTGCCATGAGCCAGCCGCCCGAAACCGTCCTCACCGATTCCCCCCGCAACCGCTGCGACGGCGCGACCGGCATCCCCGGCGGCGCGGCGCTGGGGCATCCGCGGGTCTGGCTGGAGATCGACGAGAAGGGCTACGTCGAATGCGGCTACTGCGACCGCCGCTTCGTGCTGCGCGGCGGCCCGGCGGACGTCGGCTCCGGTCAGGCAGCGGCCTGACGTAGCTATTCGCGGGGAAGCGATTATATCGCTCCCATGACCTTGCTCGCCGATCCCCGTTCGCTGCTCTATCGCGGCGGCCAGCTCTCCCCCGACGAAGCCCAGGCCCTGGCGCAGGAAACCCTGCGCAAGTGCGACGATGGGGAGCTCTACCTCCAGTTCATCGCCTCCGAGGCCTTCGGCTTCGACGACGGGCGGCTCAAGACCGCGGACTATTCGCGCGACGCCGGCTTCGGCCTGCGGGGGGTCTCGGGCGAGATGACCGGCTTCGCCCATGCCAACGACATCTCCGCCGCTGCGATCCGCCGCGCGGGCGAGACGCTGGCCCTGCTCGATCCGGCGCAGGGCCGGATGGCCGCACCGCCGCGGCAAAACAACCGCCACCTCTATACCGACGCCTCGCCGCTCGACGAGATCGGCTTTGCCGAGAAGGTCAAGCTGCTCGAGACGATCGACGCCGCCGCCCGGGCGCGCGATCCCCGTGTCGCCCAGGTCAGCGCCAGCCTGTCGGCCTCGTGGTCGGTGGTGGAGATCGTCCGCGCCGACGGCTTCGTTGCCACCGACGTGCGGCCCTTGGTGCGGCTCAATGTCTCGATCGTCGCCGAGCAGAACGGGCGGCGCGAGACCGGTTCGTTCGGCATGGGCGGCCGCCGGCTCTACGGCGACCTGTTCGATCCCGCCAACTGGAACCGGGCGATCGACACAGCACTGAATCAGGCCCTGGTGAACCTCGAGAGCGTCGCCGCCCCGGCCGGCGAGATGACCGTGCTGCTCGGCCCCGGCTGGCCCGGCGTATTGCTGCACGAGGCGGTTGGGCACGGCCTGGAGGGCGACTTCAACCGCAAGGGCACCAGCGCCTTCTCGGGCCGCATCGGCGAACGTGTCGGTGCGCCGGGCGTGACCGTGATCGACGACGGCTCGATCGCCTCGCGGCGCGGTTCGCTGTCGATCGACGACGAGGGCACGCCGACCCAGGAGAACGTGCTGATCGAGAACGGCATCCTCAAAGGCTACATCCAGGACCGCCTCAACGCCCGCCTGATGGGCGTGGCGCCCACCGGCAACGGTCGCCGCGAATCCTATGCCCACGCGCCGATGCCCCGCATGACCAACACCTTCATGCGCGGCGGCAACGACGATCCGGTCGAGCTGCTCGGCCGGATGAAGAACGGCATCTACGCCAAGTCGTTCGGCGGCGGGCAGGTCGACATCGTCTCGGGCAAGTTCGTGTTCTCCTGTACCGAGGCCTACAAGGTCGAGAACGGCAAGCTCGGCGCGCCGATCAAGGGCGCGACGCTGATCGGGGACGGACCCTCGGTGCTCACCCGCGTGACCGGCATCGGCAACGACATGGCGCTCGACGAAGGCGTCGGCGTCTGCGGCAAGGGTGGGCAGTCGGTGCCGGCGGGCGTCGGCCAGCCGACCTTGCTGATCGAAGGCTTGACCGTGGGCGGAACGGGCTGATTTCCCGGCCGTTTACCGGTCAGGCTCGGTTCAGCACGCTTGTGCCACGATCGGTATGTGAGATTGGGAAAGGCAAGAACGATGACCGCCAAATTCGGAATCGCGCTTTCGGCTGCCGCCTTGGCGCTGGGTGCAGCTGCCACAACCGCTGAGGCCCGCCCGCGGGAAACCGGCCAGCAACAGCTCGACCGCCTCCTTCAAGGCCGCGTCGCCGGCAAGCCGGTCAGCTGCATTCCCGCCTTCGCCAACGATCAGGTGCGGATCATCGATCGGACCGCGCTGGTCTATGGATCCGGCAATACGATCTACGTCAATCGTCCGCGCGACCCGAGCAACCTGGACGATGACGACATCCTGGTGTCGCGGCGGTTCGGCAGTCAGATCTGTAAGCTCGACATGGTGCGCCTGCACGACCGTGCGACGCGGACCTATTCGGGCTTTGTGAACCTCGAGGACTTCGTCCCCTATCGCCGGGTGTCCACGGCACGCCGCTGAGCGAGACGGCCCTGGCCCGCGCGCGCTGCGGGAAGGCACGGTGATGGAATGCGAAGGGACCGAAGACTTGCTCTTCGGTCCCTTTCGTTTGCCGGTCGGCGCGGCTTAGTTGGCCGGCGTGGTCGGCAGCACGTGCCAGCCGTTCATGCCGTCGCCATTGGCCTTGCTGTCGGTGTCGCGGACGAAGGTGTAGACCGGCTTGCCGTCGTAGGCCCACTGCAGGGTGCCATCGGTGCGGGCGATCGTGGTCCACTTGCCGACCGGCTTGGCCCCGGCGGGCGCAACCACGGCCGGCCAGGCGACCAGGCACTGGCCCGAGCAATTCGACTTGCCGGGCTCGTCGCGGTCCCAGGTGTAGATCGGCTTGGCGCCCTCGGCGGTGCGCAGGACGTAGACGTCGCCTTCCTTGATGGTCTGGACGGCGGCGGGGACGGCCGGCGCGGCCGCCGCGGCAAGGGCGTAAAGCAGGAACGACATGGGGCTCTCTCCTCTGAACTGCTCTCGGACTGAGTTCTATTCTGGCGCCGACGATAGGTCTGGCGCGCGGGCCAGCCTAACGGATTCCGTCATCGCGACAAATTGTTACGATCTCTCAGGCCTGCGTCGGGATCGGATTCAGCTGCCGCAGGGCCGCCTCGAACCGTCCCTCGGCCTCGGCGTCGCGCAGGAATCCGACGCGCTCGACCAGGATTTCGGGCGGGGTCGGCTGGCGGGCGAACAAGGCCATCACCTCGTCGGCGAACTCGTGCAGGGGCTGGTAGCCGGCGCGAGTCTCCTGGCCGGGGGTCAGGCTCGTCTGGACGGCCGGCGGGGCCAATTCGATCACCTCGACCCGGCCCTCGAGCGCGCGGCGCAGCGAGACCGTGTAGGAATGGAGGAAGGCCTTGGTGGCGCTGTAGGTCGGCGCCGAGACCAGGGGCACGAAGGCCAGGCCCGAGGTCACATTGACGATCGCGGCGGCGGGCTGGGCCGCGAGATGCTCGATCAGCGCATTGATCAGCCGGATCGGGCCAAGCACGTTGGTGGCGATCGTCGCTTCGGCATCGGCGAGGTCGCGCGCATGGGTCAGCTCTTCGGAGCGCATGATGCCGGCGTTGTTGACCAGCACGTTGACCGTGGGATGGGCGGCCAGCAGCCGCCGGGTGAAGTCGGTGA
>JBQCGM010000036.1:0-55070 GCA_051955585.1 Novosphingobium sp.
GGGAGGGGTCGGGGGAGGGCCTGCAATCCTGGGAGCGGGATAGCCCAACAGGCCCTCCCCCAGCCCCTCCCGCAAGCGGGAGGGGAGTATTAAGCCGCCATCACGAACGGTTCCAGCCCGGCGAGCCGGGTCACCGGCTCCAGCACCGGCGTCTGGCGCGGCGGTGCGCCGGCCACGGCCCGCGCGATCGCGGCGATGTGGTCCGGCGTGGTGCCGCAGCAGCCGCCGACCGCGTTGACCAGGCCCTCGCGGACCCATTCCTCGATCAGTTCGGCGGTGCGGGCCGGAAGTTCGTCGTACTGGCCCAGCTCGTTGGGCAGGCCGGCGTTCGGATAGGCCAGAATCAGCGCGTCGGAGACCTTGGCCAGCTCGGTCAGGTAGGGCCGCAGCAGGTCCGCGCCGAAGGCGCAGTTGGCGCCGATGGTCAGCGGCTTGAGGTGGCGCAGGGCATACCAGAAGGCGACGATGGTGTGGCCCGAGAGGTTGCGGCCGCTCATGTCGGTGATGGTGAAGCTCAGCATCACCGGCACCTCGCGGCCCGAGGCGGCCTCGGCCTCGCGCGCGGCCATGCCGGCGCACTTGGCGTTGAGCGTGTCGAAACAGGTCTCGATCAGGATGAAGTCCACCCCGCCGGCGATCAGCGCATCGCACTGCTGGCGGTATTCGGCCTTCATGCTGTCGTAGTCGACCTCGCGGAAGCCGGGGTCGTTGACGTCAGGCGAAAGCGACAGCGTCTTGTTGGTCGGCCCGATCGATCCCGCGACGAAACGGCGGCGGCCATCCTTTGCGGTCGCCTCGTCCGCCGCCTCGCGCGCCAGCCTGGCGGCGGCGAGGTTGATCTCGTCGACCAGGTGCTCGCAGCCGTAGTCGGCCATCGCGATCCGGGTGGAGGAGAAGGTGTTGGTCTCGACCATGTCCGCCCCGGCCGCGAAATAGGCGGTGTGGATGCCCTTGATGATGTCGGGGCGGGTCAGGCACAGCAGGTCGTTGTTGCCCTTCTGGTCCATCGGCAGGTCCATGCTGCCGCGATAGTCGGCCTCGGTCAGGCCGAACTTCTGGATCGCGGTGCCGTAGCCGCCGTCGAACACCAGGATGCGTTCGGCCGCTGCTTTGCGAAAGTCGTGCTCGGCGCTGTTCATGATGCCAGGTCCTTAGGCCGCACGCCCAATAGCTGGCAGATCGCATAGGCCTGCTCGGCGCGGTTGAGGGTATAGAAGTGGAAGTCGCGCACGCCGCCTTCGTAGAGCCGGCGGCAGAGATCCGCGGCGGCGACCGCGGCGACCAGGGCGCGCGGCCCGGGGCGCTCGTCGAGGCCCTCGAAGAGTGCCTCGAGCCCGGCGGGGACCTCGGTGTTCCCCGACATGCGCCGGATCGCGGCGAAGGAGGTCACCGGCATGATCCCGGGGATGATCGGAGCGGTGATCCCGGCCGCGGCGGCACGGTCGAGGAAGCGGAAATAGGCGTCGGTCGAGAAGAAGAACTGGGTGATCGCGCGGGTCGCCCCGGCGTCGAGCTTGCGCTTGAGGTTGTCCAGGTCGGCTTCGGCGGAGAGCGCCTCGGGATGGACCTCGGGATAGGCGGCGACCGAGATCTCGAAGTCGTGCCGGCGGCGCAGCCCTTCGACCAGCGCGGCGGCGCTGGCATAGCCTTCGGGGTGGGGAACGAAGGTGCCGCCGTCGGCCGGCGGCGGATCGCCGCGCAGGGCGACGATGTGGCGCACGCCGGCGTCCCAGTACTGGTCGGCGATCTCGGCGATCTCGTTCTTGCTCGCCGCGACGCAGGTCAGGTGCGCGGCGGGAGCGAGCGCGGTCTCGGTGACGATGCGCGAAACGGTCGCATGGGTCCGCTCCCGGGTCGAGCCGCCCGCGCCGTAGGTGACCGAGACGAAGCTGGGGGCGAGCGGGGCGAGCTCGGTGATCGCATCCCACAGCTGGGCTTCCATCTTCTCCGTCTTGGGCGGGAAGAACTCGAAGCTCACGGCGATATCGCCAGGCAGGGGAACAAAGACGGGAACACGGTCGGTCATGCGGAAACTTTCACAGGAACCGGCGCACGGCGCGCGGTCCAGATCTTGACGGTGAGCGGCTTGCCGGGAAGGGCGACCGGCGGCGCGGCGACGAAGCCGGCTTCGGTGAGTAGGGAGAGCATCTGCTCGTCCGAGAAGCCGAGGCGGGCATGGGCGTGCTGGGTGCGCAGGTCCTCGCGGTCGTGCGCGGCGAAGTCCACGACCGCGATCCGGCCGCCGGGGCGGGTCACACGCGCCGCTTCGGCCAGGACCTCTTCGGGGGCCTGGGCATAATGCAGCACTTGGTGGAACAGGACGGTGTCGAACTCCGCCTCTGCGAACGGCAGGGCGGTGAAGTCGCCCTGGACGAGGTCGACGCTGTCGTGCGGCAAATGGTGGAGCCGGGCGCGAGCGATGCGGAGCATTTCCGGGCTCTTGTCGAAGGCGGTGACGCGCCCGGCGCGCGGGGCAAGCAGTTCGGCGATGCGGCCGGTCCCGGTGCCGACGTCGAGCAGCGCCCCGAGCGGTTGCTTCCCAAGCGCTTCCTCGAGCGCGGCCTCGACCCTGAGGTCGGGACTGTGAAGCGCACGGATCGTGTCCCATTCCTCGGCGTGGCGGGCGAAGTAGGCGGCGGCGGTTGCCTCGCGAGCAGCGCGGATCGCGGCGAGGTGGCGGCGATCCTCGGCACAGCGTGCGGCGAAGCCGGCGTCCTCGGCCTCGGCCAGATTGAGCAGGCGGGCCGCGGCCGCTCCGAGTGGCGGAGCGGCCTGTTCGGATACGGCGCTGCGCAGGAATACCCAGGAACCTTCCTTCCGGCGTTCGGCCAATCCGGCATCGCAAAGGATGCGGACATGGCGCGAGACGCGCGGCTGGCTTTGTCCCAGAACCTGTGCGAGTTCTCCCACCGCCAATTCCATAGCGCTGAGCAGGCGCATGATCCGCAGCCGGGTGCTATCGGCAAGTGCGCGCAAGAGGGGGTCGATCCGCATGGCTGCACCATATAAAGAATTCTTTATATGAATACAACCGCAGAACCACGCGCCGTTCGCCAAGGTGGGAGACGCGTTTGCCTTGGCGGTTTCCCTTGGCTACAAACCGCCGCTGCCCTGGGACGGGCTGCTAGCACAGAGGGTTTCCGATGAAGAAGATCGCCGTTCTCGCCGTCACCGCCGCCTCGCTTGCGCTGGCGGCTTGCGGTAAGTCCGACAAGGCCAACGAAGCGGCCCAGGCAGACAACGTCGAAATGCCGGCCGAAGAAGCCGTCAACGCGGTTGAGGACGATGCGACCCCGGTCGCCGCCGAGAGCCCCGCCGCCACCGGCGCCGCGGCTCCGGCGGCCGGCGCCCCAGCTGGCAAGGCCGCCGAAGAGGCGACCAAGGCCGCCGAAAAGAAGATGTGATCGTGAAGGGCGGCCGCGCGATCGCAGTCGTATTGGCGACCCTCGCGCTGGCCGCCTGCGGCAGTTCCGATGATGCCGGCGCCCCGGGTGATGTCAGCGTCAGCGAGGCCAAGGCGCTGGACGAAGCCGCCGAGATGATCGAGGCGCGCCGTCCGCCGGCACCCGCGGCGACCGTTTCGGCGCCGCTCCCTCCCCCGACTACGTCGGCCCCGCGTTAACGAAGCTCACAGCAATCCGGGCGATAAGGCGCGCCGGAGGGATGTGAATTCATGTTGGACGGCAAGGTCATTGCGGTAACCGGAGGCGGCCGGGGCATCGGCCGGGCGATCGCGTTTGCCTGCGCGGCGGAGGGAGCCGCGGTGGTGGTCAACGATTGCGGCGTCGGTGCCGACGGATCGGGTGCGGATTCGCGACCCGCGCGCGAGACCGCGGCGGAGATCGTCGCCAAGGGCGGCTTCGCCTATGCCAACTATGCCGACATCGCCCAGCCGGCCGGCGCGCTCTCGGTGATCGAGGACTGCCTGGTCCACTTCAAGGGCGTCGACGCGGTGATCAACGCCGCCGGCATTCTGCGCGATGCGGTGTGGCACGACATGACGCGCACCGAATGGGACGCGGTGATCGACGTGCATTTGGGGGGTGCCTACAACATCTCGCGCGCGGCGACCCCGCATTTCCGGGAGCAAAAGTCGGGGGCTTTCGTCCATTTCACATCGGGCGCCGGACTGATCGGCAGCTACGGCCAGGCCAATTACGCCGCGGCCAAGCTGGGCGTCGTGGGCCTTTCGCAGTCGCTGGCGCTCGACATGGCGCGCTATGGCGTGCGCTCGAACTGCATCGCGCCGATCGCCTACACCCGCATGATGTCCCACCTTGCCGAAGAGATGAGCGAAGAGGATGAGGGCTTCAATCCGCTCAAGACGATGAGCCCGGCCAAGGTCGCTCCGCTGGCCGTCTACCTTGCGTCGGACGCGGCGGCGGGGGTCAACAACCAGATCTTCGGCGTGCGCCAGGACGAGATCACGCTCTATTCCAAGCCGCGCCCGATCCGCACGCTCGCCAACCCCGCCGGTTGGAGCGCCCGATCGATCGCGGAAGAGCTGATCCCCGAATTGCGCGGGGACTTCGCCCGAGCGGACGAGGTCACTTCGGACTTTTTTCCGCAAGACATGCTCTGAGCGAATTCCGTCTATCGGATAACGCTAGGCCGCCTTGACGAGAACATCGTTCTCTGATCTTATGACCGGGAGGAGGATTTCGATGATGCTTGCTTCGACCGCCGCCTGGCTCGCCGCCAACTACCAGTGGAAACTGTCGCTGCTGGCGGGCCTTGGCATCGCGGCTCTGTCGATCGCGGCGAAGTATGTCTTCGCGCTGGTCCCGACCTTCGCCGCGGCCGGCAAGCTCAATCGCGACACCTATCTCAAGAAGATGGAACGGCCGGCCTATGCCGAGAACCAGGCGTGGAACCGCAAGTGGGCGGGCGCCTATGTCGTGGTGATCTTCGGCATGATCATCCCGTTCTGCCTGACGCTGGAGCCGGTCGCCTGGTGGCGCGTGCTGGTCGACATCTTCGCGATCCTGATGGTCTACGATTTCTTTTACTACGTGACCCACCGCTTCCTGTTTCATGCCGGCGGGCCCTTCAACGGTCCGCTGATGTGGATCCATGCGGTGCATCACCGCCAGCACAATCCCTGCAAGATGGATTCCAGCTACATCCACCCGATCGAGGTCGCGATCGGACTGGGGCTCTATGTCGCGACGATCGCGCTGCTGTCGCTGGTGATGGGCAAGTTCCACGTCGCGACGATCGTGATCACCTGGGTCGCCTTTTCGGAGATCAACCTCCACAACCACAACCTGTGGGAGAGCGACCGCTTCCCGTTCCGCTACCTGAACTACGTGTCGACGATGCACCACAACCACCACGCGCGGTTCACCGGCGGCAACTATGCGACGATCACCCTGTTCTACGACTGGCTGTTCGGTACGCTCGACCACGGCAACAACGAGCGCAGGCAGGTCCGCACCAAGGATGCCCGCCAGCTCGAGGAAGTTGCTTGAGCGCGGACTTGGCGTAAGCTCTTCCCGAAACGATGGGAGAGCGGCGATGAAGGCCTTCGATAGCGCGATGCGGGTGGTCAGCAGCGTGATCGGCTTGCTGATGGTGGCCATGGGCGGGATCTGGATGCTCCAGGGCCTGGGCCTGGCCTTCCAGGTCGGCTTCATGGCCGGCGATCCGAAATGGGCGCTCTACGGCGCGATCCTGGCGGCGGTGGGCATCTGCCAGGTGGTGTGGAGCTGGCGGCGGTAATCACCAAACCTCGTCATCCCCGCGAAGGCGGGAACCCATCTCCGGCGCTGCCTCTAAGGGCGACCTCACGAGATGGGTTCCCGCCTGCGCGGGAATGACGACTGCTTTTCTAGTCGAAGCTGACCTTGCCGCGCCCGGCCTTCACCGCGCCGCGCTTCTTCTTGCCTTCCAGCCGGGCGGTCTTGCCGATCCGATTGAGCCGGCTCTTGGCGCGCTTCTCGGGCAGCTTGTGCGCTTCGGTGATGAGTTGGGCGAGCCGCGCCCGGGCGTCGGCGCGGTTCTGTTCCTGGGTGCGAAAGCGGCGGGCGGTGAGGACCAGTTCGCCCTTGGCGGTCATCTTGCTTCCGGCCAGTTCCTTAAAGCGGCGGAATACCGGGGGCGAGAGCCGCAGCCCGAAGACGTCGACCCGCAGCTGGACCGCCGTGGCGACCTTGTTGACGTTCTGCCCGCCGGGACCGCTCGCGGCGATGAAGCTTTCGCTGGCCAGGGCCTGTGCCCGCTCCAGAACCTCATCCATCGCTGAAGCCGAGCGCGGCGAAGTCGTCCGGGAAGGGGGCGGCAGCCGCGACCGGGTCCTTGCCCAGCCGGGGCAGCGAGAGGCCGGCGGAATGGAGCATGGTGCGCGCGGCACGGCCGGCATATTGCGCGGCTTTCTCGTGAGAGCCGCCATAGATCGGATCGCCGAGCAGCGGCACGCCCAGGCCGGAGGCGGCGTGAACGCGGATCTGGTGGGTCCGGCCGGTCTCGGGGCGGAACTCGACCAGGGTCATGTCGTCTACCTCGGCCAGCTTGGTCCAATGCGTGACCGCCTCCTTGCCCAGCTTGGCGGCGATCATCCGCCAGCCGTCCTTGGCCGAGCTGACTTTCTTCAGCGAGAGTTCGACCGTGCCGTGGTCCATCGTCAGGTGCCCGGCACAGATGCCGAGATAGCGCTTCTCCACCCGGCGTTGCTCGAAGATCTCGCCGAAGCGGCGCAGCGCCTTCGGATTGCGGGCCAGCAGCAGGCAGCCCGAGGTGTCGCGGTCGAGCCGGTGGACCGGCACCGGATGGCGCTGGAAGCCCAGGCGCAGCGCGTCGAGGTGATCGTGCAGGCTCTCTCCGCCGGCGCGGGGCCGGTCGAGCGGGAGGCCGCCCGGCTTGTTGACGATCAGCGCCTCGGCGTCCTCGAACAGGATGGGGATGTCGGTCACGCCACGGCCCCCGCGATCCGTCGCAGAGCTTCGCTTAGCCGCGCGTCGTCAGCCGCGAAGCTGATGCGGAAGCCGTCCTTCCCGCCGAACCCCGAGGCGGGGACCAGTGCAACGCCGTGTTCCAGCAGGTGCAGGGTCAAGGCATTGTCGTCGCCGAACCGGCCCATCAGCGGGGCGGCGTCGATCATGCAGTAGAAGGCGCCGTCGGGCACCGGCGTGGAAAGTCCGGGGATCGCGTTGATCGCGGCGACCACCAGATCCCGCCGCGCGCGGAAACGTTCGCGCCAGTCGGCCAGAAAATCCTGCGGACCTTCGAAGGCGGCGACGGCGGCGGCCTGGCTGATCGAGCAGGGGTTGCCCGAGCTATGCGACTGGAGCTTCTCCATTGCCGCGATCAGCCAGCGCGGGCCGGTGGCGATGCCGATGCGAAAACCCGTCATCGCGTGGCTCTTGGACACGCCCGAGACGGTCAGCACGCGGCCGGCCAGGTCCGGGCGCTCCACCGCCAGGGTGGCATGCTGGCCGGGCGAATAGCGCAGCGGGGCGTAGATGTCGTCGCTCATGACCAGGATCCGAGGATGCCTGGCCAGAACCTCGCCCAGCGCCCGCAGTTCCTCGGCCGGGTAGGTCGCGCCGGTGGGGTTGCCGGGGCTGTTGAGCAGCAGCCAGCGCGTCTTGGGCGTGATCGCGGCGGCGAGTTGTTCGGCGCTGATCCGGAAGCCGCCGTCCGGGGTCGTCGGAAGCGGCACGACGGTCGCCCCGGCGAAGCGGACGATCTCGGGATAGGAGACCCACCAGGGCGAGGGGATCAGCACCTCGTCGCCGGGGTTCAGCGTCGCCAGCAGGGCATGAAAGATCGCCTGCTTGCCGCCCGCGCTGACGGTGACCTGGCTGGTCGGTGCATCGATCCCGAGGTCGCGGGCGAAGTGCAGCGCGGCGGCTGCCTTGAGCCGGGCGGTGCCGCCGACCGCGGTATACTTGGTGTCGCCCGCGTCGAGCGCGGCCTTGGCGGCGGCGACCACGTGCGGCGGGGTGGCGAAGTCGGGCTCGCCCACCGAGAGCGAGATGATGTCGCGGCCTTCCTCGCGCAGGGCGATGGCGCGGTCGGTCATGGCCGTGGTGCCCGAGGGGGCGATGCGGTTCAGGGCTGTGGAGGTTTCGGTCATGAAGGAGGCCTAATTCAGCAATTGGGCGCGCATCAGCCCGCGCCGGGCGTTGCCGATAAGGAAGCCGTCCGCCAGGTCGTCGAGACGCAGTTCCGCCTCGACCGCGCGGCCCTGCTCGATCAGCGAGCGGCGCAGCACGCCGGGCAGCAGACCGAGCGCGGCGGGCGGGGTCAGCAGCTTGCCGTCCTTCTCGACGAAGAGATTGGTGAAGGTGCCCTCGGTCACGAGGCCGTCGTCGCGCAGGAACAGCGCTTCGTGCGCGCCAACGGCCTGCGCGGCCTCGAGACCGGTCTGATAAAAGTGGCGGTCGCTGGTCTTGTGGCGCAGGCGCCGGTCGCCGGCATCGACCGGCAGGCTCAGCACCGCGCAGATCGCGGGGTCGGGCAGGGCGGGTGCCGGGGGCGAGAATTCCAGCGCGTAGGCTCCGCTCCGCGAGGCCACGAGGCGCAGTGTGCCGGGGCCATCGGCTTCGAAGCACAGCGCCTGGATCGCGTTGCGCACGGCGTGGCGGTCGAAGGAGAAGCCGAGTTCGGCGGCGCTGGCCTTGATCCGTTCGAGGTGCAGTTCGAGCAGCTCGATCCCCTGCTCGGGGTCGAACTTCATCGTCTCGATCAGGTCGAAGGCGGCAGCCGCTTGCGCATTCAACGATTGCCGCACGAAACCCCCTTTGACCAAGCATTCGCGCCATTCGGACATAGCGTCCGAATCCGCGACGATCGCCGAGCCCACGCCGAGGACCGCCGTTCCCCGGCGGTTTTCCCCCCGGGCGAGCCGGAGCGTGCGGATTGCCACATTGAACGCGCTGTCGCCAGAGGCATCGATCCGTCCGATCGCGCCGCAGTACGGGCCCCGAGGTGAGCCTTCGACCTCGGCGATCAGTTCCATCGCACGGATCTTGGGCGTGCCGGTGATCGAGCCGCAGGGCAGCAGGGCATGGATCAGGTCGAGCGCGGTACGGCCCGGTTCCAGTTCGGCGCGGACGGTCGAGACCATCTGGTGGACCGTCGGGTAGCTCTCGATGGTGAAGGGCGCCTCGACCCGGACCGACCCGGCGCGGGCGACGCGGCTGAGATCGTTGCGCATCAGGTCGACGATCATCAGGTTCTCGGCGCGGTCCTTGGGCGAGGCCGCCAGTTCGGCGGCAAGCGCGGCGTCCTCGGCCGCGTCGCGGCCCCGGCGGCGGGTGCCCTTCATCGGCCTGGCCGTCACCGTGCCGTCCTTCAACGCGAAGAACAGCTCGGGCGAGAAGCTCAACAGCCAGTGCGTCCCGTCGTGGACGAGCCCGCCATAGCCGGCCAGCGCCGCCGGGCGTAGCGCGGCATAGAGCGCCAGCGGATCGCCGCGCCAGGGCCCGGTCAGCGGGATGGTCAGGTTGGCCTGGTAGATATCGCCCGCCATGATCGCCTCGTGCAGGCCGGCGAAGGCGCGCAGGTAGCCGCCAAGCGAGATGGCGGGCTCCAGCGGACCGATCGCCGCCTTGCCCTCGGCATTGCCGGCCAGCCATTCCGGGACATCGATCGTCTCGTAGCCGGCGAAGGCGCCGAACCAGACCAGCGGGCCGTTCGCGCCGCCATTCCCCAGGTGAGCCAGCCGGGGCTCCAGCGCCAGGCCGGCCTCATAGGCCAAATACCCTGCCAGGTCGTGGCCTGCACGGCGCAGCTCTTCGACCCGCGCCAATGCCGGTTCGACCTCTTCCACTCGCCGCGCGACCACGATCTCGCGCGGGTCGTGATAGAGGCGCGCCGGGCTCGCCCCGTCGGGGCGGGCGTCATCGAGGAGAACGAAAGGCGCTGCCATCGCGCCGCCTTTAGCCAGACCGCTCGCTCGATGCAAAAACCCCCTCGCGCCGCGCGAAACCGCCGCTACACTTCCTGCGCTGAGGACAGACGGAGCGCTTCATGGACGACATCTTCATCGGGCTGGGCGGCAACGGCGAACGGCAGGTGCTGAAGCTGGGCCGGGCCAACCGGCACGGGTTGATCGCGGGGGCGACCGGCACCGGCAAGACCGTCACCCTCCAGACCATCGCCGAGCAATTCTCGGCCGCCGGCGTTCCGGTCTTCATGGCCGACGTGAAGGGCGATCTCGCCGGTGTCTCGATGGCCGGCAGCGCTCAGTTCAAGAACGCCGCGATCCTCGAGGCGCGGGCCAAGGAGATCGGCATCGCCGACTATGCCTATCGCGACAATCCGGCGGTGTTCTGGGATCTCTACGGCGAGCAGGGGCACCCGATCCGCACGACCATCTCGGAAATGGGGCCGCTGCTGCTCTCGCGGCTGATGGGCCTGAACGAGACGCAGGAAGGCGTGCTGCAGATCGCCTTCCGCTATGCCGACGACAACGGCCTGCTGCTGCTCGACCTCGCAGATCTCCAGCAGACCCTGATCGCCTGCGCCGAACAGGCGGGCGAGCTGGCGACGAAGTACGGCAACGTGTCGAAAGCCAGCGTCGGGACCATCCAACGGCAACTTCTGGCGTTCGAAAGCCAAGGCGCCGACCGCTTCTTCGGCGAACCCGCCTTCGAGATAAACGACTTCTTGCATTGCGACGAGCAGGGCCGCGGCACGATCAACGTGCTTGCCGCGGACAAGCTGATGCAGAGCCCCAAGCTCTATGCCACCTTCCTGCTGTGGCTGCTGTCCGAGCTGTTCGAGGCCCTGCCCGAGGTCGGCGATCCCGAAAAGCCGGTGCTGGTGTTCTTCTTCGACGAGGCCCACCTGCTGTTCGACGACGCGCCCGCCGCCCTGTTCGAGAAGGTCGAGCAGGTGGTCCGCCTGATCCGCTCCAAGGGCGTCGGCGTCTATTTCGTGACGCAGAACCCGATCGACATTCCCGAGAAGATCGCCGGCCAGCTCGGCAACCGCGTGCAGCACGCGCTGCGCGCCTTTACCCCGCGCGACCAGAAGGCGATCAAGGCCGCAGCCGAGACCTTCCGCATCAACAAGGACCTCGATGTCGAGACCGCGATCACCGAGCTCAAGGTGGGTGAGGCGCTGGTCTCCACCCTGGGCGACGACGGTGCGCCGAGCGTGGTCCAGCGCACCCTGGTGGCCCCGCCGCGCTCGCGCCTGGGGCCGGTGACGCCGAAGGAGCGGGCGATCATCCAGTCGATCAGCCCGTTCGGCGGCAAGTACGATACGATCGTCAACCGCGAGTCCGCGGCGGAGGTCCTGGCGCAGAAGGCGCAGGATGCGGCGGCGGCGGCCCAGGTGGTCGCGGAGCAGGGCGAGCAGGCCCAACGCGCCCAGCCGCGCCAGTCTCCTTCATTGTGGGAAAAGGCCGGCAAGGCCGCGATGGGCGCCGCGGCGGCCTCGGCCGGCACGATGATCGCGCGCAGCCTGACCGGGCGGAAGTCGAGCGGCAATATCGGCGCCTCGGCGGCGAGTGCGGCGGCGGGAGCGCTGGGTACGGCGTTCGGCGGCGCGGCGCTCGGGCGGTTCGCGCGGGGGCTGCTGGGAGGGCTGCTGCGTTAGATCCACGACTAGCAACCAACCCCGACCGTCCTGAGCTTGTCGAAGGACCGTTGTTCGCTTCGGGGCTGGGCGCGTGTTCGCAAGTGAAAAGCGGCCCTTGGACAAGCTCAGGGCGGACGGAGATTTGATAGTGAAGAAGACCATGCGTTACCTGCTCGCCGCTTCCGTCCTCGCTTGTGCCGCCCCCGTTTTCGCTCAACCCGCCCCGCCCGCCGCCTACCCCGAAGGCCGCCTCGACGGCGCGGTGAAGCCCAGCGCCTACCGGCTCGACTTCACCGTCGATCCCGCCAAGGAGCGCTTCTCGGGCAAGGTCGAGATCGACGCCGACCTCAAGGCGCCGAGCGCGTCGCTGTTCATTCACGGCCGCGACCTGGCCATGCGCAGCGCGGTGGCGACGGTGGCGGGCAAGGCCTATCCCGGCACCTGGAAGCAATTGGACGAAACCGGAGTGGCGCAACTGACCTTCGCCCAGGCGCTGCCTGCCGGGAAGGTCACGCTGTCCTTCGACTACGACGCCCCGTTCGGCAACGGCCCGGCGGGCATGTTCCGGGTCAAGGTGGGCGAGGACTGGTATTCCTGGACCCAGTTCCAATCGATCGACGCCCGCGCCGCCTTCCCGGGCTTCGACGAGCCGGGGTTGAAGCAGCCCTTCACCGTGACCGTCCGCACGCCGCCCGGGCTCAAGGCGGTGAGCAACGCGCCCGAGCTCTCGGTGACCCGCGAAAACGGCCTCGACGTCCACCGCTTTGCGCCGACCCTGCCGCTGCCGACCTATCTGGTCGCGGTGATGACCGGCCCCTTCGCCACGCTCGACGGGGCGGTACCGCCGACCCCGCAGCGGGCCAAGCCGCTGCCGCTGCGGATCGTCTCGACCAAGGAAAACGCCGGCAAGCTCAAGTTCGCGCTCGACGGGTCGGAGAAGATCGTGGCGCTGCTCGAGGACTATTTCGGCGAGGGCTTCCCCTATCCCAAGCTCGACCAGATCACCTCGCCGATCATGCCGGGCGCGATGGAGAACGCCGGCGCCGACCTCTACCAGGATTCGCTGCTGGTCATGGACGATGGCGCCACCACGCAGCAGAAGCGCAGCTTCGGCATGGTCGTCAGCCACGAGCTGGCGCACCAGTGGTTCGGCGATCTCGTCACCCCCGCCTGGTGGGACGATATCTGGCTGAACGAGAGCTTCGCCAACTGGATGGGCTACCGCATCGGCAACGAATGGCGGCCGGACCTCAATATCGGCGCGGGCGCCTTGGCCGAGGGCTTCGCGGCGATGAACACCGACGCGCTGCTCGCCGGCCGGCCGATCCACCAGAAGATCGAGAAGAACGCCCAGGTCGACGCGGCCTTCGATTCGATCACCTATGGCAAGGGCGGCCAGGTCGTGGCGATGATCGCGGCCTTCCTGGGTGACGACAAGTTCAAGGCCGGGGTACGCCGCTACATGGCCGCGCATCGATACGGGAACGCGACCAGCGCGGACTTTTTCGCCGCCATGGCCGAAGTCGCAGGGGATCCGCGGATACTGCCGGCCATGCAGAGCTTCACCGATCAGCAGGGCGTGCCGCTGCTGACCTTTACCGGATCGAATGGTCGCTATTCGGTGACGCAGAGTCGCTATGCCCGGCTCGGCACGACCTTGCCGGACACGCGCTGGGGCGTGCCGCTATGCTTGCAGCGCGGCGCTGAGCGCGCCTGCACGCTGCTGGCGGACAAGAGCGCGGAGGTGACGATCGGCGGGGAAGGTGCGTTGGTACCCAACGCCGGAGGCACCGGCTATTATCGCTTCGAACTGCCGCGCGCCGAATGGACTCGCCTGATCGCTGCGTCGGACAAGCTCCCCGGCGGCGAGGCGATCGCCGTCGCTGATTCGCTCCGGGCCAGTTTCATGGCCGGCCGCGCCGACGCAGCGCAGCTCGCCGCCCTGGCGCGGACGATGATCCGCAATCCCGATTCCTACGCCAGCAGTGCGGCCTTCGTCGGCCTCCAGGCCTTGTACGATTGGGGCCTGCTCGATGAACTGGCCAAGCCCGCCTACCGCGGCTTCGTCGACAGGACCTACCGTCCGATCCTAAGCCAACTCGGGCTGGACCTGAGCGTTGGAGCCTACGCCGGCGAGCCTTCAGAGCGCTCGCAACGCCGCCAACAGGCGGTCGGGGCGCTGGTCGATGTCGCCAAGGACGCGCCGCTTCGCGCCCGCCTCGCTGCCGCCGCGGCAGCCTATGTCGGCGGCGATGCCAAGGCGCTCGACGCCGCCTGGTATGGCGATGCGCTCGATCCTTGGCTCGAGGCGGGCGGTGGGGCAGCGGCCAAGACCCTGCTCGAGCGGGCGCTTGGCTCGCAGGACCCGGTGTTCCGCCCCGCCGCGCTGGCTGCGCTGGGCTCCAGCGGCAAGGCCGAGATCGCGAAGTGGCTGCTCGACGAGGTCAAGGACGATCGCCTGCGCCTCAGCGAGCGGCTGGGCCTGGTGCGCGGCGTGGTGGGCCACCCGGCGACCCGCGAGTGGGGCTATACCTGGCTGACCCAGCATTTCGACGAGCTGCTCAATGGCGGCGGCGGGATCTTCTTCGCCTCGCGCCTGCCGCAGATGCTCGCCGGCTACTGCTCCGTGGAGAAGGCCGAAGCCTTTGCCCGCGACCTGCGGCCCAAGATGGCGGGCAAGTCGGCCGAGCTCGAACTGGAGCGCACGATCGAACGCGTGCGCAGCTGCGGCATGCTCAAGCAGGCGCGCGGCGCGGAAGCATCGCGGCAGATCGCCAGACTGCGCTGATCTAACCCAGCGGCAAGCGCAGCGTCGCCGTCAGGCCGGCGACCTTGCCGCCCGGACCGTGGCGGTTGGTCAGGGCCAGGCTGCCGCCATGCTGCTCGGCGATGGCTCGGGCCAGGGTCAGGCCGAGGCCCGCACCGCCGGTCTCCGTGTTGCGCGAAGGCTCGCCGCGCTTGAAGGGTTCGAGCATCGTCGCGATCTGGTCCGGCGCGATTCCCGGGCCGTCGTCGTCGACCCGGATGACCGCCGCCCCGCTCTGGCGGACGAGCGAGACGCGCGCCTGCTTGCCGTAGCGCAGGGCGTTGCCGATCAGGTTGCGCACCGCGCGGCGGAGCCAGACCGAGCGCAGCGGGGTAACGATGCGCTGGGTGTCGCCGAGCAGGACGTCCTCGCCCATGTCCTCGTAGTCCTCGACGATCGAGGCGACGAGGGCGGACATCTCGGTCAGTTCCTTGGGCTCGCTCGAACGGCCGACCCGGGCCAGCGAGAGGATGTCGTCGAGCGAGCGGACGATGTCCTCGATAGTGGCGGCCATCTTGGCACGCTCGGCGTCGTCCTCGACCGACTCGATCCGTACCCGCAGCGCCGCGAGCGGGGTCTTGAGATCGTGGCCGATCGCGCCGAGCATCACGTCCTTCTCGTCCAGCAGGGCGGCGATGCGGCCCTCCATCGCGTTGTGGGCGGTGATGAGGCGGCGGACGTCGCTCGGGCCTTCCGGGACGAGCTGGCCATCGAGATCGCGGGTATCGGCGAAGCGTTCGAGGCGGCTGGTCAGCGCGGCCAGTGGCCGGGTGATCCGCCGCAGGATCAACGCGATCGCGCCGACCAGGATGAGGTAGGTGAACAGCGTCTGCCCCAGCACGCTGAGGATGATCCCGCGCTCGTCCTGGGGAACCAGGATTCGGGCGGTCACCCAGGCGCGGTCGCCGGCAGGACGGATCGAGGCGATCAGCACGCCTTGGTCGGCGGGCAGGGACCGCGCGATTCCCTGGCGAAGTTCGAGGCGGGCCAGCGCGGCGCGGTCTTCCGCGACGGTGCGGTGGAAGACCTGGACGTCGTCGGTCTGCAGCGTCTGTTCGGCGAGTATCCGGCGCAGCTCCTCGGCAGCCTTGAGGTCGTTATCCTTGCGCGGCAATGCCGGTTGCGGCTCGCCGGTGGCGAGGCGGAAGCCGCCGCCGTCCGAAACCCGCCGCTGGCGCAGATAGGCCATGATCGCCGAGTTCTCGCCCGCTCGGACGCCGATCGTCAGGCGGATCGCGGCGCCGTGGAGCAGGGCGGACTCGCGGCGTTCGCTCTGCGCGCGGAAGACCAGGATCGCACTGAGCCCCTGGGCCAGCAGCAGCGCCAGGCCCATCGCGAGCATGACTTGGCCCTTGAGGCTGCTGGGCCACAGCCTGGGCGAGGCGATGGTCTTCAAGCCTCTTGCCCCGCGGTCCGGCGCACGTCGGCGGCGAGCATGTAGCCGCCCCCCCAGACGGTCTGGATCAACTGCGGATTGCGGCTGTCGACCTCGATCTTGCGGCGCAGGCGGCTGACCTGGTTGTCGACCGCGCGGTCGAACAGGTGCGCCTCGCGGCCCTGGACCATGTCGAGCAGGCGGTCGCGGTCGAGCACCTGGCGGGGGTGCTCCAGAAAGGCGAGCAGCAGACGGAACTCGGCCGAAGAAATCGGCACGATGGCGCCCTCCGGGTCGATCAGCCGGCGCTTCAGCGGGTCGAGGCGCCAATTGTCGAACAGGAAGTCCTCGTTCTCCTGGCGCTCGGCCGGGCCACGCGCGGAGCGGCGCAGGACCGAGCGGATCCGGGCGACGAGTTCGCGCGGTTCGAACGGCTTCACGACGTAGTCGTCCGCCCCGATCTCGAGCCCGACGATGCGGTCGGTCGCTTCGCCGCGCGCGGTGAGGAAGATGGTCGGCACGGCGCGCGATTCGGTCAGGTGTCGGCAGAGCGAGAGGCCGTCCTCGCCCGGCATCATGATGTCGAGCAGGGCCAGGTCCGGAGTGTCTTCGCGCAGATAGGACCGGGCGTCGGCGGCATTGGCGGCCTGGGTGACGAGAAAGCCTTGGCGGGTGAGGTAGTCGGCGAGAGGCTCTCGCAGCGCTGCCTCGTCGTCGACGAGAAGCAGCTTGATCGGCGTGGTGTCGGTCATCGTCTCAGCCAATCGCAGTCATGTCCCGGCGGCTCCGATTATGGAGGAAAGAAGCCGCGCGGCAAGGAGGGAGAAGGGAAGGGGAACCAAGACCGCGCGGCTTCCGAGCGAAGGTTCTATCCCGTCCGGTCCGTTTTATTATGCCGGAAGCTGCGCAATTTGTCGCCATTTGTCGCAAGGAACGGTGCTTCAACCCTCCAGCGGTGCGCATTGCGCCGCCAGCCAGTCGCGCGCCTCGCCCGACAGCTGCGGGCCGACCACTTCCAGCACGCGGGCGTGGCAGGCGTTCCACCAGGCGCGCTCGTCGGCATCCAGCAGGGCAGGTTCGACCAGGGCGCGGTCGATCGGGGCGAAGGTGAGCGTCTCGAAGCCGAGATAGCCGCCCTCGGCCCCGGCGATCTCGCGGGGCTCGACCAGCTGGAGGTTCTCGATGCGGATGCCGTATTCGCCAGCCTTGTAATAGCCCGGCTCGTTCGAGAGGATCATGCCGGCCAGCAGCTCCTGCCCCGTACCGCCCTGACCCCCGGTGGCCTTGCCGATCCGCTGCGGGCCTTCGTGGACCGAGAGGAACGAACCGACGCCGTGGCCCGTGCCGTGGGCATAGTCGATTCCCGCCTGCCACAGGTGGAACCGCGCCAGGGCATCCAGCTGATGCCCTGCCGTTCCCTTGGGGAAGACTGCACGAGCGAGCGCGATGTGGCCCTTGAGCACGCGGGTGAAGCGGTCGCGGAGCTCGGCGGGCGGGGCGTCGGGGCCGATCCAGACGGTGCGGGTCACGTCGGTCGTGCCGTCGGGATACTGACCGCCCGAGTCGACGAGGTAGCAGCTTCCCGGCAGCAGCGTCCGGTTGGTCTCCTCGCTGACCCGGTAGTGGACGATCGCGCCGTTGGGGCCGCTGCCCGAGATCGTGTCGAACGACAGGTCGCGCAGGTCGCCGGTCTCGCGGCGGAACCGGTGCAGCGCCTCGGCGGCGGACATCTCGGTGACTTCGCCCCGAGGACCTTCGACCGACAGCCAGTGCAGGAACCGGCTCAGCGCCGCACCGTCGCGGGCCTGGGCGGCGCGGTGGCCGGCCTGCTCGACAGGGTTCTTGGTCGCCTTGGGCAGGACGCACGGGTCGCGGTCCTCGACGATCTGCGCGCCGGTCCGCTTCAGCACGCCGAATACCGCCTGGACCGCGCTGTCGGGATCGACCGCGACCTTCTTGCCGGTCAGGGCCTCCAGCGCGGTTACGAAGGCGTCCTGGTCGGCAATCCGCACCGCATTGCCGAGGTGCTGGCGCAGCTCGGGCGTGACCTTGTCCGGCGCGATGAACAGGTCCGCCGTGCCGTCGGCACGGGCCACGACGAACGACAGCGCGACCGGCGTGCGCTCGACGTCGGTGCCGCGGATATTGAGCAGCCAGGCGATTGAATCGAGCGCGGTGATCACCGCGGCGTCGAGGCCCTTGTCGGCCAGCCACTTGGCGACGGCGGTGCGCTTTTCTTCGCTGGTGACCCCGGCGTGGACCAGGTCGTGGACCAGCGCGGGAGCGTCGGAGGGGGCGGGGCGGTCGGCCCAGATCGCGTCGACCGGATTGCCCGTTACCGCGACCAGTTCGCCACCCTTGGCCTCCAGTGCCTTGGCGGTGCGCTCGGCCCAGGCCTTGCCGTGGAGCCAGGGGTCGAAACCGATCCGCGCGCCCTGCGGGGCATGCTCGCCGAGCCATGCGGCGGGGCTCGTCTCGGGCACGCTCTCGAAGCCGTAGAACCGCCCGTCGACCTGGTCGCGCACCTGCAGGGTATAGCGCCCGTCGATGAACATCGCCGCCTTGTCGAGCAGCACCGCCGCCGTGCCCGCCGAACCGTTGAACCCCGTCAGCCATTGCAGCCGCTGGGCATAGGCGCCGACATATTCGCTCATGTGCTCGTCGGAGATCGGCACGACGAAGCCGTCCAATCGCTGGCGCTTCAGTTCCTCGCGAAGAGCGGTGAGGCGGGCTTCATGCGTGTTCATCAGCATTTGCGGGCGGTCCGGGTTGCAGGTGTCATCCCGCAAACATAGATGCAGGCGATGGCACCTTCCACCACGACCGTGTCCGCCCCGCCCGTCGCGGCCAAGAAACCCCGCAGCTTCACGCATCATGGCACGACGGTAAGCGACGACTACGCCTGGCTGCGCGACCCCGGCTATCCCGAGGTGACGGACAAAGCTGTCCTAGCCCACCTCGAGGCTGAGAACGCCTGGTTCGAAGCGCGGATGGAGCCCCACAAGCCTCTGGTCGAGCGCCTGTTCAAGGAGATGCGCGGACGAATCAAGGAGGCCGACAAGTCGGTCCCCCAGAAGGACGGCGACTGGCTCTACTGGATCGAATTCGAGGAAGGCGCCGAATACAAGAAGTGGTGGCGCAGGCCCCTCGCCGGCGGTCCCGACGAGCTGATCCTCGACGAGGTCGCCCTGGCCGAGGGCAAGGACTACTTCCGCCTCGGCGCGCTGTCGGTCTCGGCCGACGGCAGGCTGCTGGCCTATGCGATCGACGACAACGGCTCTGAGCGATTCACCGCGCGGATCAAGGTGATCGCGACCGGCGAGCTCCTGCCCGACGAGATTCCCGGCACGCTCTCCGCCCTCGTCTGGGTCGCCGGCGACAAGGGGCTCGTGTACTCCCTCGCCAACGAACAGTGGCGCACCGACAACGCCCGGCTGCACTGGCTCGGCCGGCCGGTCGCCGAAGATGTCGAACTCTACCACGAAGACGACGAGGGCTTCCGTGTGGGCTCGTCGCTTTCGGCCAACGAGAAGTGGCTGATCGTCTCTTCCTCGGACCACGAAACGAGCGAGGTCCGCCTCATCCCCGCAGCCGATCCGCTCGCCGCGCCGATCCTGGTCCGGCCGCGGGAAAAAGGTGTCGAATACGACGTCGATGAACGCGAAGGCGTGCTCTACATCCACGCCAACGATACCCACGAGAACTTCCGCCTCGCCACTGCCCCGCTGGCAAGCCCGGGCGAATGGACCACGCTAATCGAAGGCTCGGACGCGTTCTACCTAACCGGGGTGGACCTGTTCCGCGACTTCTACGTGATCGAGGGCCGCCGAACACGAGGCCATGGGGCCGGGCTCGATCAGATCGAGGTGCGTTACTACGATGATCCCGCAAGGATCGAGCCGATCCGGTTCCCCGAGGCTAGCTATTCGGCCGGGCTCGGCGACAACCCCGAATGGGCGATGGACGTGCTGCGGCTGTCCTATGAATCGATGGTCAGCCCGGCGACGGTCTACGACTATTCGGTCGCGGAGCGGACCCTGGAACTGCTCAAGGTCCAGGAAATCCCCTCGGGCTACGACGCCTCGCTCTACACGACCGAGCGGCTCGAGATCGCCGCGCGCGACGGCACGGCGATCCCGGTAAGCGTGGTAAGCCGCAAGGACCGCGAACCCGGCGGGCCGCTCCACCTCTATGGCTACGGCGCCTACGGCATCTCGATCGATCCCGGCTTCTCGACCACCCGGCTGAGTCTGGTCGATCGCGGCTTCGCCTATGCCATCGCCCATATCCGCGGCGGCGACGACCTGGGTCGCGCCTGGTACAAGGCCGGCAAGCTGGAGCGGCGGACCAACACCTTCAACGACTTCGTCGATGTCGCCAAGGGCCTGGTCGAGCGCGGCTATACGCAGGAGGGCCGCATCTCCATCTCCGGCGGCTCGGCGGGGGGCGAACTGATGGGCGCGGTGATCAATTCCGATCCGCACCTGTTCGGTGCGGTCGCGGCGCACGTGCCCTTCGTCGACGTCCTCGCGACCATGCTCGACGAGAGCCTGCCGCTGACCCCGGGCGAGTGGCCCGAATGGGGCAACCCGATCGAGGACGCCGAGGCCTTCGCGCTGATCCGTTCCTATTCGCCCTACGACCAGGTCAAGGCCCAGGCCTACCCGCCGCTGCTGGTCACCGCCGGGCTCAACGATCCGCGGGTGACCTATTGGGAGCCGGCCAAATGGGTCGCCAAGCTTCGCGAGCTCAAGACCGACGGCAACGAACTGCTGCTCAAGACCAACATGGGCGCGGGCCACGGCGGCAAGTCGGGCCGGTTCGAGAGCTTGCGCGAGACCGCCGAGGAGTTCGCGTTCATCCTCTGGCAGCTGGGCGTCGAGGGGTGAGCAATCGCCACACCCTGACCTTCACCGCGCGGCCCGAACACATCGATGTCATGGGGCACGTCAACAACGCGGTCTGGGTTCAATGGATGGAGGCCATCGCGACCGCGCACTGGGAAGCCGATGCCTCGCCCGAACATATCGCGGCCTATGTCTGGGTCGTGACCCGGCACGAGATCGACTACCGCGGCAACATCGCCGAGGGCGAAAGCGTGACCGCCGAAACCATGATTCCCGGCGCTCCCACCGGAGCGCGGTTCGATCGCTTGGTGGAGTTTCGCAATTCGGCCGGTAAGGTCATCGTCTCGGCGCGCTCGACCTGGGCGATGATCGATCGTGCGACGGGGCGGATCATGCGGGTTCCGGCCGAGGTGGCGGCACCCTTCCTACCGTGATCAGGCCGCCTGGGTCCGTTGCACGGGGGCGAAGCTGCTGACCTTCTCGCGCATGGTTCGGTTCCGCCCGGCGGCCTTGGCTTCGTAAAGTAGCTGGTCGCAGCGGGCGTAGAGCGGGGCCAGTTCGTTCTGCAGGCTCCCATCGGCGGGCAACTCGACCATGCCCATGCTCGCGGTGACAATGCAGTCGAGCCCGGGGACCTGGGCCGCAACTCGCGAAGTGATCGCCTGCCGTCGCCGTTCGGCGCGATGGGCGACATCGTCTCCCCGCAGCAGAATCAGGAATTCCTCGCCGCCAAGACGCGCGGCCAAGGTATCGCCATCGGGTGCCAGGGCCTCGGCCACGGCCCTGAGCACGGCATCGCCTTTCACGTGGCCGAAGGTGTCGTTGATTCGTTTGAACCGGTCGAGATCGAGCAGGGCCATCGCGTGGAAGCCGCCCGCACGCATGTCGGGGAAGCGGCGTTCCAGCGCGCGCCGGTTGTAGAGCCCGGTCAGCGGATCGCGCTCGGCGCTTTCGACCAGGACCCGAGCCTCGGCCACGGCGATATCACGCTCGCGGCGGATCGCCATCAGGCGGTCGAGCGCGCCCAGCGAGGTGACGACCACCTCAAGCCCCATGGCGATATGCTGTTCGAGCAACATCTCAAGCGGGGCGTCGGTCATGCCGAGCGCCGAGAAGATGCGGATCAGCGCGGTGATCATCATCGGAGTCCAGGCGGCGATCTGGAACCTTACCGCGCGGCTGCGCCGGCCTAGGGCGACCGCCATCACCCAGCCGAACAGGCCGATCAGCGGCAGGAACGAGGCAAGGTAGAGCGGCGCGACATAGGGGCGCAGCGGGCCGTCGGCAAAGAGGTAGAGCATGGTCCAGGGGGGAACCCACAGGGTGACGCAGCGCAGCAGCCGGCGATGGATCGGGTCGAGCTTGTCCGGCTCGATCAGGTCGGCCGAGAACAGCGCGGCGGCGATCAGCCCGCCGCCGACCGTAATCGATGAGACGATGCTCAGGGTATCGATTCCCAACGAGAAGAACCGGTTGATCAGCCCCGCGGTGATCATCGTATGCACCAACATGAGTGCCGTCGCCAACGCGTGCCACAGCAGGAAGCGCTCGCGCAGGATGCGGTAGAAGGCCACGTTGAACACCAGCGGTAACAGCAAGGTGCCGCACAGCATGGCGATCAGCAGTTCCTGGACAAACATGGCGTCGGGCTTCGCCGCGGGCTCCAGCCGGCCGTAGGACAGGATCCCAGCATGGCGCGCTCCGTCAACCCGCACCACGACCGCCGTAAGGCTGGAAGCCTTGGGTCCGGGAAGCGTGGGAAGATCGGCGCTCATGATCCAGTCGGTGGTCGAAGGGATCATATCGCCCTGGGTCAAGTCGCGGCTGGCGCTCTGGCCATCTGTGCCGATGGCGGTGAGACGCAGGGCGCCGAAGCGGGTCAGACGCGTGCTGAATTCGGCCGGGGGGCGGCCCTCGTAGCCGCGCAGGTCGATCCGCAGGAACGCGCGGGGCTTGGCCACCGACCAATCGCTTCCGCTGCAGTTCCAGCGTTCCGGATGGGCGAGGAGCTGGGCGTAGTCCTCATCGGCGGCGGCACTCGCGTGGCAAATCGACCCGGGCGCGAAGCCCTCGGCCGAAGCCGGGGACGCGGCCGAGAGCAGCACGACGACGCCGAGCCAGCATCCGATCAGGCGGAGGACCTTCCAATCCATGCCCTGGGGGATAGGCCCGAGTTGCTCAAGACGAGGTTAATTCTTGGCAAAAATCATAGGATTTGCGCGGCTGGGACGTGGTCGAAGCCGAACGCGTGGGCGACCGCGGCATAAGTCACTTGGCCGGCGTGGATGTTGAGCCCCGCGGCGAGGTGCGGATCCGCCTTCAGCGCCTCGCGCCAGCCCAGGTCGGCAATCCGCAGCGCGTGCGGCAGGGTCACGTTGTTGAGCGCATAGGTGCTGGTCCGCGCGACCGCACCGGGCATGTTGGCGACGCAGTAATGGACGATGCCGTCGACCACGAAGGTCGGCTCGGCGTGGGTCGTCGGATGGCTCGTTTCGAAACAGCCGCCCTGGTCGATCGCGACGTCGACCAGCACCGCGCCCGGCTTCATGCAGCCGAGCATGTCGCGGCTCACCAGTTTGGGCGCCGCGGCGCCGGGGACGAGCACGGCGCCGATAACCAGTTCCGCCTCGCAGATCATCTGCTGAATGGTCGAGCGATTGGAGAACCGCGTCTTTGCGCGGCTTTCGAAATGAATGCCGAGCCGTTCGAGCACTTCGGGATCGCGGTCGAGGATGGTCACGTCGGCGCCCAGGCCGACCGCCATCTGCGCGGCGTTGAAGCCGACCACGCCGCCGCCGATCACCAGCACGCGGCCGGGCAGCACGCCGGGCACGCCGCCCAGCAGCACGCCGCGTCCGCCATGCGCCTTCTCCAGCGCGGTCGCTCCCGCCTGGATCGACATCCGGCCGGCAACCTGGCTCATCGGCTTGAGCAGGGGGAGCGTATTGCCCGGGCCAGTGACGGTTTCATAGGCGATCGCAGTCACCCCGCTGCGCAGCAGATCATCGACCTGCTCGGGATCGGGGGCGAGGTGGAGATAAGTATAGAGGATTTGCCCCTCGCGGAGCAGCGCACGCTCGGCGGCTTGCGGCTCCTTGACCTTCACGATCATCTCGCAGCCGGCGAAGACCATCGCAGCGTCGGGCTGGATTGCCGCACCCGCCGCTTTGTAGTCCCGGTCCGAGGCGCCGATGCCCTGGCCTGCGCCGGCCTCGACCCAGACCTCGTGCCCGTGCGCGACCAACTCGCGCACCGACTCGGGGGTGAGGCCGACGCGATATTCGTGGTTCTTGATCTCGCGGACCGTGCCAACGCGCATGGGCTTCTCCTCTGGGGAGAAAGTTAAGGGGCGCCGGGTGCAGCGGCAAGGCCGAATAACGCGGACAAACTTTATCTTAGTTTTGAGCTTGACGCATAAACGCAGACCAAGTAACTCCGCGTTATGGCTCACCTGACCGCTTCCGTCGAATATGCTATCCACGGCCTAATGTGGCTGGTCGGGTCCGATCGCCCGCTTTCCGCGCGCGACATCGCCGAGCTGCAAGGCGTTTCGCCAAGCTTCCTCGCCAAGATCTTCCCCAAGCTGGAAAAGGCGGGGCTCGTCGCGGCGAGCGAAGGGGTGCGCGGCGGCTACGTCCTGGCGCGCGGGCCGGAGGCAATCTCCTACCTCGATGTGATCGATGCGGTGGAAGGGGCGAAACCGCTGTTCGAATGCCAGGACGTGCGTGCGAAATGCGCCGTGTTCGCTGGAAATCCCCCCGATTGGGCCATGCGCGGCACCTGCGGCATCCATGCCGTGATGCTCCGTGCGGAAAAGGCGATGCGCGACAGCCTGGCCAGCGTGACCCTGGCGCAGACCGCCGAGGGTTTCGCCAGAAAGGCGCCCGCCAGCTACTTCGCCGAGGTCGACGAACTCATCACCGAGCGCCAGGGAGGGCGTACCCGCCGCAAGCGCGAAGATCCCGACACCAGCTAAGCGGGCCTAAGGCTACAGAACCTCATTCCCGATAATTCCCGCGGCCCCTCCGCCGGGCAGGCCGCGGCTCAGCCTCTCGCGCTGCGATCCGCGCGCCGCGAGCCGACCTCTTGCGTCCGGCATCCAAGGAGAAGTGCCATGACCTACCAGATCCTCATCGCCGGCTCGGGCTTCGCCGGCACCTGGGCCGCCCTGTCCGCCGCACGCGCCGCGGCCCTGGCCGAGCGCGAGGACGACATCGCGATCACCGTGATCTCGCCCGAGCCACGCCTGGTGATGCGCCCTCGCCTTTATGAAGCATCGATCGAAGGCATGGATCCCGACATCGCCCCGCTGCTCGCCGCGGTCGGTGCCGAGCATCTTGCTGCCAAGGTCGAGACGATCGATGCTCGGGCCCGCACTGCGACTGTCGTTCTGGGCGATGGCTCGTGGCAGACGTTGTCCTACGATCGCCTGGTGCTGGCAACCGGCAGCGTGCTCAACCGGCCGCCGATTCCCGGCCTGGCCGACCACGCCTTCAATGTCGATCAGATCGCCGAGGCTCGGCGCCTGTCGGCCCATCTGCACGGCCTCGCCAAGCGGCCCGACAGCGATGCGCGCAATACCGTCGTGATCGGCGGCGGCGGTTTCACGGGGATCGAGGCGGCCACCGAGATGCCCAGCCGCCTGCGCGCCATTCTCGGGGCCGACGCGCCGATCCGGGTGATCGTGGTCGAGCGTGCGGCCGAGATCGGCCCCGAACTCGGAGCCCACCCGCGTCCGGTGATCGAGGCCCAGCTCGAGGCCGAGGGCGTCGAGGTCCGCACCGGCGTCGGCGTGACCCAAGTGGCGCCCGATCACGTGGTGCTCAGCGACGGTTCGCGGATCGAAACCTGCACCCTGATCTGGACCGCCGGCGTCCGCGCCAATCCGCTCGCGGCGCAAGTCCCGGGGGAGCGGGACACCCTGGGCCGCGTGGCTGCCGATGCCTTCCTGCGCGCGCCCGAAGCGAACGGCGTCATCCTGGCCGGGGACGTTGTGCGAGTCGCGGCGGACGAGGCCGGCAACCTGGCCATGATGTCGTGTCAGCATGCATTGATCCTCGGCCGTGTCGCGGGTCACAACGCGGTGCAGGACCTGCTTGGCTTGCCGCTGCATGCCTACAGCCAGCCGAACTATGCGACCTGCCTCGACCTCGGGCCCCAGGCGGCGATGGTCAGTTATGGCTGGGATCGCCAGGTCGCGATGACCGGGCCCGAGGCCAAGGCGCTCAAAACCACGATCAACACCCTTTGGATCTATCCGCCCGAAGCCGATCGCGAAGCCGCTTTTGCCGTGGCCGGGCCGGACTTCGAGATCGCCGCCGCTTGACGTCCCAAGCCCGGTACTCATCACGCAGTGCCGGGCTTGTTGCGAGCGGGTCGCAATTTTTGCGTTGTGCTGCTTATGAACCCGTGATTAACTCCCCGCGTTCCGCAACCAGGAGGGGAGGAATATATGACTTTTCAGGAAGCAGTGAAAACGTGCCTGTCGAAGTACGCGACCTTTAGCGGCCGGGCCTCCCGGTCCGAATATTGGTTCTTCTACCTTGCGACGCTGATCGTCATGCTCGTCGCGTCGATCCTCGACCGCGCCTTGGGCCTCGATTTCAAGATGACCAGCCCGCTGACCGGATTGGAACAAAGCGTGGGCTACGGATGGCTCTATGCCATCGCTGGCCTGGGCCTGTTCCTGCCGAGCCTGGCCGTGGCGGTGCGCCGCCTGCACGACACCGATCGCTCCGGTTGGTGGTTCTTGCTCGTTCTGACCATCATCGGCGCCATCGTGCTGCTGGTGTGGTTCGTTCAGAAGGGCACCACCGGCGAAAACCGCTACGGTCCCGATCCGCTCGGCGGCGATCTTACCGCAGCGTTCAGCTGAAGGTTTCCGGCTGAGACACAAGGGCCGGGGGAGCGATCCCCCGGCCCTTGTCCATGTTCTGGGCAGGTCGGTGCGCGTCAACCGCGCCGATCCGTCAGAACCTCTCGCCGACCATCTGCTCGCTCTTGGCCCACAGCGCCTTGGCGTTGTCGGCATCGAGTGCGTAGGATTTCACCCCGCCGGTGAGCCCTTCGGATTCGTTGAACCCGGCGACGTGGCAGTCCTCGCAGAACTTGCCGCCGACTTCGTCCGCAGGCGCGACCACCGCCGCCCAGACCGAGGTCGCGGCGCCCTGGGGGATCGACTTCCAGGCCATCGGTTCTTCGCCCGCGGCCGCCTTCGCGGCGTTGATCTCGTCGAGCAGGCCATCGAGCGCGCCCTCGGGCATGTGACGGTCGAGTTCGGTCATGATGCCGCCGGGGTGCACGGCTGCGGCGCGGATGCCCTTGTCCCTATGCCGGCGGTCGAATTCCACCGCGAACAGCGCATTGGCGGTCTTCGAGCGACCATAGGCGATGAACGGCTCGTACTCAGTGCGCTCGAAGTTCGGATCGTCGAGATCGACGTCCGAGAAGCGATGGCCGGCCGACGACAGGTTGACCAGCCGTCCGCCCGGCTTCAGGAGCCCGGCGATCCGGTTGACCAGCAAGAAGTGGCCGAGGTGATTGGTACCGAATTGCGTTTCGAAACCGTCTGCCGTCTTGCCGAACGGCGCGGCCATGACGCCGGCGTTGGCGATGATGCCGTCGAATGTCTTGCCTGCGGCATTGATCGCGTCTGCGGCGGCGCGGACGCTGGCGAGCGAGGCGAGGTCGGCCTCGACGATCTCGAAGCCGCCTCCGTTCGCCCAGGCCGCCTCGCGGACCGCGTCGGTGGCCCCCTCGGCCTTGGCGAGGTTGCGCGCCGTGCCGACGACATCGGCACCGTGGGCGGCAAGGGCGCGGGCGGTCTCGACGCCGAGGCCGGCTGAGACACCCGTCACGAGGTAGCGCTTGCCCTTGAGATCGACGCCCTTGAGAACGTCTTCGGTGGTGGAGGTTGCTCCGAACATGATTTGCTCCGTTGGCTGGTTCGCTGGATAGCAGGCGCGAGATAGGCGGGAGCCCGACGGCGGCCTCGCCCGATTGCCTCTTGTCCTTGCCCGATCGTCTCAATCCGGTGTGGTTGCCTGTGCTACGCTTGCAGCCGGAACGGGAACGGATCATGTCTCACGAATGCATGATGACCTCACCAGGCTGTTGGCCCTGGCGCAGAAGCACGGCGCCGAGGGCATGGTAGATACCGCGCTTGAAGGCGTTCGGCTCACCCGGATGACCGACCTGACGCCGCCGATCGCGGGGGTAGTCGAGCCGATGTTCTGCGTGATCCTCCAAGGCGCGAAGCTGGTGACGATCGGCGACCGTACGCTGCGCTACGATCCGGCATCCTACTTTGTGGTCTCGGTCGAGCTGCCCGCCAGCGGGTGCGTCTGCGAGGCGAGTGCGGAAAAGCCGTATTATGGCTTGGCCATCACCATCGACCGGGCGATGCTGGCCGAAGTGCTCGCCCATATGCCGCCCACGCCCGAAGCGCACGACCGCGGCTTCTTCGTCAACGCGCTGACGCCCGACCTGCTCGGGTCGGTGCGGCGTCTCCTCGACCTGCTCGAGACGCCGGAGGACGCCCCCGTACTGGCGCCGATGATCCGGCGCGAACTGCTGTATCGCCTGCTGCGCAGCGATACCGGAGGTGCCCTGCAGCAGATCGCCCGCGCCGACAGCCGAGTTTCGCGCATCCACCGGGCGATCCAATGGATCAAGGCCAACTACGACGCGGCTCTCGGCATCGACGCGCTGGCGGACCTTGCGGGCATGAGCCGTGCCTCGTTCCACCGCCATTTCAAAGCCGTTACGGCGATGAGCCCGTTGCAGTACCAGAAGGCGCTGCGCCTTCAGGAAGCGCGCCGCCTCCTTATCCAGCGCGCCGACGCCCAGGGTACGGCGCACCGCGTCGGCTATGAAAGCGCATCGCAGTTCAGCCGCGAATATGCCAGAATGTTCGGCCTACCGCCGGCACGCGATGCCGAGCGATTGCGGGGCGAGGTGCCGATGCCGGAGCTACGGGCGATTTGAACGCCGTGCTCGCGGGCGATCAGAGTGGATTCCCGTCCCGATCCCGGTAGATGTCGCGCCGCCCGACGTGGTTCGACGGGCCGACGAAGCCATCCTGCTCCATCCGCTCGATCCACTTGGCGGCGGTGTTGTAGCCGACGCCCATCTGGCGCTGGATCCAGCTGGCCGAGGCCTTTTGGCTCTCGAACACGATCTGGCAGACCTGGCGGTACTTGCGCTCTTCCGGGCTGTCCGAGGCGCTGTCGATGTCGTCGAAGCCGAAGCCGCCGTCCTCGGGCTCCTCGGTGACCGAATCCACATATTCCGGGCTGCCCTGGCTGCGCCAGTAATCGGCGACCTTCTCGACCTCCTCGTCCGACACGAAGGGCCCGTGGACGCGCTTCACCGGGTCGGTGTTGGGCTTGTAGAGCATGTCGCCCTTGCCCAGCAGCTGCTCGGCGCCCTGTTCGCCCAGGATCGTGCGGCTGTCGATCCGGCTGGTCACGGCGAAGGAGATGCGGGTCGGCAGGTTGGCCTTGATCACGCCGGTGATGACGTCGACCGAGGGCCGCTGGGTGGCCATGATGAGGTGGATGCCGGCGGCGCGGCTCTTTTGGCTGAGGCGCTGGATCAGCACCTCGATCTCCTTGCCGACGGTGACCATGAGATCGGCCAGCTCGTCGACGATGACCACGATCTGCGGCAGGACCTGGTAATCGAGCTGGTGCTCCTCGAACAGTTCCTCGCCGGTGTCGGGATCGAAGCCAATCTGGATGCGGCGGCCGAGCGGCTTGCCCTTGGCGATCGCGGTGCGGACCTTGTCGTTGAAGCCCGAGATGTTGCGGACCGAGATCTCGCTCATCATCCGGTAGCGGCGCTCCATCTCCTCGACCGCCCACTTCAGCGCGCGGACCGCCTTGGCCGGCTCGGTGACCACCGGCGAGAGCAGGTGCGGGATGTCGTCGTAGGACTTGAGCTCGAGCACCTTGGGATCGACCAGGATCAGGCGGCACTGCTGCGGGGTCAGGCGGTAGAGCAGCGAGAGCAGGATCGTGTTGAGCCCGACCGACTTGCCCGAGCCGGTGGTGCCGGCGACGAGCAGGTGGGGCATGGTGGCGAGATCGGCGACCACCGGCGCGCCGGCGATGTCCTTGCCCAGGATGATCGGCAGCAGGCCCTTGTGGCCGGCGAAGGCTTCGGAGCCGACCATTTCCTTGAAGCTGACCATCTGGCGGTCGGCATTGGGCAGTTCGATGCCCATCACCGTGCGGCCCGGGATCGAGGAGACGCGGGCCGAGATCGCGCTCATGTTGCGGGCGATGTCGTCGGCCAGGCCGATGACGCGGCTGGCCTTGATGCCGGGTGCCGGTTCCAGTTCGTACATGGTGACGACCGGGCCGGTGCGGACCGCGATGATCTCGCCCTTGACGTTGAAGTCGTCGAGCACGGTCTCGAGCAGGCGGGCGTTGCGTTCCAGCGCCAGCTTGTCGATCTTCTGCTGCGAATGCTGCGGCGGATCGGCCAGCAGGTCGAGGCTGGGCAGGGCGCATTCGTCGAACAGGTCGCCCTGGCGCATGGCTTGGCCGGTGAGCTGGGCCGGCTTGGCGGCACGCGTCGGATCGCTGATCTCGGGCGCCTTGCGCGGCGCGGCCAGCGGTTCGGGGACTTGCGCTTCCTTGGCTTCGCGAACGGGCTTCTCGCGCGGCGCCACGAAGGGCAGAGCCTCCGCCGCGGCGGCCGGAGCACGGCGCAGGGCGAGGGGGAGGGTCAGCAGGCTTGCCCAGTCGACCGCGAAGACCCGGCCCGCGAGCATCGCCCCGCCGCCCAGGCAGGCAAAGCCGGCAAGCAGGATCGCCCAGAACCGCAGCATCTCCGGCAGGTAGCCGGTCAGGCCGCGCACCGCGCCCGCGCCGACCAATCCGGCGAGGCCGCCCATCGAGGCGGGCAGGGTCCCGCCGGGGGTGGTGAACAGCAAGGACAGCACGCTCGAGAGCAAGGCCATCGCGAAGATCAGCAAGCCCAAGGGACGCCACCAGCGCTGGTGAAGCTCGGGCAGTTCGCCGTCCTCTTCCTCGACCAGGCGCCACAGCTTGCGGGCGAAGACGTAGAGCAGCGGCAGGAGCAGGGCCGAAACGGGGCCAAAGGCCAGCAAGGCCGCATCCGCCGCCCAGGCCCCGGGCCGACCCATCCAATTGAGCACGGCGCCGCCGGCGGCCGTCGAGCTCGACGGGTCGGTCTGGTGATAGCTGGCCAGGGACAGCCCGAGAAAGACCATCGCGGCAAGCAGGGTCACGGCGCCGCCGATCTCCACGCTGCGGCGGAAGGATCGGCGCAGCACCGCGCGCCAGGCCGGCGCGCGTCCGACCGGGCGGGATCCGCCGCCGGCTACGCTGCCCGCCACACTGATTGCACGAGATGCCATTGCCAGTCCCCCAAGGTCGGCGCCCATAATGCGCCCGGGGGCGACTCCGCGTCAAGAATCCTTGGGAATCCGGGCGGATAATTACGACAGGCCGTCGATCGCCGCCCAAGGCGTCTTGAGGCGGGCGGCGCGTTCCCGGGTCATGCCGCCCAGCGCGATCGCGGGGGCCTGCCCGGCGAGCAATTGGAACCGGACCGGGCCGAGCACCTGCGCGCCGGGATGCGAGCGCGTCGGGAAGACGGGCGAGAGCACGAAGGCATCGGCGCGGCGAGCGCGCAGCTCGCGCAGGGAATGGGCGGTGACCAGACGGGGCAGGGCCGGGCCCGAGGCGAGCCGGCCGGCCGGGCCATAGGCCCCGTCGGCTCCCCAGGCCCGGGCGGTGCGGGCATCCCCCGACAGGAAGATCGAGTGGCCCCGCGCCCGCGCGATCCGCTGCAAGGCCGCGAACCGGGCCCGGCGCTCTGCGGGAGACAGGTGATAGTGGCGGAAAATCAAGCCCGAACCGCGGGGCAGGCGGCGCAAGGTTCGCTCCAGAACCGCATCGTTGCGAGCGTCGCTGACCAGCCAGACGCGCGGCAACCTGGGCGGCAGAGGTGGGTAGCGCTTCGGCACCGCATCGCTATAGCAGCGCCCCATGGAACGGCCAGATATCCTGCTAAGCGAGGTCAAATCCCGCATCGACGCCGCCCGCAAGCTCGCCCGGCGCAGCGATCCGGTGACGCTCGTGGCGGTCAGCAAGACGCATTCCATTGACGCGATCAGGCCCTTGATCGGCGCAGGTCAGCACGCCTTCGGCGAGAACCGCGTGCAGGAAGCGGCGGAGAAGTGGCCGGCGCTGCGTGACGCGCACGCGGATATCGAACTCCATCTCATCGGCCAGCTCCAGTCCAACAAGGCGGCCGAGGCCGTGGCGCTGTTCGACGTGATCCATTCGCTCGACCGGCCCTCGCTGGTCGCGGCCCTGGCCAAGGCGATGGACAAGGCCGGGCGGCAGGTGCCCTGCTTCGTCCAGGTCAATATCGGCGCCGAGGAGCAGAAGGGCGGCTGCGACGTCGCCGCGCTGCCCGCGCTGCTGGCCGAAGCCCGCGCTGCCCAGCTGCCGCTGCTCGGCCTGATGTGCGTGCCGCCGCTGGGGATCGAGCCCGCGCCGTTCTTCGCCCTGCTCGGCAAGCTGGCCGACGACAACGGCCTGGAAGGCCTGTCGATGGGCATGAGCGACGATTTCGAGACCGCGATCACGCTCGGCGCCACCCATGTCCGCGTCGGCTCCGCGCTGTTCGGGGCGCGGGGTTGATGCTGGAGGCGCAGGCGGCCGACCTCGCGCGGCTCGCCGCGATCGGCCGGCTGCGCGCCCTGGCGCCGGATGCGGGCGTGGATTTCGCCTCGAACGATTACCTCGGCCTCGCCGCCTCGGGCGCGCTGGTTCCGGCGGCGCGGGCGGCGCTCGACCGGGGGGTAGCGGTCGGCTCGGGCGGTTCGCGCCTGCTGCGCGGCAACCGTGCCGAGCACGAGGCGCTGGAGGCCGAGGCGGCGGCCTTCTTCGGCGCGGAAGCGGCGCTGTTCTTCCCGACCGGCTATACCGCCAATTCGGCGCTGCTCGGGACCCTGCCGCAGCGCGGCGACCTGATCCTGGCCGACGAGTTGATCCATGCCTCGATGCACGAGGGCCTGCGCCTGACCCGGGCGGAGCACCGCTTCGTGGCCCACAACGATCTCGCCGCCTATGAGGAGGCGCTCAGCGGCCATTCCGGCCAGGCCTGGATCGCGGTGGAATCGCTCTAGTCGATGGACGGCGACTTCGCCCCGCTGCCGGACTTGGCTGCGCTGGCCGCGCGCCACGGCGCGATCCTGCTGGTCGACGAGGCGCATGCCACCGGCGTATTCGGTCCAGGCGGGCGCGGGCTGGTCGCGCAACTGCCGTCGCGCGCGAACGTGATCTCGCTGCACACCTGCGGTAAGGCGCTGGGCGCCGAGGGCGCGCTGCTGTGCGGGCCGAAGATCATGCGAGACCTCCTGGTCAACCGGGCGCGCGGCTTCATTTTCTCGACCGCGCCGTCGCCGCTCAGCGCCGCCGTGGTCCGCGCCGCGCTGGAGGCCACCGAGCAGGCGGACGACCTGCGCCGGAGGCTGCGGGCACGCATGGATTTGGCGCGCGACCTGTTGGTGCCGCTCGGCGCCGAGTTCCACGGCTCCCCGATCATGCCGCTGGTGCTCGGCGAGGACCGCCGCGCGATGGACGTCGCGGGCAGGCTGCAAGCCGCGGGCTTCGACGTGCGCGGGATCCGCCCGCCGACCGTGCCCGAAGGCACCTCGCGGCTGCGGATCGTGATCACACTCAACGCTGGCGAAGACGATATCCGTGGTCTGGCGGCGGCGCTGGGGAATGCGCTGTGACGCGGCTGGTCGTCACCGGCACCGACACCGGGATCGGCAAGACCGTGGTCGCCGCCGGGCTCGCCCAGGCGCTCGGCGCGCGCTACTGGAAGCCGGTCCAGGCCGGGCTCGATGACGGCACCGACCGCGACACCGTCGCCGCGCTCTCGGGCTGCGAGGTGCTGCCCGAGGCCTACCGGCTGGTCACGCCGTGCTCGCCGCACCAGGCCGCGGCAATCGACGGCGTGACCATCGATCCGGCGCGGCTCGCTCTGCCCGATGGCGAGGGCCCGCTGGTGGTCGAGGGCGCCGGCGGCGTTCTGGTGCCGCTGCGCGAAGACCTGCTCTACGCCGACATGTTCGCGCGCTGGGGCCTCCCCGTGGTGCTGGCGGCGCGCACCGCGCTCGGCACGATCAACCATTCGCTGCTCTCGCTCGAGGCGCTGCGAGCGCGCGGGGTCCCGATCGCCGGCATCGCCTTCGTCGGCGACGAGAATGCCGAGAGCGAGCGGGTGATCTGCGCGGTCGGCCGGGTCCGCCGGCTGGGGCGCCTGCCCTGGCTCGACCCGCTGAACGCCGAAACCCTGCGCGCGGCCTTCGCGGCCGGGTTCGACCTGTGACCCGCTCTCCCGTCTGGCATCCCTTTACTCAGCATGGGCTCGAGGAGCCGGTCCCGCTGGTCGCCCGTGCCGAGGGCGCGATCCTGCATACGGCGGACGGGCGCCGCGTGGTCGATGCGATCTCGTCGTGGTGGGTGACCACCCACGGGCACTGCCATCCGCGGATCGTCACGGCGATCGCCGAGCAGGCAGGGCAGCTCGACCAGTTGATCTTCGCCGGCTGGACCCATGAACCGGGCGACCGGCTGGCGCGCGAGCTGGTGGACCTGTTCGGCCTGCCCTACGTGTTCTATTCGGATTCCGGCTCCACCTCGGTCGAGGTCGCGCTGAAGATGGCGCTTGGCTTCTGGGCCAACCGCAGCGAGCCGCGGCACCGGATCCTGGTGCTCGAGCATAGCTACCACGGCGACACGATCGGCGCGATGTCGGTCGGCGCGCGCGGCGTGTTCAACCAGGCCTATGCGCCGCTGCTGTTCGACGTCGGGACGATCCCGTTCCCGGCGGCGGGGGCGGAGCAGGCGGCGCTCGATGCCCTGGAGCGGGCTTGCCGCGACGAGGCGCCGGCCTGCTTCATCGCCGAGCCGCTGGTCCTCGGGGCGGGCGGGATGTTGGTCTATCCGCCGCATGTCCTGGCCGCGATGCATGCGATCTGCGCGCGCCACGGCGTGCTGTTCATCGCCGACGAGGTGATGACCGGCTGGGGCCGCACCGGCACCCTGCTGGCCTGCGAACAGGCCGGCGTGGTGCCCGACCTGCTGTGCCTGGCCAAGGGCCTGACCGGCGGTTCGATGCCGCTGGCGGTGACGCTGGCCAGCGAGGCGATCTACGCGGCGCACTGGTCCACCGACCGCGCCAAGACCTTCTACCATTCGTCGAGCTATACCGCGAACCCGATCGCCTGCGCCGCCGCGCTCGCCAACCTGGCGGTGTGGCGCGAGGAGCCGGTGGCCGAGCGGATCGCCGCCCTGGCACAGCGGCAGGCGGCGGGCTTGGCGCGGCTGGCTGAAGTTCCGGGGATCGCCAACCCGCGCCAGTGCGGGACGATCATCGCGGTCGACTATGAGGGTAGCGGCGCGGGCTATCTCTCCGGCTTGGGGCCGAAGCTGCTGGCCTTTTTCCGCGAGGCCGATCTGCTGGTCCGGCCGCTGGGGAACACGGCCTATGTCATGCCGCCGTATTGCATTGCGGAGGATGACCTGGCGCGGGTGCATGCGGCGCTGGGCGAGGCGGCGAGGCCTTAGCCCAGTTCCCTTCGTCATTGCTTCGCTACGCTCGCAATGACGATTTCCGGTTGGGTGCGCGCCGACCTCAAGCGCCCTTGAGCTCGTCTCCGGTGAGGGTCACGACGTGCAGCAGGTTGGTCGCGCCCGGGGTGCCGAAGGGCACGCCGGCCAGGGCGATCAGCTTGGACCCCGCCTCGCCGAAACCGTGGCGCAGGGCCATGCGCTTGCCCTTGGCGATCATCTCCTCGAACGAGCCGATGTCGCGGGTGTGGACAGGGTGCGCGCCCCACAGCAGCGCGACCTTGCGCGCGGTCTTGGGCGAGGGGGTCAGGACCAGCATCGGCGCGGCCGGGCGTTCGCGCGCCACGCGCCTGGCGGTCGAGCCCGAGCCGGTGAAGACGATGACCCCGGCGATCGGCACGGTCCGCGCGATCGAGGCCGAGGCTTCGGCCAGCGCGTCGGCCGTGGTCGGATCGGGGCGCACGTCGGCGAGGTGGATGCGATCGACATAGCCGGGGTCGCCTTCGACCTGCATGGCGATGCGGTCCATGATCGTCACCGCCTCGATCGGCCAGGCGCCGCTCGCCGTCTCGGCCGAAAGCATGACCGCGTCCGCGCCGTCGTAGACCGCATTGGCGACGTCGGACACCTCGGCGCGGGTCGGCGCCGGGCTCTCGATCATCGATTCCAGCATCTGCGTGGCGACGATCACCGGCTTGCCGCTGCGCCGCGTCATCTCGACGATGCGTTTCTGCAGCGGGGGCACTTCCTCGGGGTTGAGCTCGACGCCGAGGTCGCCGCGCGCGACCATGATGCCGTCGGACAGCTCGATGATCTCTTCCAGGCGGTCGATCGCCGCGGGCTTCTCGATCTTGGCGATCAGCGCGCCGTGACCGCCCATCAGGCGCCTGGCCTCGGCGACGTCGTCGGGCCGCTGGACGAAGGACAGGGCGATCCAGTCCGCCCCCTGCTGGACGGCGAAAGCCAGGTCGCGGCGGTCCTTCTCGGTCATCGCCGGGACCGGGACGACAGCGTCGGGCACGTTGACCCCCTTGCGGTCCATGATCACCCCGCCGACCTCGGCCGAACAGAGAATCTGGTCGTCGCTGGCCGAGATCACGCGCAGCCGCAGCTTGCCGTCGTCGATCAGCAGGCGCTGGCCCTTGTGGAGGATGCCGAACAGTTCGGGGTGGGGCAGGAAGACGCGGTTCTCGTCGCCAGGCTCCGGATTGCGGTCGAGCGTGAAGTGGCCGCCGTGGCGGATCACGGCACGGCCGTCCTTGAAGGTGCCGACGCGCAGCTTGGGGCCCTGGAGGTCGCAGAGGATCGCGATCGGCTTGCCGAAGTCCTTCTCGGCGGCGCGGACCGCGGCGATCGTGCGGGCGTGGGTCTCGTGATCGCCGTGGCTCATGTTGACGCGGAAGCAGTCGGCGCCGGCGCGCAGCAGCTTGGCGATCATCTCCGGCTCGCGGCTGGCCGGGCCGAGCGTGGCCAGGATCTTGACCTTGCGGCCGCGGAGTCGCGTATTCGGCGCGTCGTTCTTCGACAAGGGAACCTCGTTTCGTTAGGCCGCTGCCTATGGCAAAGGGTGGGCGAAAGACCAAGGCGAATGGCTGTAGGAGCCGATAAAAAATGAGCTGCACCGAAGATTCCGCGCCGCTTGCCGGCGACCCCTTGGACCAGTTGGATGACGAACACGCGGCAGCGGCCTTCCGCCGCCTGGTCCGCCACCTGCGTCACCGTCACGATGCCCAGAACATCGATCTGATGGGACTGGCGGGGTTTTGCCGTAATTGCCTGTCGGATTGGATCGTCGAGGCCGGCGCGCCGCTCGACAAGGTCCAGGCCCGCGAGGTCATCCACGGGATGGCGGCGGCGGAGTGGAAGGCTCGGTTCCAAACCCCCGCGACTCAGGAGCAGCTGGCGCGGATGGAAGCGAGCGTCAAAAAGAACGCGCACTGATCCGGTTCCTGCGAGATAGGCGAACCGAAGCCTCCTGCGCGCCGGGTCGGGCCTATTCTGCGACGGATCGAGAGCGCGCTAACAAATGTCGTCGCTTCGTCTCCCACAGGGGTATAAAGTGTATCCACCGTCGGCCTCGTCCTGGCCTCCCGGCGGCTGAGAGACAGTATCGTCCGTGCTCCCGCCCAACAAGGAGCAAGACCATGTCTCACTTCCGGATCTATCCCACCAACTCGTCGCATCCCCCGATGGACAGCAGTTCCTCCGACCCCGCCAGCGTGCTCAACCTGGTCGAGCGCACCCGCTGCGGCGAGGCCGACGTCCACAAGGATGACGTCTATTCGTTCTCGGTCAGACTCGCGCCGGGCGGCGTCTGGTCGATTTTCCAGCGGCAGGACGCCATCGGCGCCTAGATATATTTCATCGTCTGAATCCATGCCGTTCGTGCTGAGAGGGACCGAAATCGCAGATTGAGGGCCCGTCTCGAAGCACTTGGCGCCGCGCTTGGTCCTTCGAGACGGCGTTTCAGTCTTCGACTTCAACGCCTTCAAACGGATCGAAGTAGGAAGGTGGCGCCCTAGGCGGCCGACGGGTCGTAGCGCTCGCCCACCGCGGCCTTGAGCTTGTCGAGCGCCTGGGCCTTGAGCTGATGGACGCGCGGCACGCTGACGTCGATGACCTGGGCGATCTCCGCCAGGTTGAGTTCCTCGACGAAGTAGAGCTGGACCACCACCTGCAGCCGCTGCGGCAGCGAGGCGATCGCTTCGACCAGGTTCTCGCGCATTTCCTTGTCCTCCAGAAGCATCAGGCTGTCGGGACGGTCGTCGGCGAAGGCCGGATCGCTGTCCGAATAGGTGTCGTCGAGCGCTTCGAAGCGCAATGGTTGGCTCGCCGAGCGGAGTTCCGCCAAGTCGCCGGTGGTCATGCCGAGCGCTTCGGCGAGTTCCTCCGCCGAGGGCTCGCGGCCAAGCCGGAGGCGCAGGGCGCCTTCCTTCTCGCGCAGCAGCTTGCGGCGTTCGGTCGCTCCCCGCGAGATCGGCAGGTGGCGGCGGATGAGATCGATCATCGCCCCACGCACGCGCAGCTTGGCATAGGCGGCGAAGCCGTCGTCGGTGGCGCCGGTGTGGTTGCGAAACGCTTCGGTGAGCGCGAGCATCCCGGCCTGCATCAGGTCTTCGAGCTCGATCCCGTCGCGGCCAGAGCCGTGGACGTGCCAGGCGAGGCGTCGGATCATCGGCAGGAACTTCCGGATGGAGTCCGCTTCGTCCCCTCCATAGGCTCGGGCTGCACATTTGCCGCGGGCCGATTTTGCGGCAGCGGCGGCGAACTGATGATCGTGGATCATGCGGCCATGCTTTCGTAAGCGGGAGAGGGAAGCCCCGGGGCGGGCGGCGCCTGGCCGCCGATAACGCTGATGACCTCGATCGGCTGGGCCGCGGGCAGTTCGGCGATCGACAGCACCGTGCAGGCCGGCGCGCGCAGCTTGAGCAGGGCGGCGAGGGCGCGGCGCGCCCGGGGCTGGACGATGAGGGCGAGCGGCACCGCGTGGGGCCCACGCTCGGCGGTCAGTTGGGCGATGTGCTCGCCGATGTTGCGGGCGAGGTCGGGCTCGATCACCGGCTGGCCGGTGGTCGGGTCGTGCAGGCCCTGGACGATCATGTTCTCCAGCGCGGCGTCGAGCGTCAGGACCGGCAGGCGCTCGGTCGGCGGACAGATCCGGCCGACGATCAGCGCGCCGAGGTCGGCGCGGACCATGTCGACCAGGCGATCGTGCTCCACCGTCGTCTGCACCGCCTGGCTGAGGCTGGCGAGGATCGGCAGCGGATGGCCGATGGGGACGCCGTCTTCGAGCAGGGCGCGGAGCAGGCGAGTGATCCCGGCGAGCGGCAGCGGGGCGGGATAGACCGTTTCGACCAGGCCGGCCGCGCGTTCCTTGACCCCGTCGAGCAAGTCGCGGACTTCGTCCGGGCCGAGCAGGGCCTGGGGGCGTTCCGACAGGAGTTGGTTGAGGTGGGTGGCGATGACCGTCGAGGCGTCGACCGTCAGGAAGCCGTCGGCGATGGCGTGATCGCGCGAGGCCGCGTCGATCCACAGGGCCGGACAACCGAAGGAGGGATCGCGGGTCGCCTCGCCGGTCAGACCATGGCCTTCCCGCGCTTCGCCGGCATCGATCGCGAGGACGCGCTCGGGCCGGACCGAACCACCGCCGAGCGGCACGCCGCCCAGGAGGATGCGATAGTCGTTCGGCGGCACTTCCAGGGCGTCGCGGACCCGGAACTGCGGCACGATGAAGCCGAACGTCTGGCTGAGCTGCTTGCGCACGCCGGTCAGGCGGCCGACCAGCGGGGCGCCGCGGCGCTCGTCGACCAGTTGGACCAGGCCATAGCCGACCTCGATCGTGACCAGGGTGTGGTCGCTGACATCCTCGAGCTGGATCTTGGCCGGATCGACGACCGGCGCCGGCGCTTCGACCACCGGGGCAGGGCGGTCGGCCCGCTTCTTGAGCGAGTGCCACAGCCAGCCCGCGAGCCCGGCGGCGGGCAGGAAGATGGTCTGCGGCATGGCCGGGATCATCCCGATCGCGCCGAGGATGATCGCGACGGGCAGCCAGGTGCGCGGGTCGGCGAACTGGCCGCCGATCTGGCCGGCAAGGTCGCGGGTGTCGGAGACCCGGGTCACGATGACCGCGGCAGCGATCGACAGCAGCAGGGCGGGAACCTGGGCCACCAGCGCGTCGCCGATGGCGAGGGTGATGTACTTAGAGGCGGCGTCTCCGGCGGAGAGGCCGTGGCTGATCATGCCGAGGCAGAAGCCGGCGATGATGTTGACGCCGAGGATCAGCAGGGCGGCGATCGCGTCGCCCTTCACGAACTTGCTGGCACCGTCCATCGACCCGTAGAAGTCGGCCTCGGTCGCCACTTCGCGGCGGCGGGCCTTGGCCTCGTCGGCGGTCATCAGCCCGGCGGCGAGGTCGGCGTCGATCGCCATCTGCTTGCCGGGCAGGGCGTCGAGGGTGAAGCGCGCGGACACTTCCGACACGCGGCCCGCGCCCTTGGTCACGACGACCAGGTTGATGATCATCAGGATCAGGAAGACGAAGATGCCGACCGCGAAGTTGCCGCCGATCAGGAAGGCGCCGAAGGCCTCGATGACGTGGCCGGCCGCCGCGCCGCCCTCATGCCCGTGGACCAGGACCACGCGGGTCGAGGCGACGTTGAGCGAGAGCCGCAGCAGGGTCGCGAACAGCAGGACCGAGGGGAACGACGAGAAATCGAGTGGCTTGGTCGCGTTCATCGCCGCCATCAGGATCGCGACCGACAGCGCGATGTTGAGGACGAAGAACACGTCGAGCAGGATCGCCGGGGTCGGCACGATCATCAGGCAGATGAGCGTGAGGATGCCCACGGGCAGGGCCAGCGTGGCCGGCTTGGCGGATTTCAGGAAGTTCATAGGTTGAAGGCCTGCAGCTTGGCGTAGGCGTTACGGACGAATTCGGGCGCGCCGGCCTGGCCGCTGCTTGCCCCGAAGGTGCTCTGCAGCGTGTCGGCCATCGACGGGCGACCCGCGAGAGCGCCTTGCGTGCTGGCTTGGGCCGCCATGGCCTGGAACTCGCGCTGGATCGGCCCCCCGGTGGGGGCGGGTTGGCCGACGCCGGCGATCTGGCCCGAGCCGTAAGTGGCGGGCGGCAGCCCGGCTCCGTTCATCGCGGCGGAGACCTTGCCGCGCATCAGGTCCATCACCCCGGCGACCGAGCGCGGGCCGGAGGCGTCGTAGAAGATGCCGCGGTTGGCGGCGGCCGCCTTGGGCAGGATCGCCGCGGCGGATTGGGCGGGGTCGGCCTGCAGCGCGGAGAGGAACTTGGCCGCCCCGTCGGCGCCCAGGAAATGCGCCATGTAGAGCTCGGCGGCATCGGGCTCGCGGCCCAGCACGCCGGTCAGCGCGGCCTTGTTGTCGTTGGCGAGCTCGGCCGCCATCAGCGCCGAGGCATTGGGATCGTAGCGCATCGCCATGATCTGCGCGCGCATGCCGGGATCCACCCGCCCGCCGTCGATCGCGCCCGCGGCCCAGTCGAGCCCGTGGCGGTCGCCGTGGCGGTCCAGCGTCTGGAGCCAGGTGCCGCCGGTGAATTGATAAAGTCCCGCCGCGCTCGACGTGCCGGCGCGGGCATTGGGGTTCAGGCTGGATTCGATCTTGGCTTGGGCCAGCAGGTAGTCGAAATCGACCCCGGTCGCCTGCGACGCACGCGCAATCGCGGCGCGCACGTCGCTATTGACGGGTGCTGCCGCGAAGACCCGGGGGTCGGTGGGGGATACCTGGCTCAAGCCTAACTCCTGAAGCGGGATGCCTCAGGAGCCGTCTAAGCAAGGGGTGTGCCAAATGGCCCGGTATCAGCTCCGGTGCGCCGCGTAGGCGTAGGCCGGCGTCGGCTTGTAGAGCGCCGGCGAGCCGGTCAGCTGGTCGAGCCGCGAGGAGACGTTGTTGGCGATGAGGTTGCGAACCTGGCGGTTTACCTCGTTCAGGCGGCGGGCGGCATCAAGGAGGCCGCGGCATTCGGCATCGACTGCGGCATGGTCGACGTCCGCCATCGTGTCGCAGAGCGCGGCCTTGTCAGTGGCGCAGCCCATGATGCCGTCGAGGTCGAGTTCGGCAAGCGCTTGCCGTTCGGCCTGCAAGACGGCAACCATTTGCCGCAGGTTGTCACGAAGCTCCAGTGACGGGCTCATTTCGGCGTCCTCAGAATAAGACCAGCGGCGATGATGCCATCGGCGACGGTGGCAGGAAGGATGGGGTAGGTGCCGTTTTCCAAAGCCTTGCGAATCTCTCTGACCCGCTCCGCGTTGATCGGGACCTCGCCCGCGTCGAGCGTGTCGCTGATCACCGCAGTCGCTTCGGCCGTCTCCGCCTTGGCCGGCTGGTCGGACGATCCGCTGGCGGTGCGCGCAAGGCGCACGTTCAGCGAAGCGGCTTGGACGCTGCCGATCGGGCTGGTCAGGCGAGTATCGATGGGTGGCATCACGCCGCTCCTTCATATTCCTGACGAGTAGAACGGCCGCTGCAGGAGATTGTTAAGGCCTGCATTGGCAATTTTTTGCCGGAGACCGGCAAAGGCGGCGGCAAATTTCAGTCCATCGGGACCTTGACCAGGCCCGGGCGGACCACCTGGGCGCGCATCGCATCGCCCCGGGGTTGGCCGCCGGAGACCATCTTCACCCGGACCCAGGCGCCGACGGCGCCCTTGTCGAGCGCGATGCCCGGCTGCGACACGGCGAAGCCTTCGCCGATCACGGAAACGGTTACCGCCTCGTTAGGGGTAACTGCGGGGGCTTCCGGCACGGCGCTGGCCTGCTGGGCCGGGGTGACCGGCACGAACAGGCGCCAGGATCCGGCGTCGGGGCACTGGACGACCACCGATTCCCTGCGGGCGGTGTGCCAGCCGATCGTCAGCGGCGAGTTGCAGGCGGCGAGGCGCAGGCGGCGGTCCACCGGCAGCACCGCCCCGCCGACCGCGCCCTGCGGCGCGCCGGTGAAGAGGGCGACCTGGCGGTCGATCGCGGCGAGGTCGGCGCCCTAGGGCGCGGCGAGCGCCGGGGCGGGCAGGGCCGCCGCGGCGGCGGCAAGGATCGAGAGCTTGCGGGTCACTTCGTTTCCCCTTTCGTGGTGTCGGTGGTCTGGACGGAAAGATCGTAGGCGAGCGTGGCCGTGGCATCGCCGGCGCCGGGCTCGACCACGACGCGGGTCAGGATTTCGCGTCGGTCGGCGTCCTGGGCGAGGGCGGTGGCGCGGGTCAGCGCCTCGACCTGCTTGCCGGGCGTGTAGGTCGATACGATGGTGAGCAGCTGGCGCTCATCGCGCGGCTGGCTATCGAGCCACTCGCCGAGCGGCGGGGCACCCGAGCCGGAGCGGTAGACTGCGATCGGCTCGCCGCGCTGAGAGGGCGCGGGCGAGCTTTGACCGGCCTGGGCCTTGCCGGGACCGGCCTGGGTCAGCGCCGCGGCGGTCACCATGAAAAGGATGATGGAAAGGTCGGCCATCAGGGTCTGCCAACCGGTGCCTGCGCGGACGATCATGCGACGGCCTTTCCGTTCGCGGCCTTGGCGGCTTCGCGCAGGGGCGGAGCAGCAGGATCGCGGTCCGCCGCCCGACGGGGCGGCAGGCATGAAGCGGCGACTTGTTCGGCCAGCCAGTCCAGCACCTGCTGCCGTTCGGTCTCCTCGGCCTCGGCGCGGCGGTTAATGATGCAGGCGAGCGGCGCGAGCAGCAGGTTGGCCAGGATCAGGCCATAGAGCGTGGCGAGCACGGCCATCGAGATCGTCGAGGCATAGTCCGTGCCGGAGATGCCGCTGCGCGGCAGCAGGGCCAGCGACAACAGCGTGCCGGCGAGGCCGAAGACCGGCGCCAGTTCTGACGATTGGGCAAGGGTGCGGACGGCGGAATTGTTGAAGGCGGTGCGGCGGGCCTTGTGCCCTTCGTGCGCGGCGAGCAGCGCGGGAATCGAGCGGCGGCCGATCAGCGCGTCGCTGACCTCGTCGAATTCGCTGTCGCCAACCTCGTGGGAGGGCGCGCGCAGGATGCCGTCGTTGCGGATTTCCTGGACCTGGATGGCGAGCTCGGCGCGGACCTTGTCCTGGTCGAAGCTGCGGCGACCAATCGCGGCGACCGCGCTCAGCGCGCGCCGGCAATCACCCAGGCCGCAGCGCAGCACGGTGGCGATCAGCGTGCCGCCGACGACGATGGCGAAGGATCGCACGTCGAGGAAGTTCGTGAAGTCCATTGGAACAGGCTCCTTCTGACCCACAGAACGGCATGTGCCGGAGCTTTTCAGCCCGCGGCGGAACTTTGCCGGTTTCGGCAGAACTTTGCCGGGTGCCTTGCCGGGCGGAATCGCGGAAATCCGCCATTCGTAAAACTGGCACGTCCTTTGCAGAGAGGTGCCGGTGACACGATTTCACCGTGTGCGTGATGAACGGAGTAACGCCCATGAGCGGCAACTCGATGACCCAAGGACTGTTCGGCATCCACGCCGCCGCGCTCGAACTGCGTTCGCAGCGGATGGGCCTGCTGACCTCGAACATCGCCAATGCGGCGACCCCGGGCTACAAGGCGCGCGACATCGACTTCGCCTCGGCGCTCAAGGCCAAGACCGAAGGCCTCAGCACCGACCAGGCCGTGGCCGGCGCGACGCGCTACCGCGTGCCGGTGATGCCCTCGCTCGACGGCAACACGGTCGAGATCGGCAACGAGCAGGTCGCCTTCTCCGAGAACGCGGTCGGCTATTCCGCTACGCTCTCCTTCATCAGCGGCCGGGTGAATACGATCACCCGCGCGTTGAAGGGCGACTGACCGTGAGCGCCGCCAATTCCATGAACGGCATGAGCCTCTTCGCGCTCGCCCAGAAGGGCATGTCCGCCCAGATGGTGCGAATGAACGCCGCCGCCTCCAACCTCGCCAACGCGGGGTCGGTCTCGGCAACGGAAGACGGGGCCTACAAGCCGATCCGCCCGGTTTTCGCCGAAGAGCTCGACGCCCAGACCGGCCTGTCGAGCGTCCGCGTCGGCGGCATCTACAAGAGCCAGGCCGCCGCGATCCGCGAGCACAATCCCGGTCACCCGCTTGCCGACGAAAACGGCGACGTCTGGACCGCCCCCGTCGATGAGAACGCCGAGATGGTCGAGATGCTCGACTCCTCGCGCCAGTACCAGAACCTGGTCGAGGCCCTTTCGACCGCCAAGCAGCTGATGCTCGATACGATGAGGTTGAAATGAGCGCTTACGACGTAGCCGGCGTAGCCACCGCCAGCAGCACCCAGAAGCCCGCGGCCGCGACCAATGGCGGCTATGCCTCGCTCGGCCAGGCGGATTTCCTCCGCCTGATGACCGAGCAGATGAAGCAGCAGGACCCGTTCGATCCCGTCGATAACAAGGAGATGCTCGCGCAGATGGCGCAGTTTTCGCAGTTATCCGGGGTCAACGACATCAACAAGACCCTGACCGCGCTGGGCGAAAAGCTCGACGCGATCCTCGCCGCCCAGAAGGCTGCCAATACGGCCGCTGCGGCAACGACCACGACCACGACTGCCACCGACACCACAACCACCGCCTGATTTCGAACGGAGAGAACCCATGTCGTTCTATACTTCCCTGAACGGTCTCAAGAACGCCCAGACCCAGCTCGGCGTCGTCTCGCACAACATCGCCAACGTGGAGACCACCGGCTTCAAGAAGAGCCGCGTCCAGTTTTCCGACATCGTCGCCGGCTCGGCCTACAGCAATCCCAAGCTGACCGTCGGCATCGGCGCCTCGGTCGAGGGGATCGAGCAGAACTTCTCGCTCGGCCCGCTCGAGCAGACCGGTTCGGCGCTCGATCTCGCGATCAACGGCGACGGCTTCTTCAAGATGGTGTCGTCGCCCGGCGGCGAGGCGCTGTTCACCCGCAACGGCAGCTTCAAGGTCGATGAGAACGGCTTCATCCACGACGGTTCCAACAACCGCCTGCAGGTCTTCCCGACCAATGCGACCACGGGCGCGGTCACTTCGACCACCCCGGTCAACGCGCAGATCCCGGCCGTGAACACCGCGACCCCGCCGGCCGCCTTCGCCGGCGTCGCGGTCAACGAGAACGGCAACGTCGTCGCCTCCTATGCCGACGGCAGCAACATGGTGATCGGCAAGGTCGCCCTGGCCTCGTTCATCTCGCCGACCGGCCTCAAGCAGCTCGGTTCGTCGAACTGGGCGCAGACCGGCCTTTCAGGGACCCCGACCTACGGCCAGCCTGGCGACGGCGCCTTCGGCAACCTGCTCTCAGGTTCGCTCGAGCGCTCGAACGTCGATCTGTCGGACGAACTCGTCGGGCTGATCACGGCCCAGCGCAACTTCCAGGCCAATGCCAAGGCGATCGATACCGCGACCCAGATCTCGCAGACGATCCTCAACCTGCGGACCTGATCCGGTAGCCGGACCTGACCCGAGCGGAGTATAGCCGATGGATCGCCTGATCTTCACCGCGATGTCCGGGATGACGGACTCCATGACCCGCCAGCGCGTGCTGGCGAGCAACATGGCCAATGCCCAGACCATCGGTTTCCGCGCCGAGATGCTCTACACCCAGCCCGTCACGCTCAAGGGGCCCAGCCTCGAGGCGCGGGCGATGAGCGAGGGCGAGGTGCGCGGTGCCGACATGTCGGCCGGGTCGGTCACGGCCACGGGGCGCCCGCTCGACATCGCCATGACCGGCGATGCCCTGCTGGCGGTCCAGGCCGAGGACGGCAGCGAGGTCTATACCCGGCGCGGGGATCTCTCGATCTCGGTCAGCGGCGTGCTCTCCAACGGCGACGGCCGGCCGGTGATCGGCGCCTCGGGCCCGATCACCTTGCCGCCCGGCGCGCAGGCCAGCATTTCGCAGGACGGCTCGGTCCTGGTCGCCAATGCCGAGGATCCGAGCCAGCCGCCCCAGGTCATCGACAAGGTCAAGCTGGCCAGCCCCAAGGGTAGCCAGGTGGCCAAGGGGATGGACGGCCTGTTCCGCGTGGTCGGCGGCGGGGTGCTCCCGGCCGACGAGAACGCCGAGGTCCAGACCGCCTCGCTCGAGCAGTCGAACGTCCAGCCCAGCGAGGTGATCGTCCAGATGATCGCGGCCCAGCGCCTGTTCGACATCCGCACCAAGCTCATCTCCACCGCTCGCGACGTCGACCAGTCCGGCGCGTCGCTGATGCGCATCTCCTAATTCTAGCCTGAGGGAACCTCCAACATGCCCACTTCAGCTCTCCAGGTCGCCCGTACCGGGCTCGAGGCCCAGGACGCGCGGATGCGCGTCATCGCCAACAACCTCGCCAACGTCGGGACGACCGGCTTCAAGCGCGACCGCGCCAACTTCGCGACCCTGGCCTATCAGGACGCCCGCGTCGCCGGCCAGCAGTCCAGCGCCGAGACCGCCTATGCCACGGGCCTGAACCTGGGCACCGGCGTCGCGGTCCAGTCGACCACGCGGATCGCCACGCAGGGCGCGCTGCAGACGACGGGCAACTCGCTCGACATCGCGCTCGACGGCGAGGGCTATTTCCAGATCCAGATGCCGGGCGGCCAGCTCGGCTATACCCGCGCCGGCAACTTCTCGCGCTCGCCCGAGGGCGTGATCGTGACCTCGCAGGGCTACCCCGTGCAGCCGGCGATCACGATCCCGGAGGGCGCCAGCTCGATCGCGATCTCGACCGACGGTACCGTCTCCGCGGTGATCAACGGCAATGCCGAGCCGACCCAGCTCGGCCAGATCACGATCGCCAGCTTCGCCAACCCGGCCGGTCTCCAGGCCAAGGGCGACAACCTGCTGGTCGAGACCGCCGCCAGCGGCGCCGCGCAGATCGGCCCGGCCGGCGAGAACGGCCGCGGCAACATCCGCCAGGGCATGCTCGAAGGCTCCAACGTGAACATCGTCGAGGAGATGGTCGACATGATCGAGTGCCAGCGCGCCTACGAGATCAATTCGAAAATGATCTCGGCGGTCGACGAGATGCTCCGCAACGCGAACCAGACGCTCTGACCATGACCGGACCCGCCCCCCTTCCGCTCGCCGTCCCGGCCTGGAGCCGCAGCAAGGCGCGCCGCGCGCCTGTCGTGCCCGCCCAAGGTCCCGGCGGCCCGCGCCCGCTGTCGCTGCTCGCCGCCACGGTGATCGCCGCCGGTGCGCTGGCCAGCCCCGCGCTCGCCAAGAAGCCGCCGCAGGGCTTCGCGCCCACGCTGCCTCAGCCGATCGCCCCGGCGCCGGCCACGGCGGGCTCGATCTTCAACGTCAATGCCGGCTACGCCGCGCTGGTCGAGGGGACCCGGGCCAAGATGGTCGGCGACATGCTGACGATCGTCCTGGTCGAGCAGACCACGACCTCCAAGACCGTCCAGACCAAGCAGGATCGCGGCGGCGGCGCTTCGATCACCCCGCCGAGCGAGGGTCCGCTGGCTTTCGCCAGCCCCGAAGCCCTTAAAGCTTCGAGCCAATCGTCGTTCAAGGGAGGGGGGAACACCACCCAGACGAACTCGCTGGCCGGCGAGGTCGGAGTCACCATCGTCGAGGTGCGGCCCAACGGGACCGCCCTGGTTCGCGGAGAAAAGCGCATGCTGCTCAGCCAGGGCAACGAATGGGTCCAGTTCTCGGGCATCGTTCGTCTTGCCGACGTCGACGCGCAGAACCGCATCCGCTCGAACCAGGTGGCCGATGCGCGGATCGAATATACCGGCAACGGGTCGATCCAGCGCTCGGGCCGCGAAGGCTGGCTCAGCCGCGTGTTCAACATCGTCAGCCCGTTCTGAGGATGCGCCCCATGAAACGTCTTCTCATCCCCGTCCTCGCCGCTCTCGCAGCCCTGCTGCCGGGCGTGGCCCACGCCGAGCGCGTGCGCGATCTCGGCGCCTTCCAGGGCGTCCGCTCAAACCAGCTGACCGGCTACGGCATCGTGGTCGGTCTGGCCGGCACCGGCGACGACAACCTCGAATACCTGACCCAGGCCATGAAGGGCGTCTCGGGCCGGATGGGCGTCCAGCTTCCCGCCGGCGTCTCGCCGGGGCTGAAGAACGCCGCGGCGGTGATGATCACCGCCGACCTGCCGGCCTTCGCCAAGCCGGGCCAGCGGATCGACATCACCGTCTCCGCGATCGGCAAGGCCAAGAGCCTGCGCGGCGGCGCGCTGATCGTGACCCCGCTCTACGGCGCCGACGGGCAGATCTACGCCATGGCCCAGGGCAACCTGGCCGTCGGCGGCCTCGGCATCTCGGCCAAGGACGGCAGCCAGGTGACGGTCAACATCCCGACCGTCGGCCGCATCGCCGAGGGTGCCAGCGTCGAGCGCGCGGTCGCCACCGGCTTCGAGGGCAGCGACGTGCTGCGCTTCAACCTGTTCAATTCCGACTTCATGACCGCCCAGCGCGTGCGCGACGCGGTCAACCGCCGCTATCCCGGCACGGCCAGCATGGAGGACGGCGTGACCGTCGCCCTACGCCTCCCCGGCGGTGCCGACACCCGCGCCACGATGATGGCCGCGATCGAGATGATCGAGGTCACCCCGGCCGAAACCGCGGCCAAGGTCATCGTCAACAGCCGCACGGGCACCGTGGTGATCAATTCGGCGGTGCGCCTGTCGCCCGCGGCGATCAGCCACGGCAAGCTGACCGTGCGGATCGAGGAAAACCCGACCGTGAGCCAGCCGAACCCGCTGAGCCGCGGCAAGACCACGGTCCAGCAGGACTCGACGATCAGCGCCGAGGAAGAAGGTAGCCACGTCGCGCTGTTCAAGGGCGGCGCCTCGCTGTCCAAGATCGTCGACGCGCTGAACCTGCTGGGCACCAGCCCGTCGGACCTCGTCGCGATCCTCGAAGCGCTCAAGCAGGCCGGCGCGCTCAAGGCCGAGATGGTGGTGATATGACGACGATCTCCAACAACCTCGCGGGCGCCGCGCTCTCCGGCGTGACTTCGGGCCTCGACGCGACCAAGGCGAAGATCTCGGGCGCGGCCAAGGAATTCGAGGCGATCTTCGTGCGCCAGATGCTGGCCGCCGCGCGCAAGGCGAGCCCGGGCGACGAGCTGTTTGGCTCGAGCGCGGTCGATACCTTCCGCGACATGCAGGACAGCCAGCTGGCCGACATGATGACTAAGACCGGCGCGCTCGGCCTGGCCAAGCAAATCGAGGCACACATGGCGCGCCTGGTCGATCCGGCTGGTGCGGCGACTGCTGCCACTACCACGGAAAAGAAGGCCTAAGGCATGGCTTCGGACCTCCTCTCGATCGGCAAGAGCGGCGCCAACGCGGCGCGGATCGCGCTCGACGTCACCGCGCAGAATATCGCCAACGCCGCGAGCGAGGGCTATATCCGCCGTTCGGTGTCGCTCAAGGAAGTCGCCTCGGCAGGGGGCATCGGCCAGTCGGGCGACATCTCGCTGTCCGGCGTCCGGCTCAACGCGATCGTCCGCAATGCGGACCTGTTCCGCCAGTCGGAGGTGCGCCGCACCGGTGCCGACGCAGCACGCGCCAATGCCGAGGTCGCCGGGCTCGAAAACATCGAATCCGCGGTCGAGGGCGCCGATACCTATACCGCAATCGTCAAGTTCGAGGGCACGCTCCAGCAGCTTGCCGCCGATCCGACCAACACTTCGCTCCGTGCCGCCGTGACCGAGCAGGCGCGGACCATGGCCAACAGCTTCAACATCGCCAGCCAGGGCCTGGATTCGGTGCGCGACGGCCTGCAGTTCGAGGCGACCGACGGGGTGGACCAGGTCAACAAGCTCGCCCAGGAACTCGCCCGCGTGAACCTGCGCCTGGCGCGGGCCTCCGACGCCTCCAGCGACCAGACCCAGCTGCTCGACCAGCGCGACAGCCTGCTGCAGCAGCTCAGCAACTATACCGACATCAAAACGACGATCTCGACCGACCAAACCGTCGAGGTAACGCTGGGCGGGACGCCCGGGACCTCGCTCGTCACTGGCGGCACGGCGACCCCGCTGGCGATGACCGCGGCGGCGAACGGCACGATCTCGTTCACGCTGGGCGGTTCGCCCGTCACGATCGCGGCCGGCTCGCTGGCCGGCAAGTCGCAGGCGCTTACCAAGCTTGCCGATACCCGCAGCCGGATCGACGCGGTGGCGAACAGCGTGATCACCGCGGTCAACGCGGCCCAGGCAGCCGGCGTGGACCTCGCCGGGGCGACGGGGCAACCGATGTTCAGCGGCAGCAATGCCGGCGACATGAAGATGATCCTGGCCGATGGTTCGGGCCTTGCTACCGCGCCCGCCGGCGCCGGGGCGAACAGCCGCAACTCGGCCAATCTCGACGCGCTTCGCACGACGCTGTCCGGCGTCGATCCGGCCGGCAAGATGGACGCGGCGATCTTCGACATCTCGAGCACGGTCCAGGGCCGTTCGATCAGCCGCGACGCGCTGGTCACTATCGCCAGCAACGCCTCGATCGCCCTGTCGGCTCAGGCCGGCGTCGATCTCGACCAGGAGGCGGTCAACCTCATGCGCTTCCAGCAGGCGTTCCAGGCCTCGGGCCGCATCATGCAGGTCGCCAGCGACCTCTTCGACACGATTATCGGGATCGGACGCTAACCATGGTGATGATCAGCAATTCCACGAGCGCCTTCTACGAGCGGGCGACCCTGGGCATGAGCACCCTGCGCCAGCAGGCCGAGGACGTGCAGTCCCAGCTAGCCAGCGGGCAGAAGCTGTCGCGCTCGTCCGAGAACCCGGTCGTCGCCTCGCGCCTGCGCCAGCTCGCGCGGTCGGAGAGCCTGGCCGAGATCGATACGGTCAACGCCAACCGGGCAACCGCCGATCTCAGCCTGACCGGCCAGGCGCTGTCCTCTTTCACCCAATTCGGGCAGCGGGTGAAGGAGATCGCGCTCGCCGCCAGCAACGATACGCTGACCACATCCCAGCGCGCGGCCTATGGTGTCGAGCTCAAGGGCATCCACGATTCGATGGTCGCCCTTGCCAACAGCCGCGACAGCGCGGGCCATTCGCTGTTCGGCGGCGAGATGGCGGGCGATCCCTACAGCCTCGATGGCTCGGGCAACGCGGTCTACGGCGGCACGGCCAGCGCGGGCGAAATCTCGCTCGGGGACGGCCAGACCGTCGCTCGCGGCATGACTGGGCCGGAGGTTCTCAACTTCAGCGTAGGCGGTTCGCCCACCAACTTCCTGGCGGTGGTCAAGGGGCTGGGCGATGCCCTGCAGAGCGGTGCGGCGAATACGTCGCAAGTCGCGCGCGATACGCTCACCGCGGTCGATACGGGGCTCGACACGATTTCCACGGCGCAGACCGTGGTGGGCTCGCGCCTATCGTGGATCGATCTGACGACCGAGCACCGCACCAACGTCGGCGAACTGCGTGCCGACGAGCAGGAGCAGATCGGCCAGACCGACATTCCGACGGCCATGGCCAAGCTGACGCAGATGACAACCGTGCTCGAGGCCAGCCAGGCCAGCTTCACCAAGCTGGCCGGCCTTTCGCTGTTCGAAATGCTGCGTTGATCCAGGCCGATACTGATTAGGGGGTAAGTTTCATGTTCGCTATCGTCGGGATCGTCATCCTGATCGTCATGGTCTTCGGGGGCTTCGCCATCACCGGCGGCGCGCTCGGCCCGGTCATGCACGCCATTCCCCACGAGATGCTGATCATCGGCGGCGCCGCGGTCGGCGCGGTCGTCGCCGGCAACTCGATGCACGAGCTCAAGGCCATCGGCGGCTGCTTCAAGCGGATCATGAAGGGGCCCCAGCACAACAAGCAGGACCACATCGACGCCATCGCGCTGACCACACGGCTGATGAAGCTGCTGCGCAGCGAAGGCCCGGTCGCGCTCGAAAGCCATGTCGCCGAGCCGCAGAACTCGGCGATCTTCGCCGAATTCCCGCGCCTCCTGGCCAACAAGCCGCTGGTCCACCTGATCTGCGACACCCTGACCCTGATCGTCGTCTCCTCGGGCACGCTGGAAGTCCACGCGGTCGAAGAGGTTATGGACAACGCGATGAAGACCCACTTCCACGAGATGGCCGAGCCGCAGCATGCGCTGCAGGGCCTGGCCGACGCGCTGCCCGCGCTGGGGATCGTCGCGGCCGTGCTCGGCGTGGTGAAGACCATGGGCTCGATCGATAAGCCGCCGAGCGTGCTGGGCGGGATGATCGGCTCGGCGCTGGTCGGCACCTTCATGGGCGTGCTGCTGGCCTACGGCATCGTCGCGCCGCTCGCCGGCCGGCTCAAGCAGGTCAACGACCAGGACGAGCAGATCTTCCACGCGGTCAAGCAGGTGGTGATCGCCTCGCTCCATGGCTGGCCCCAGCCGCTGGTGGTCGAAAGCGCCCGCTCCGGCCTGGGCCATGCCTTCCGTCCGGGTCTCTCGGAACTCCTAGACGCGCTGCGGGGGCGTTAAGCCATGGCCGCCGCCGCCCGGGGGAAGAACGAGCCGCCCCGGCCGATCATCGTCAAGAAGGTCACGATCGTCGAGGGCGGCCACCATGGCGGCGCCTGGAAGGTCGCCTATGCCGACTTCGTGACTGCGATGATGGCCTTCTTCCTGCTGCTCTGGCTTCTCGGTGCGACCACCGAGAAGCAGCGCAAGGGCATCGCCGACTACTTCACGCCGACCCTGATCAAGACGCGCGAGGCGAGCGCCGGCTCCAACAAGGGCCTGCTCGGCGGCTCGTCGATCACCGAGGTCGACAACTATCCGAACAAGGCCGGCCAGACCGGCACCCGCGCGCTGACCATCCCGCGCGACGCCACGGGCGGCCCCAAGGAGGGCGGCACCAACATCAAGCAGGTCGCGCATATGCAGCAGCGGCTGACCGAGAAGCTCAATCAGTCGGCGGCGCTGCAGAAGCTGGCCAAGCAGGTCCGGATGGTCGATACCAGCGAGGGCATCCGCATCGACCTGGTCGACGATGCCGACTTCTCGATGTTCCGGCTCGGTACCACGCTCCTCACTCCGGAGGCCAGCCAGCTGCTGCGAGCGATCGGCGACGTCGTCCGACCCGAACTCGGCGGGCTGACGGTCCGCGGCCATACCGACGCCACCCCGTGGCGTACCGGCGGCGGCGCCAACAACTGGTCGCTCTCCGCCGGCCGCGCCGAGGCGACGCGCCAGGCCTTGATGCGCAACGGCATCGGCGAAAACCGCTTCCGCCGGATCGAGGGCGTCGCCGACCGCGAACTGCTGATCAAGGACCACCCGGAAGACCCGCGCAATCGCCGGATCTCGATCCTGCTGATGCGGTGAAGTTGACGCGAGGTCGAAAGATTCGCGGGGTCCTGAGGATAGATCGTCAAGCCCGTCGGATCGTGCAAGCCCGTGTCGCGAGCGCCACTTCGACTATGTGACCGACGCCCAGACCTTCGTCGCGGTCGCCCCACCCGCATCCTCGCGGTGGCGGACAAAACCCCATCGCAAACAGGACGGGGTTTGACTGGAATATAAAGATTCCTATATATGGCATACTCCCCCCGGCGACGCCCCCCACCTAGGTGGCGGGAGCCGCCAACTGGCGGTGGTCAACAGGGTTGGCCTAAGTCCGGGGGACGCCACCCCGTGGTTGCAGTTGCCGATGCCAGATCGTGAACTTGCCGCCCATGGCCGTGTCCTTCAAAACATCCCGGACGTTGGCGCGCTGCATGATGTGTCGAGAAAGATCGACCTTTGCCGGGGATGCGTCGAGAGCGTTGGCGTGACCGTTCACTCGATAGGCCAATCCGCCGAGCAGAATGTCGACGACCTGTAGCATTGGCGTCTCATGCGATTTGCGGAAGTGGCAGCGTCGAAAGGGGAAGTCGCGCGCATCGCCCTTCTTGCGCCGGCCAAAATTGAGAATATCGCGCAACTCTCCTGGTCGATGTACGGTTTCGCGGTCATCCGGGTAGAGATGGAACAGGCGGTCGCGATAGAGGCGGGCAAACTTCGCGGCGAGCTGGTATAACTCCTTGTTGAAGGTCTTATCCTTGTCGCCGTCACCGAAACGTTGATGATCCTGGCCCCACGTATCGACAACCGTAGAATGAAAATCCGACGCGGCAAAAACCGGATCATCGAAAAATGCGTCAACGATGCGACGGTAGGCTGCTAGCTTCGCATTCGACACACCGCCCCATTTCATCTCGCCCCGCGGTAGCTCTGGAAACCGCAACTCCGCAAAGCGCGCATTGGCTTTGGCAAGAACTTCGGCGCGGATCACCAGTCCGCCCATAATCATGTAGCGGTGTCTAGTTTGGCTGCTCTCATCGCAGTATATGTCATGGAGCAATTTTGGATCGGGCGGCTCACGTTCCGCTCTTGCGAGGATCACCATAACGAAACGCCTGAATTGCCCGGCGGCAAGAGTCAACTCGACAAGTTCAAGGAAGCCACCCGCGAAGCGCTGGCGGACGAGGACGAGGCGCGTTGGGATGAACGGCTCAAGAAGGTGGTGAAGGTGAAGCCT
>JBQCGM010000037.1:0-9707 GCA_051955585.1 Novosphingobium sp.
TTGCGCGTCGCGGCGTCCTTGTCGCCGTGGCTGTGGCGGATCCATGGCGTGCCGTAGACCCACCACTGGTACTGCCGGCGCTGCACCTCGACGTGGTTCGACTGGGCCGCGTGGCTGATCCCCGCCGCCCACATCAGCCACCAGGCGATGGTCCCGTCCTGACGCCACAGCAGCCAGCCGAGGATGAAATAGACGATGATGTGGCTGGCATAGTCGCAGACCCCATCGACCATCTCGCCGATCGGGCTCGTCCGCCCCGTCATCCGCGCCAGGTCGCCGTCGGCGCCGTCGACGACATGCCAGGTCATGTGCAGCAGCATGCCCAGCACCGCGCCGAGCGGCCCCCAGGGCTGGGCATAGACGATTCCCGCCGCGACGACGAAGCAGCCGCCGATCACGGAAACCATGTTCGGCGTGATCGGCGTGCGGGCGAGCAGCCTGGCCAGCTGCCAGGCCAGCGGATGATAGAGATAGTGGTTCAGCGAATCCTGCAGCTCGCGCTTGCGCTGGGGCCGCTGCAGAGCGGCCGGGACCGGGCTTTCGCCGCGGCGTTCATCAAGTGGGCTTTCGATCAGGCTCACGACCCCGAATCCGTCCGAATTTGCCGCGATCCTGCGGCAGTCACGCGCTGTCTTTATCGTCCGGCGGACAACAAGCAACCATGTCTGCGCCGCGCCGAGCCGCCCGCACGGAACGGCGGAGCGTTGAAATTTTCGGGAACCCCATTCCTGCCACACTGCTGGCGAACACGACGGATCGACACTCAAACCACTTGCTTTTGGCGGCGGTTTTCACCATGCGGCGGGTTTACCAAGAGGGGCGAGGGTGTCGCCCGCCTGAAGGGATCGTTTACATGAAGCCAATCAAGGTTGCCGTGATCGGCGTCGGCAACTGCGCCAGCTCGCTGGTCCAGGGTGTTGCCTACTACCGTTCGAACAATTCGTCGCAGGGCCTGATTCACGACCGCATCGGCGGCTACGGAGCCGGCGACGTTGACTTCGTCCTGGGCATCGACGTCGACGCCCGCAAGGTCGGCAAGGACATTGCCGAGGCGATCTTCTCGGCTCCCAACAACACCACGGTGTTCCACCAGAACGTTCCCGCCACCGGCGCGAAGGTCATCATGGGCAAGACGCTGGACGGCGTCGCCGAGCACATGACCACCGCCGGCGAGAAGGGCTTCATCGTCGCCGACGCCCCCGAGGCGACCCAGGAAGGCATCGTCGAGGCCATCAAGGCTTCCGGCGCCGAAGTCCTGATCAACTTCCTGCCGGTCGGCTCGCAGGAAGCCACCGAATTCTACATGGAATGCGCGCTCGAAGCCGGCGTCGCGGTCGTCAACTGCATGCCGGTGTTCATCGCCAGCCGCCCCGAGTGGGAACGCCGCTTCGCCGAGAAGCGCTTGCCGATCGTCGGTGACGACATCAAGGCCCAGGTCGGCGCCACGATCGTCCACCGCGTCCTCTCCAGCCTGTTCGGCGCGCGCGGCGTGCAGGTCGAGAAGACCTACCAGCTCAACACCGGCGGCAACACCGACTTCATGAACATGCTCGACCGCCAGCGCCTGGGCAGCAAGAAGACCTCGAAGACCGAAGCGGTCCAGGCGATGCTCGCCAACCGCCTGGAGGACGAGAACATCCACGTCGGTCCGTCCGACTACGTGCCGTGGCAGAAGGACAACAAGCTCTGCTTCCTGCGCCTCGAAGGCAACCAGTGGGGCAACGTGCCGATGAACCTGGAGCTGCGCCTCTCGGTCGAGGACAGCCCGAACTCGGCGGCCTGCGTCATGGATGCGATCCGCTGCTGCAAGGTCGCGCTGGAGCGTGGCGAGGGCGGCGCCCTGACCGGTCCGTCGGCCTACTTCTGCAAGCACCCGCCGCAGCAGTTCAACGACGACGTCGCGGCCCAGATGGTCGAGGAATACATCGCCGAAGCCGCCATCGCGGCCGAGTAGGCGAACCCTTTATAATAGCGCTAGCGGCGCCGGTCGGACCTCTCTGACCGGCGCCGTTCGCATATGGAGCCTTCATGGACGCGCTGATCATTGCCGCGGGTTACGGCAGCCGCCTCGCCGAGATTTCGCCTTCGAAGCCGCTCACCCCGGTCGCGGGCGTGCCGCTGATCGAACTCGGCGTGCGCCAGGCCACGGCGGCGGGCGCGGCACGGGTCGTGGTGGTGACGGGGCACGAGGCCGAGCGGCTGGAGGCCTTCCTGCCGGGCCTCTCCGAGCGCGCCGGTATCCCGGTGGTGCCCGAGCGCCTGGACGACTGGTCGAAGCCCAATGGCTGGTCGGTCATGGCCGGCGCGGCGAGGATCGAGGGCGACTACCTGCTGATGATGGCCGACCATATCTTCTCGGCCGAAATCCTGCGCGGCCTGGCGGGACAGGGTTCGCCCGAGCGCGGCGTGACGCTGGGCATCGACCATCGCACCTCCAGCCCGCTGGTCGATCCTGACGACGCGACCTGGGTGAAGCGCGACGAGGCCGGCCGGATCGTCGCCATCGGCAAGACCATTCCCGAATACGACGCGGTCGATTGCGGTGCCTTCCTCGCGACACCCGAGCTGGCGCGGGCCATCGAAGCGGCCATCGCCGACGGCAAGCCCGGCAGCCTGTCCGACGGGATGCAGCGCCTCGCCGACCAGGGCCGCGCCTGGACCTGGGATATCGGCGAGGCCTGGTGGATCGACGTCGATGATCCGCGCTTCCACGCCCTCGCCGAGGAGCAGGCGCCGGTGCAGCTCAGCGCGATTTATTCGGCCTAGAGCGCGATCGGCTTGACGCCCGAAGCGCCAACAACCCTCGTCATTGCGAGCGGCGAAGCCGCGCGGCAATCCAGAGCCAAGTGCGCGGCGCCCTAGATTGCCGCGTCGCTTCGCTCCTCGCAATGACGAGTGATAAAGCCCAGCCCCTTACGGATACTTCAGGTGGATCCGCGCCGTCATCCCGGTGCGGGGCACGGCAAGGCGGACCGAGCGGAAGGACGGCAAGCCAGCCAGGGTCGCGGGGTTGTTGGAGAATCCATAGCCTTCCGCGGGCAGGCCAAGGCCGCTGCGGTCGAACGACTGGTTGCCGTTCTCATCGTGATAGAGCGCCAGGACCCAGGTCCCGGGCTGCGGCAGGAAGATGCAGGTGCGGGTGGTCCCCGCCTGCGCCGGGCTGCGCCCGACGTAGACCGAGCCGTGCTTGACCAGGAACTTGCGCGAATTGTCGGCATAGAGCGTCACCGCCATCAGCCCGCGGCTCGACCGCACGCCGTCGACGACGACGTTGATCCAGGTCGCGCTGGGCGTGCCGGTGCAGCCGGCCGGAGCCTGGGCGGTGGCGGGGGTGGCGGCTAGCGCGCCCGCGAGGATGGCGGGCACGGCAAGAGCCGCGGCGCGGATACGTCTCGGCAAGGTCATCGGTTCAATCCTGTTTTCAAGGGGGATGCGCGCCAGACGGCGTAGCATCGTCAAGGAGCCGGTTCCTCAGTTTGACCAGCTGCGATTGTGGCCGGCTGTGCGATTCGAGCGCTGAATAGGAAGTGAATTGGGCAAAAATGGGTCAAATCGCGACAGTCCGCGCGGCACAAGCGATGATCGGCGATTTCCGGGGCTTCTGTGTGGAAAACGAATCGCCGAACGCTTGTAGCCCCCAGATGTGGTGTTTAAGCGCCGAGGAAAGGAGCATTTTGCCACCATGGCCGCGCCGCTGATCGCCCCGTCCATCCTTTCCGCCGACTTCGCCAAGCTGGGCGAGGAAGTCCGCGCGATCGACGCCGCCGGAGCCGACTGGATCCACGTCGACGTGATGGACGGGCACTTCGTGCCCAACATCACCATCGGCCCCGGCGTGGTGAAGGCCCTGCGCCCGCACACCGCCAAGCCGTTCGACGTCCACCTGATGATCTCGCCGGTCGACGCCTATCTCGAAGCCTTTGCCAGCGCGGGGGCCGACATCATCACCGTCCATCCCGAGGCCGGGCCGCACATCCACCGCACGGTCCAAGCGATCAAGACGCTTGGCAAGAAGGCCGGCGTCTCGCTCAATCCCGGCACTCCGGCCAAGATGCTCGACTATCTGATCGACGACATCGACCTGGTCCTGGTGATGAGCGTCAACCCCGGCTTCGGCGGGCAGAGCTTCATCTCCAGCCAGCTCCGCAAGATCGAGGCGGTGCGCAAGATGATCGACAAGTCGGGCCGCGACATCCTGCTCGAGGTCGATGGCGGGGTGGATGTGGGCACGATCCGGTCCTGCACAGATGCCGGGGCCCAGGTGCTGGTCGCTGGGACGGCCAGCTTCAAGGGCGGGCCCGATCGCTACGCGGCCAACATCGCCGCACTCAAGGCCGCGGGATAGCAGATGGCCGATGCGTTTGCCGAACCCCGTCAGCAGCGCAAGGCCCGCTCCGGTGCCGAGACCGCCCTGCCGCTCCCTGGCGGGATCGAGGAGGGCCTGGTGACCGCCGCCAGCCCATCGGCACCCGCCGAAGACGCGATCGACCCCAGCCGAGCCCTGGCGCTTGCCGACTTCGCCCCGCCCTCGGTCGGCGCGGGCGAACGGCTGATCCGCATGGCCTACCGCCTCGGCATGCGCGGCGGAATGAGCCCCTTCCGCAAGGCACCCAAGCCCCGCCTGCTCGCCACGGTGCAGAGCCCGCTGCCGGGCGATGCCGTCGCCGGCACCGCCCTGCGCGCCGGGCATTTCCTGGTCCACGGCCTCAAGACCCCGATCGGCCAGGCCGACTTCGGCGGCGCCGCGCGGCTCACTCCGCCGGTCGAGCGCGTGGCCCATACCTTCTCCTGGCTCGCCGACCTCGAGGCAGCGGCCCCGCGCGAGCAGGTTCTGCCCGTGGCCGAGCGAATCCTCGCCGCCTGGCTCGACGCCAATCCCAAGGTCCCCTCGCGTCCCGGCAAGGGCGCGGCCTGGAGCGTCGGCTATGCCGGCCATCGCACGCTCAACTGGCTGGTCCATGCCCCGCTCATCCTCTCCTCGCCCGACAAGGCGCTGCGCGCCCGGGTGCTGAACGCGATCAACGACGCCGCACGTTGGCTCGACCGCAACGTCGGCCGTGCCGAGGACCGCCTGGCCGAGGTCGCGGGGTGGTGCGGCATCGTCGCCGCCGGCCTCCTCCTGCCCGATGGCCGCGCCCGCCGCCTGTTCGGCGAGGCCGGGCTGGTCCAGGCCCTGGGCGAGCTGGTCGGCGACGACGGCGGCGTGCTCTCGCGCAGCCCGCTCGGCCAGATGGAGGCGATCGCCCTCCTCACCAAACTGCGCGCCTGCTACCGCGCGACCCGCCGCGATCCGCCCGCGGCCTTCGAGACGATCCTGAACATGCTGGTTCCGCCGCTGCTGGCCCTGACCCACGGCGACGGTTCGCTGGGTTCCTGGCAAGGCGGCTGGGCGGTCGCCGCCGACGAGGTCGCGGCTTTGGTGGCGGCCAGCGGCGTGCGTACCCGTCCGCTGCGCGACGTCAGCCAGTGGGGCTACCAGCGCGTCGTCGCCCAGAAGAGCGTCCTTCAGTTCGACGCCGCGCCGCCGCCGCTCGCGCGCCACGCCCGCCACGGCTGCGCCTCGACCCTGGCCTTCGAATTCTCGCACGCCGGACACCGCCTGGTGGTCAACTGCGGCGGTGCCGCGGCGGCCGGCGGCCTCGTCCCGGTCCGGCTCGAGCAGGGCCTGCGCGCCACCGCCGCGCACTCGACCCTGACGCTCGACGATGCCAATTCCACCGCCGTATTGATCAACGGCAAGCTCGGCTCGGGGGTCGGGGAGGTCGAGATCGACCGCCGCACGCTGGAGGCCGAGGGATCGAGCGGCGCGAAGGCCACGCGCCTCGAAGGCAGCCACGACGGCTACGCAGCGCGCTATGGCCTGGTCCACCGCCGCATCCTGATCCTGCGCGACGACGGCACCGAGCTGCGCGGCGAGGACCTGCTCGTCCCGACCGGGCGCAAGGGCAAGCGCGGCAAGGTGAGCTTCGCGGTGCGCTTCCACCTCGGCCCCGGCATCGAGGTCGGCCTGTCGGAGGACCGCCAGGGCGCCGGCCTGGTCCTGCCCGACGGCTCCTACTGGCAGTTCCGCTCGGGCGGCGCCGAGATCCGGGTCGAGGAATCGATCTGGATCGACGGCAACGGCCGGCCCCAGCCGGTCCAGCAGATCCTCCTCCAGGGCTTGATCTCGCGCGGCGGCGGCAACTTCGCCTGGCTGCTCAAGAAGATGGGCTGAGCGCTCCACATCCATACCCTTCCCTCGTCATTGCGAGGAACGTAGTGACGAAGCAATCCAGGACGACGCCAATTCGCCCTGGATTGCCGCGCCGCTTCGCGGCTCGCAATGACGAAGCTGTGAAGTCGGCACCATCGGAGCTAGCGATTTTCGCTATGCACCCTATGGGATGCGCGAATCCCCGGTCATCTATCGCGAGTCCCCAATGTCCGACATCACCATCCGCCGCGCCCTGCTGTCCGTTTCCGACAAGACCGGCCTCGCCGAGCTCGGCAAGGCGCTGGCAGGCAAGGGCGTCGAGCTGGTTTCGACCGGCGGCACCGCCAAGGCCCTGCGCGAGGCGGGCCTGGAGGTGCGCGACGTCTCCGACCTGACCGGTTTTCCCGAGATGATGGACGGCCGGGTCAAGACGCTGCACCCGATGGTCCACGGCGGGCTCCTCGCGGTGCGCGACGATGCCGAGCATGCCAAGGCGATGGCCGACCACGGCATCGGCGCGATCGACCTCGTGGTGGTCAACCTCTACCCGTTCCAGCAGACCGTCGCCAAGGGCGCGGGCCGCGACGAGGTGATCGAGAACATCGACATCGGCGGCCCCTCGATGGTCCGTTCGGCGGCGAAGAACCACGCCTATGTCACGATCCTGACCGACCCGGCCGACTATGCCACGCTCCTTGCCGAGCTCGACGAGACCGGCGGGGCGAGCCGGTGGGAGTTCCGCAAGGCCATGGCCGCCAAGGCCTTCGCCGCCACCGCGGCCTACGACGCGGCGATCGCCGGCTGGTTCGCCCGGGTCGACCAGCAGCACCACTTCCCGCCGCGCCGCGCCGTCTCCTCCACCCTGGCGACGACGCTGCGCTACGGCGAGAACCCGCACCAGCAGGCCGCGCTCTACCTCGCCGACAGCTCGGCGCTCGGCACCGGCATTCCCCAGGCCGAGCAGGTCCAGGGCAAGGAACTGTCCTACAACAACTACAACGATGCCAATGCCGCGCTCGAACTCGTCGCCGAGTTCGCCGGCCAGAAGCCGACCGTGGTGATCGTCAAGCACGCCAACCCCTGCGGCGTCGCCACCCGCGAAACGCTGCTCGAGGCCTGGAACGAGGCCCTGGCCTGCGATTCGGTCTCGGCCTTCGGCGGCATCGTCGCCACCAACGTGCCGCTCGACGGCCCGACCGCCGAGGCGATCTGCCAGATCTTCACCGAGGTCGTGGTCGCCCCCGGCGCCGACGAAGCCGCCCGCGCCGCCTTCGCCCGGAAGAAGAACCTGCGCCTGCTGATCACCCGGGGCCTGCCCGATCCGCTGCGCAAGGGCTTCACGCAGGTGGTCATCGCCGGCGGCCTGCTGGTCCAGGACCGCGACGACGGCACCCTGGCCGACAGCGACCTCAAGGTGGTCTCCAAGCGCCAGCCGACCGAGCAGGAACTGGCCGACTGCCGCTTCGCCTGGACCGTGGCCAAGCACGTCAAGTCGAACGCCATCGTCTATGCCAAGGACGGCGCCACGGCGGGGATCGGCGCGGGCCAGATGAACCGCCGCGACTCTTCGCGCATCGCCGCGGCCAAGGCCGCCGAAGCCGCCGAGACCCATGGCTGGAGCGAGAGCCGCGCGGTCGGCAGCGCGGTCGCCTCCGACGCCTTCTTCCCCTTCGCCGACGGGCTGCTCGCCGCCGCCGAGGCCGGCGCCACGGCAGTGATCCAGCCCGGCGGCTCGATCCGCGACGACGAGGTCATCGCCGCCGCGGATGCAGCCGGCCTGGCGATGATCTTCACGGGGATGCGCCACTTCCGGCACTGATTCCAACCATTCGCCGCAAAGCGACCCCGGCTCGACGCTAGTCGAGCCGAGTGTGTCCTGCGTTCACTAGGCGGACATCAGGAAATGCCCACTTAGGCGCCGCAACGAATCACTGCCCCCGAGACTACGATGACCCTGCTGAAATCCGGACTGGTCCGCTTCTTCGCCGTCGGCTTCGCCCTCGGCGCGATCGCGGTGTTCGCGACCTTCGGCGTCGGGCCCGACCGGGTCGGCCCGCAGGACGTCGTGCCCGCCGCTGTTGCCGCTCCCGTGCAATGAAGCTAGCTTCGGCTCGATGAAGCTGAAGCCCTTCGCCCTGCTCGCCCTGATACTGGCTGCCGCGTGCCAGCAGCCGGCCACCGCGGCCGAACGGGTAGTCCAGGCCCCCAATGCCGTCCGCACCGCGCGCGAGACGCCTGGCCTGAAGACCGCGATCTTCGCCGGCGGCTGCTTCTGGGGTATCGAGGGCATCTTCAGTCATGTCCAGGGCGTGACCAGCGCAGTCTCCGGCTACCACGGCGGCGATGCCAGGACCGCCGACTACGAGACGGTCTCGAACGGCACCACCGGCCACGCCGAATCCGTGCGGGTGACCTACGACCCCACCAAGGTCCGCTACGACCAACTGCTGCAAGTACTCTTCTCGGTCGGCGCCGATCCGACCCTGCGCAATCGCCAGGGTCCCGACGAGGGCACCCAGTACCGCGCCGCCATCGTCCCGATGAGCGAGGAGCAGCGCCGTGTCGCCTCGGCCTATCTGGCCCAGCTCGGCGCCACGCGGCTCTGGAAGAATCCGATCGTCGTGCCGATCGAATCCTACCGCCGCTTCTATCCGGCCGAGGCCTATCACCAAGACTTCATGGCCAGGAATCCGCGCCACCCCTACATCACGACCTGGGACCAGCCCAAGGTCGAGGGATTGCGGCGCCTGTTCCCCCGGCTCTACCGCGCCGACTACGTCCGCGGCTGACAGAGGCCGGCTGACAGAACGCGAGGGGTTTCCTATATCGGACCCATGGCGGGTCATTCGCACCATCACGACGAGCATTCGGGTTCTGGCCTGGTCGATGCCGCGCGCGCCGTGCTGACCGAGGCCGGCGAGCAATGGACCGGCATGCGCGGCGAGGTCTTCGCCGCGCTCGCCGCCCAGGGTCGTCCCGCCTCGGCCTACGACATCGCCGAGAGCGTCTCGGCCGCACAGGGCCGGCGGATCGCCGCCAATAGCGTCTACCGCATCCTCGATCTGTTCGTGCGGACCAACCTTGCCCGCCGGATCGAGAGCGCCAACGCCTATGTCGCCAACAGCCATCCGGGCTGCCTGCACGACTGCATCTTCCTGATCTGCGACGGCTGCGGGACCGTGGTCCACCTTGACGACGACAGCCTGACCGGCGCCCTGGTCGGCGCGGCGCAGCGCGCCGGTTTCGCCCAGGTCCGCCCGGTCGTGGAACTGCGCGGCCGCTGCGGGGATTGCGCCTGACGCCTGATCGACAGCAGCCTTCGCCAAGTGTAAGGCGGGGCATGACCGACGCGCCCATTCCGCCCCGTCCCCAGACCCCGCTTCTCGACACGCTGTCCTTGCCTGCGGATTTGCGGCGTTTGGAGCCATTGCGGCTGCGGGAGGTTGCGGACGAGGTACGCGCGGAGATGATTTCGGCGGTGGGCTCGACGGGGGGTCACCTGGGTTCGGGTCTT
>JBQCGM010000038.1:0-22510 GCA_051955585.1 Novosphingobium sp.
GGCCTCGATGCTGGCGGCGGCCTTCTCGACGATCGAGACGATGTCGCCCATGCCGAGGATGCGGCCGGCGACGCGGCTCGGCTGGAAGACCTCGAGCGCGTCGAGCTTTTCGCCGGTACCGGCGAACTTGATCGGCTTGCCGGTGACCGCGCGCATCGACAGCGCCGCGCCGCCGCGGGCATCGCCGTCCATCCGGGTCAGGATAACGCCGGTCAGGTCGACCTGGCCCGAGAACGACTGCGCGACGTTGACCGCGTCCTGGCCGGTCAGCGAATCGACGACGAGGAGGGTTTCCTTGGGCGCCGAGATCGCGGCGACGGCCTGCATCTCGTCCATCAGCGCCTGATCAACGTGCAGGCGCCCCGCGGTGTCGAGCAGGAGGACGTCGACCGCCTGGAGCCTGGCCGCCTGCAGCGCGCGGGTGGCGATGTCGACCGGCTGCTGGCCGGCGATGATCGGCAGGGTGGCGACGCCGACCTGCTCGCCGAGCACCGCCAGCTGCTCCTGCGCGGCCGGACGATTGACGTCGAGCGAGGCCATCATCGCCTTCTTGCCCTGCTTTTCCTTGAGCAGCTTGGCGAGCTTGGCGGTCGTGGTGGTCTTGCCGGAGCCCTGGAGGCCGACCATCAGGATCACCACCGGCGGCGTGGCGGCGAGCTCCAGCGGCGAGGCTTCCGCCCCGCCCAGCATCTCGACCAGTGCGTCGTTGACGATCTTTACGACCTGCTGGCCCGGCGTGACCGAGCGCAGGACCGACTGGCCGACCGCCTGCTCGGTCACCGAATCGATGAAGCGGCGCACCACCGGCAGCGCGACGTCGGCTTCGAGCAGCGCGATTCGCACCTCGCGCATTGCATCGCGGACGTCCTGCTCCTTGAGCGCGCCGCGCCCGCGCAGCTTGTCGAAGACGCCGCCGAGACGATCGCTGAGGGAGTCAAACATTGACGCTCGTATCCTCGCTCCGGGCGAACATCCGCTCGGTTACTCCAAAGCCAAAAACGCCGGCGGACGAAACCTCGTCAGCCAGCGTGCGGTCGGTTCACTTGCCCTTGGCCTGATGCCGCGGGATATAGTGAGATTTGGATCGAACCGGACCGTCGCCCGGCCCGAACCAAATCTCACGAACTAAAGAAGAATGGTGGAGCCCAAGTTTCACAATAGAAACCTAGGTGACGCCATTCAAAGAATGGTGGAGCCTAGCGGGATCGAACCGCTGACCTCCTGCATGCCATGCAGGCGCTCTCCCAGCTGAGCTAAGGCCCCATTCATTCTCCGGCACGCCCTGGGAGGACCGTGCCATCACCCTGCCTCTCGGCTCGGGAGGTCGCCCTCTAGTAGCGCGTCCCGAGCTTGGCAAGAGGGTTATTTTCGAGAATTTTAGCTCTCGTGTTCGTCCTCGTCGTGGCCGGCCACGCCCAGATCGTCGTCGCCGCCGAGGTCGACGTCGTTGTCCGGCGAATCGCCGTCCTCATCGATGTCCAGATCCTCCTCGGCCAGATCGACATCGACCGCCGCCTCCGGCTTCTTGACCTCTTCATAGGGAATCGGCTGCTTCGACTTGAGCACCGGATCCGGATGCCATGAATAAGAGCACTCGATGCAGGTGACGGGATCGGCCTTGCCGAGATCGTAGAAGCGGGTGCCGCATTTCGGGCAGCCATGCTTGGCGCCCCATTCAGCCTTGACCATGAAAATACCTCGATGCTGCCCGCCAAGGCCGGCGGGCTGAAACTCCGGCGTTGATGGTGACGATGCGTACGGGCCGCAAGGGCCACCCCAACGAGCGGCGCGCCTTGCCATAGCGGGCGGGCGCTGTCAAAAGCCGCGCGCTTTTCCCCTTCCCGTCCAGCGAAAGCCTACCCGTGAGCCATTCCGATCCCGCCGCCATGAGCCCCCGCCGCTTCCTGCCGGCCGGGGCCCTGCGCGGGACGATCCGCGTGCCCGGCGACAAGTCCATCAGCCACCGTGCGATCATGCTCTCTGCCCTTGCCGTGGGCCAAAGCACGATCACCGGCCTGCTGGAGGGTGAGGACGTGCTGTCCACCGCCGCCGCCCTCCGCGCGATGGGCGCGGTAATTGAAAAGGTGCCCGCCGCCGATGGCGGCGGTGGGCGCGCGATGGGCGCCGAGGTGACCCGTACCGGAGAAGGCGCCTGGACCGTCCATGGGGTGGGGGTCGGCGGCCTTCTCCAACCCGAGGCGGCGCTCGACATGGGTAATTCGGGCACCTCGACGCGGCTGCTGATGGGCCTGGTCGCGGCCCACGCGATCACCGCGACCTTCGTTGGCGACGCCAGCCTGTCGAAGCGACCGATGCAGCGCGTCATCGGCCCGCTCAGCGAGATGGGGGCCGAAATTACCGCCAGTCCCGGCGGCACCCTGCCCCTGATGCTGCGCGGCGCCTCGCCCGCCGTGCCGATCGAATACCGCCTGCCGGTCGCCTCCGCCCAGGTGAAGAGCGCCATCCTGCTGGCCGGGCTCAACACGCCGGGAATCACCACGGTGATCGAGCCGATACCAACCCGGGACCATTCCGAACGGATGCTTCAGGGCTTCGGCGCCGACCTGACGGTCGAGATCGAGGCCGACGGCACCCGGATCATCCGCCTGCGCGGCGAGGCCGAACTGAAGCCGCAGACGATCGAGGTGCCCGGAGATCCCTCGTCTGCGGCCTTCTTCATTGTCGCCGGCCTCATCGTGCCGGGCAGCGAGCTCACGATCGAGAACGTCGGGCTCAACCCGACCCGTGCCGGGCTGATCGACGTGCTGCGCCAGATGGGCGGCTCGATCGAGGAGACCAATCCGCGGCTGATCGGCGGCGAGCCGGTGGCGGACCTGGTGGTGAAGCACTCGCCGCTGAGGGGCATCGAGGTCGATCCCGCCGTCGTGCCGAGCATGGTCGACGAGTTCCCGGCGCTGTTCGTCGCCGCAGCCCTGGCCGAGGGCCGCACCGTAACGAGTGGCCTGGAAGAGCTGCGCGTCAAGGAATCGGACCGCATCTCGGTGATGGCCGCAGCGCTGTCGCTTGCCGGCGCGCGCGTCAAGGAGACCGAGGACGGCCTGATCATCGACGGCACCGGGGGCGAACCGCTCGAAGGCACCGACCACCGCGGGGCGCCCGTCGCAACCCAACTCGATCACCGCATCGCCATGTCGATGGCCGTCGCCGGCCGCGCCAGCTATCACGGTGTCGAAATCGACGACACGGGCCCGATCGCGACCAGTTTCCCGCGGTTCGAGGCCCTGCTCGACGGGCTGACGGCGTGATCCTGCCGATCGGCCACACCGCCGCCAACATCGCGGGTTTCGCCGGCATGGCCTGCATCATCTTCGCCTATGGCTATGCCACGGGCCGGGCCGAGCCGAATCCCTTCGTCCAGCACGGCGTGAACCTGCTCGGCGCTGCGCTGCTGACGGTATCGCTGCTGGTGAACCTGAACCCGGCCTCGCTGGTACTCGAGTTCTTCTGGGCGGCTATCGCGATATGGGGGCTGGTCAAGGCGTTCCGCGGACGGGATGCCGCCGCATGATCATCGCCGTCGACGGCCCGACCGCCTCGGGGAAGGGTACCATCGCCAAGGCCCTCGCCGCGCATTTCGGCCTGCCCCACCTCGACACCGGGCTGCTCTACCGCGCGGTGGGTTTCCAGTGCTTCCTCGACGGCGGCAATCCGGACGATCCCGCCCAGGCGCTGGCGGCCGCGAGCTTTCCCGACGCCCTGCTCGGCGATCCCGAACTGCGATCGGAAGCCAGCGGCAGCCTGGCCAGCCGCGCCTCGGTCCATCCCGCCGTGCGCCAGGCGCTCTACGAACGCCAGCGCTCCTTTGCCACGCAGCCCGGCGGCGCGGTGCTCGACGGGCGCGACATCGGCACCGTGATCGCTCCGGACGCCGAGGTGAAGCTGTTCGTGATCGCCAGCGTAGCCGCCCGGGCCGAGCGGCGATTCCTGGAAATGCAGGGGCAAGGCCGGGCAATCACCTTGGCGGAGATCGAAGCCGACCTGAGGGCCCGCGACGAACGCGATGCCACGCGCGCCGCCGCGCCGCTGCTGGCCGCCGAAGACGCCGCGGTGCTGGATACCTCGCTGCTGAACCGCGAGGAGGCGATCGCCCGCGCCGTGGCCCTGGTGGAGGTGCTCTCAGGGCGATCGAGCAAGAACTGAAACCGAACCGTTCGGGTCGAGCGCTTCGTAGACAATCCACGGCGCGGCCCTTCCGAACTTCTCGGTGCTTGGGGGCCGGTGCGTCTCCGGGACCCGGAACGCTTGCTTTTCACCCCCTTTTCCCATAAGCGGCGCCGGTCTCGCCGGCCCCGGCCTGAGGGACGCCGCGGGCGGCATCCGGCTCTCGCGGCAGTTCGGCCCTTTTTGGCCCGTCGAAACCCTCCCTCCGGGGTGGGCGCATGGTGCGGCGACGGAGAAAGACCGGCGGATTCAACCGCCTGGCCGGAAACATCGACTGAAGGAAGTTAATTATGGCATCGACTGCCAATCCGACGCGCGACGATTTCGCCGCGCTGCTCGACGAATCCCTGGGCGGCGCCGCCGCCGGCGGCTTTGAAGGCCGCGTGGTGAAGGGCACCATCACCGCCATCGAAAACGACAAGGCCGTCATCGACGTCGGCCTCAAGAGCGAGGGCCGCGTCGCCCTGCGCGAATTCGCCCAGCCCGGCCAGCCGCATGGCCTTTCGGTCGGCGACGAGGTCGAAGTCTACGTCGACCGCGTCGAGAACGCCGATGGTGAAGCCATGCTCAGCCGCGACCGCGCCCGCCGCGAAGCCGCGTGGGACAAGCTGGAAAGCGAGTTCGGCGAAGGCAAGCGCGTCGAGGGCGTGATCTTCGGCCGCGTCAAGGGCGGCTTCACCGTCGACCTCGACGGCGCCGTCGCCTTCCTGCCGGGCTCGCAGGTAGACATCCGGCCGGTTCGCGACGTCCAGCCGCTGATGGACATCCCGCAGCCCTTCCAGGTGCTCAAGATGGACCGTCGCCGCGGCAACATCGTCGTCTCGCGCCGCGCCGTCCTCGAAGAGACCCGCGCCGAGCAGCGTTCGGGCCTGATCCAGAACCTCGCCGAGGGCCAGATCATCGACGGCGTCGTCAAGAACATCACCGACTATGGCGCCTTCGTCGACCTGGGTGGTATCGACGGCCTGCTCCACGTCACCGACATGAGCTACAAGCGGGTCAACCACCCGAGCGAGGTCATCGCCATCGGTGACACCGTGAAGGTTCAGATCGTCCGCATCAACCAGGACACCCAGCGCATCTCGCTCGGCATGAAGCAGCTCGAGAGCGATCCGTGGGACGGCGTCGCGGCCAAGTACCCGGTCGGCGCGAAGCTCAAGGGCACCGTCACCAACATCACCGAATACGGCGCCTTCGTGGAGCTGGAAGCCGGCATCGAGGGCCTCGTCCACGTGTCGGAAATGTCCTGGACCAAGAAGAACGTCCACCCCGGCAAGATCGTCTCGACCTCGCAGGAAGTCGATGTCCTCGTCCTCGAGGTCGATTCGGACAAGCGCCGCATCAGCCTCGGTCTCAAGCAGGCCCAGGGCAATCCGTGGGAAGAGTTCGCCGACAAGCACCCGGTCGGCTCCACCGTGGAAGGCGAAGTCAAGAACGCGACCGAATTCGGCCTGTTCATCGGCCTGGACGGCGACGTCGACGGCATGGTCCACATGTCGGACATCGCCTGGGGCATCTCGGGCGAGGATGCCTTGGCGCTGCACCGCAAGGGCGAGCAGATCTCGGCCGTGGTGCTCGACGTCGACGTCGAGAAGGAGCGCATCAGCCTCGGCATGAAGCAGCTCGAGAAGGGCGCTCCGGCGGCCGGCGGCGTCTCGGCCTCCTCGGCCGGTTCGCTGAAGCGCGGTGACGTCGTCACCGTCACGGTCCTCGAAGTCCGCGACGGCGGCCTGGAAGTCCAGGCCGGCGAAGACGGCGCGACCGGCTTCATCAAGCGTTCGGACCTCGGCCGCGACCGCGACGAACAGCGTCCCGACCGCTTCCAGGTCGGCCAGAAGTTCGACGCCATGGTCACCGGTTTCGACCGCTCCAAGAAGCCGAACTTCTCGGTCAAGGCCCGCCAGCTCCACGAGGAGAAGGAAGCCGTCGAGCAGTACGGTTCGTCGGACGCCGGCGCCTCGCTGGGCGACATCCTCGGCGCGGCCCTCAAGGCCAAGCAGTAAGCTTCAGCCGCAAGGCCAGCCTACAAGAAAGCCCGTCCGGCCCGTCTTTCGAGATGGTCGGGCGGGCTTTTTCTTTGCTCTCCCCGCGCCTACATCGGACCCGTCCCAGGAGAGAGTTCCGATGCCCCTCGAAGTCCACCAGTTCCCCTGCCTCGGCGACAACTACGGGTTCCTGCTCCACGATCCCGAAAGCAACGAGACGGCCTGCATCGACACCCCGGACGCCGACGCCTATCTGCGCGAGGCGGCGCACCAGGGCTGGCAGATCACCCATATCTGGAACACCCATTGGCATCCCGACCATGCCGGCGGAAACGAGGCGATCAAGGCGGCGACCGGGTGCACGGTAATCGCGCCCGAAGGGGATGCGGCCAAAATCGCCGCGGTCGACAAGACCGTGCGCCACGGCGATTTCGTCTGCCTAGGGGACTGGGAGGCCGAGGTGATCGACGTCGGCGGACATACCCTGGGCCACGTCGCCTATTTCCTGCCGGCCGCCGAGATCGCCTTCGTCGGCGATTCGCTTTTCGCCTTGGGCTGTGGGCGGATGTTCGAAGGCACGGCGTCGCAATTCTGGGCCAGCCTCAAGCGGCTGAAGGCTCTGCCCCCACAAACCCTGCTCTACTGCGCGCACGAATACACGGCGTCCAATGCCCGCTTCGCGCTGCATGCCGACCCGGACAATGCCGAGCTCCAGGAATACGCGGAAGACATCGCGCGCTGCCGCGAGCACGGCCGCCCGACGGTGCCCTTCAAGCTCCAGCGCGAGCTCGCCACCAATCCGTTTCTGCGCGCCGATGATCCGGCCTTGCGCGCCCGGTGGGGCGGCGGCGACGCCGCAGCGACCTTCGCCGCCCTGCGCGAGGCCAAGAACAACTTCTGAGCCGGGCCAACAATCGTCCGAACTTGTGGAAATAGCGGTTGGCCGCAAGGTAAACGCAGGCTAGCGTCTGCCTCCCACAAAGGGGAGTTGATTATGAAGAAGTCTGTTGTTCTCGTCGCGGCGCTCGGCGCCGCCCTGGCCCTCTCGGCCTGCTCGAAGAAGGAAGAAGCTGCGGAGTCCGCCGCTGAAGCCACCGAAGCCGCTACCGAAGCCGCTGAAGCTGCCACCGACGCTGCGGCTGCCGCGACCGAAGCCGCCACCGAAGCTGCCGGCGCCGCCAGCGCCGCTGCTACGGCTGCTGCCACGGAAGCTGCCAAGTAAGATCGGTCGAGCCCGGCCGTCGGGACCAGGCGGCCGGGTTCCCATCTTGGGAGATCACCCCGCTTCGGCGGGGTTTTCTTTTGGCCATGTCTTGCGCCGACGGCCGTGCGGGAACGGGCTGCGCGCAACCGAAAAGCCCCCGCCGCAAGGCGAGGGCTTTTTCTGTCTGCCGAGCTTCGAAAGATCCAGCCGCGCGGGAGCAGCGAAATCAGATCCCGGCGATCGCCTCGTCGACCAGGCCCTTGTCGGCCTCCGCGCCGTGCTTGGCGGCGATCAGCTTGCCGGCAGCGGCGGCGGCGGCCTGGGCAGCCTTGGCGCGCAGTTCGTCGACCGCACCGCGCTCGGCGGCGGCGATCTTGTCGGCGGCCATCTTCTCGCGGCGGGCGATCACCGTGGTGGTGTCGGCCTCGGCCTTGGCGACGATCGCCTCGGCCTCGTGCTTGGCATGCTCGAGCATGGCCGCCGCGTCCTTCTCGGCATTGGCGATCTTGCCGGCATATTCGGCACGCAGGGCCTCGGCCTCGGCGCGGAGCGACTTGGCCTCGTCGAGCTGCTTCTTGATCTCGGCGATGCTGGCATCGAGACCCGAGGTCAGCATCGCCGGAACCTTGAGGTAGAGCGCGACCGCGATCAGCACGAGCATCGAGGCGGCAACCCAGGCGACCGGGTTGAGCCCGAGCGCGATCGGTTCCGCGTGGTGCTCGGCACCGGCTTCGGCGGCGGCGTGCGCGAGGAGATAGAGGCTCGAAACGTTAGGCATTGAGAGCCTCCTTCACCGCGGACTTGGCCGAGCGGGCATCGACCTTGAGGCCGGCGAGACGCTTGGCGATGTCGGTGGCGGCCTCGACCGCGACCGCCTCGAGCTCGCCGAGGGCGCCCGCACGGGCTTCGGCGATACGGGCGTCGGCGGCCTCGACCTGGGCGTCGAGCTTGGCGCCGGCGGCGGCGAGACGGGTCTCGGTCGCCTTGGCGGCTTCGGCCTTGGCCTTGGCGATCAGCGCCTGGGCCTCGGCACGCTGCTTGCCCGACTGGACCCGCCATGCCTCTTCCTGCGCGTCGGCAGCGCTGCGCGCGGCTTCGGCGGCGGCCAGGTCGCTGGCGATCTGGCGGTCGCGCTGTTCGACCGTCGCCATCACCTTAGGCACCATCAGGTTGCCGATGAAGATGTAGACGATGCCGAAGAACACCAGCATCCAGAAGAACTGGCTGGCGTAGGTCTCGGCGAGCTGCGCGATTTGAGGCATGATGGGATCCGTGCAGTAGGGGACGTCACCGCCCCATTCTCTTCGTCATTGCGAGGGACCGGAGGTCCCGTGGCAATCCAGAGCGTCGCACGCTCGGCCCTGGATTGCTTCGCTTTAGTTTACCCAGAGCGGCTGCTGCAAGCAGCCAGCCGAAGGGCTCGCAATGACGAAGCGTAGTGGGAATTCGTTCGCTTAGGCGACGAAGATCAGGATCATCGCGACGACGAACGACAGCAGGCCGAGAAGTTCGGCGGCTGCGAAGCCGATGAACAGGCGGCCCTGCTGGCCGTCGGCAGCGCCCGGGTTGCGCAGGGCGGACTCGAGGAACGAGCCGAAGACGTTACCCACGCCGATGGCGGCCATGCCGGCGCCGATCGCGGCGAGACCGGCACCGATGAGCTTGGCGGCTTGAGGATCCATGGTAAAACTCCTTTGAGAATCTGTAGGTTGAAACGGGTATTGAAAGCTTAGTGAAGGTTCTCGGCGTCGTTGATGTACAGCGAGGTCAACAGCGCGAAGACATAGGCCTGGATGCCCGCGACCAGGATCTCCAGGGCGCAGATCGCGACCATCAGCGCGAAGCTGAGGACCGAGACGACCGGGCCGATGCCGAGGCCGGCATTGATCCCGTTGATCACGAAGCCCGACAGCACTTCCAGCAGGACGTGGCCAGCCATCATCGCGACGAACAGTCGCAGGCCGAGGCTGAAGGGGCGGACCAGGAACGAGACCAGCTCGATGCAGAAGATCAGCGGGATCATCACCACCGGCGTGCCGTGGGGGATGAACAGGCTGAAGAAATGCAGCTTGTGCTTCCAGAAACCGACGACCAGCACGATCGCGAAGGACAGGATCGCGAGGACCCCGGTGGCGGTGAAGTGGCTGGTGAAGGTGAAGGGATGCACGCCGACGATGCCGAGCGGCAGCAGGCCGAGGACGTTGGCGAAAAGGATGAACATGAACAGCGAGAAGACGTAGGGTACGTACTTCTTGCCGGCTGGGCCGATGTTGGCCGACAGCAGGCCGTCGACGAAGCCGGTGAAGCTTTCCACCGCCATTTGCCAGCGGCCGGGCACCAGCTGGCGCTTCAGGCCGCCCGCGACGAAGACGAACAGGACGACCGTGGCGATCGCCATCCACAGCGAGGAATTGGTGAAGGGGATATGGTAGCCCGCGATCTGCCAGTGATCGGTGCCGAACATCGGCTCGATCGTGAACTGGTGCATCGGGTCGACTTTGCCCTGCTCGGCCACGCTATTTATCCCTCAGCTTAGGCGCACGGGCCTCGTTGCCCATGCGCAACAGCGCCCGTGACGGTCCCTCTTGGGGGATCAATCGGGGCGCCGGCTCGAAATCCGGATGATGTTCCTGAAGGCGACGATGATCCCGAGGAACATCAGCACCAACAGACCCCAGGGCGACGTTCCGGCGAAGTGGTCAATGACCCATCCGATCAACGCGCCGCCACCGATGCCCCCGATCAGCTCGGAGAGGACCTTGCTGCCCATGCGATAGTTCGCATCGGCATGGCCGCTCCCCGATGGCCGATTACGCTCTTCTTCGCGCTCTTTGGCGGCCTTCAGCCGCTCATCGAGCGCGTCGATCCGCGCATCTTCGCCGATAGGGTCTCGGGCAGGCCGCTCGTCGCTCATGCCATCCTCTCCTTGGTGGAAAATCCGGCAAGCGCAACGGCTCCTGCCGAGGGCGCCGCCCCCGTAGGCGGGGGGGATTCTTGAGTCAACCGGGTGGAGGCGGGGGGAGCAAGTGGACGAAGCGCACAGTGTCCTGGCGAAAAAATGTCAGCCCCCGTCATCCGGCGACATGAACCGTCAGGGCGTGTCAGCCGGCAGGCGGCGGCAAGGCGGGACAGGACATGCACAAAGGCCCGGGTAGCGAACCCGGGCCTTGTAGGAAATTTGAAATTTCATCAGCGCTTACGGGCACCGGCTATCCCGCTGCGGCGCCGCGGCGGTGCGGGTGGCCCAGCCGCCGCCGGGGGTCTGGTACTTTTCCCCAGGCGCCGTGCGGGCGATGAGGATGCAGCCCTGGGTCAGGGCATATTCCTCGACCGTGGCGTTCTGGGCGCGGGCGCGCTCGGTATAGTTGGCGCGGCGCTTGATGTTGATGTCCTCCACCAGGGCGCGCAGCGAGGCGCTGGGCGTGCCGACGAAGCCGAGGTAGCCGTCCATCTTCTCGCCGACCTGGCCCGAAGCACGCGCCGCGGCATAGGCCGGGTCGCGCTGGGCGAAGGCCGGCGCCGCGGCCAGCGCGAGAGCCAAGATCGGCGCGGCGATATATCCAGTCGTGCGGTTCATCAGAAAATCCCCGGGTTCGCCTCGATGTTGTTCTGAACATCGTTTGCCAGGCGGTAGACCACTTCCTGCTTGATGTTGATGTTGAGCTCGATGACGATCGGCTTGTCCGGCGCATTGACCGAGACACAGCCCGACATCGCCAGCGAACCCGCCACCAGCATCGTCGCGGCGCGAACGGCGCGCCAGCCGGACCATTGCCTGTCTTGCTCCATCGACAAGGTTGTCGCAGCCGAACCGGCTCTGGTCAATTCACGGGGTATCATGGACGTTTCTCGCTGTCTGAAGGCTGAATGTCTTTGGGCTTCACCGCTCGCGCCGGGGGCGGCGCGGAGGGCACCAGCGGCCGCCCCTGGGCATCGACGATCTCGCGCGGATCCTTGATATAGGCGGGATCGTAGGTCCGCTTCACCACGCCGATCAGTTCGATGAAGGCGGCGCGGATATTGATGTTGAACTGGATCGGCAGGCTGGCGACGCGGCGGGTCAGGAAGTTCTGCTTGGTCCCTTCGCCCTGGCTGACCCCGGCAAACCGCACGCGGGTGACGATCTCGCCGGCCAGCGGCCCGTCCATGGCGATCTTCATGTTGCGATAGTTCAAGGACTTCAGCGCCTCGAAGGCGAAGTTGGCCATGGTCGAAAGGTCCTTGTAGCTGAGCGCCCCGACATAGGAGACATTGCCCCCCGGCGGCCGTGAGGCGAGTGCCCCGCCCTCGATCCGCCCGCCGTTGTGGTCGAACACCAGCGGCAGCGCGCCGTCGAACTTGCCGGTCGCGGTGATGTTGCCGAGGTCGAGCCGCTCGACGAACTTGGCCGCCTCGATCCCCTCGACCCGCAGGGTGTAGCGCCGCACCTCCTCGACCCCGAGGTTCATCGTCGTCGGATCGAGCGTCAGCGTGCCGTCGAGGAACGGCCAGCGGGCACCGAGGACGGCGATCTGCGAATTGGGGCGCAGCTCGTAGCGCAACTCGCCGTCCGTCGCCTCGATGCCCGGATTGATCGAGGCGATCCGCAGACGCTGGTCGGGGGCGGTGACCAGGCCGAGCAGGTCGGTGAAGACGATCGTGCCCGAAGCCCCCTTGACCGGGCCGAAGGCGGCGGCGAAGTCGAGCCCGTCAGTGGTGAAGCGGCCCGTGCTGGCCTGCCCGGCGGGGGTCCACTCGATCGTGCCCTCGCCGCGGACCGTTCCGGCGACGTTGGCGACGACGCCCAGCGCGAGCCGCGTCAGCGCCACGGGTTGCAGCTTGGGATCGAAGGTGATGCCGGGCACCGCCAGGTCGGCACGGCCGCGGCCGTTGCCCAGGTCGTGGCGGATCGTCGCCGTCAGGACCTGGCGCCCCGCGGCGGGTTCGGTCAGCAAGGCCTTGGCCTGGATGAGGTTGTTGGCCAGAGTGAGCGTCCCGCCCGAGGCGGCGAGCGGCTCGAACCGGGCCCCACCAGCCGAAGGGGCCTGGCGGTCGATCAGGCGGAAGGTGCCGTCGGCGATGCTCAGCACGCCCTTCGCATAGCGCCACGAGCCACGCGCATCGAGCAGGTCCAGCGGCACGGCGGCAAGGCGCACGTCGGTCCCTTCGAAGCGCCCCGCAATGTCCTTGCCGATCCGCGCGGTGAGGTTGCTGAGGCGGAAGCGGCTCGGCTCGGCGCCCAGGCTGACCTCGACCGAACGCGCCGTCAGCGTGCCAGGGACGGCAAAGCCGACGGCGCCGGTGGTCAGGCGGATCGGGGTCATGCCCAGCCGCCCGGCGAGATCGAGCCGCGTCGCGCCCGCCGCGATGCGCAGGCCCGCCGAGCCCGAGCGGACGATCGCCCCGCCGGGCGGCGGGCACAGCGTCACGCTGCGCCGCTCGATGGTCAGGTTGGCGAAAGCCAGCCGGTCGAAGCCGATCAGGGTGCAACGCCGCCATACCGACCAGCCGCCCGCGGCAGACCAGTTGCCGTCGATCGGCAGGGCAAGGTTGTTCGCCGCGCCGCCCGGCAGCGGCCCGCTGAGCAGGGCACGACCCGAAAAGCCCAGCGTCCCGCCGGGCCCTTGCGCCACGACCAGTTGCGGCACGGCGAGACGCGCCGGCCCGGCGCGATAGTCGGCCATGGCCAGCCGGAACACGGCGGAGCCGCCGGTCGGGCGCTCCATCTGCCCGGCGATCCGCGGCAGTCCCGGTCCGCCAGTCATGATGTTGCCCGAAAGGCGCGGGATCGCGCCACCGCCAGACGACAGCTGGAACCGCGACACGGACAGCAAGGTCGCTCCGCTGCCGCCCTGGAGACTTGCCTGCGGCACGGTCAGGGTCAGGCCCTGCGATCCCGAGCGGGCGAGATAGCTGGCAGAAAGCTTGCTGCCCGGCATCTCGCGCCGCAGCGCAGAGCCTATCTGGGCGAGGATCGGGGCGACCAGCGAGCCCGCGCCGGCGCGCTCGGCCGAGGCGAGCGCGGCGTCGAGCCCCCGCCCCAAGCCCAGCCCCTCGCCGACGAGGCTGCCGTCGAGTTCGGCGCGGGCGAGACCGTTCTGCGTCCGCAACGAGCCCTCGAGGCCAATCGTCCTGGCCGTGAACGAGGCGGCCGCGGCGTCCGCGGCCTTGAACTCGTAGCGCGCGGTCAGCGCCCGGTGGCGGTAAGTCAGGCGGCCGGTACCGCTCAGCCTGCCAAGCCCGGCGCCGGCGATAGCGACCGTGTCGGTCTCGACGACGGCCGTGCCCTCGCCGCCGTCGAGCTTGCGGTCGAGCGCGGCGTCGAGCCGCAGGGCTGCGCGGGCCAGCGACGTGCCGTCGTCGCAGCGCGCCTCGGCCAGCCGCACCGGACCGACGAAGCGGGGCCTTTCGCCCCTGACGCTAAGCGTGCCGTAAAGGCTGGCACGAGCCAGTCCGCAGCCCGCCAGCCGCAATTCGGGGGCGATGGCGGCGAAGGTTCCGACGAAACCGCCGCGCAGGCGCCCGGCGCCCTCCAGCTTCATCCCCACGGCGCCGAGATCGCTGGCGAGCAGGGCCCGCCCGTCGATCACGCGCAGGTCGAGATCGGGCAGGCGGAAGGGCTGCTTCGGCTGGCTCGGAGCGAACAGCACCTTGTCGAGGCTGCCGAAGCTCACCTTGCCGTCCCGGTGGCTGCCGTAGAGCCGGGGGCGGACCAGGGTGATCCGCCCGATCGCGGGGAAGCCCAGTCGGTAGCGGATCTGGGCCTCGGCGCGCTCGATGGTAAGGTCCGGCCGCCTGGGATCGCCGATCACGATGTTGCGGAGCACTTGCCGGTCGGTCCCGATCCGCTCGATCTCATAGGTGGCGGGCAGACCCATCTCGCGCAGCTGCGCGCCAATGTAATTGTCCGCGATCCGCTCTCGCGAAGCCCAGACGAAGGCCGCGACGAGCGCCAAGACCAATGCCCCCGCGGCCACGGCCAGGCGCCACCTGCGCCCACGCGGCGAGGCGGTCTCCAGTGGTTCCTCGGATAGTGGTTCGTCGGCCGCCATTCCCCCTCACTTGCGTGCAACACCCAACAAAGGCAATGCAGCAGGCCGGTGCTGCGTTCCGCGAAGGGCTCTCAAGACCGCGATATGGCCGAGGCGAGCGATCTCTTTCCTGAACGGGACACCGGCAGCGACCCGGCGGGACACCGCGCGCGCCTGCGCAAACGCCTGCTGGAAGGCGGGGCCGAAGCCCTGGCCGATCACGAAGTCGTCGAATACCTGCTGATGACCGCGATTCCCCGCCGGGACGTCAAGCCGCTCGCGCGCGGCCTGATCCAGCGGTTCGGGAGCCTCGCCGGGGTGTTCAACGCCGCCCCGGCAGCGCTCGCCAAGCATCCCGGCATGGGGGAGACCAGTGCCGCGGCACTGCGCATCGTCGCCCTCGCCGCCCGCCGCCTCGCCCGTGCCCAGGTGCGCGAGGCGCCGGTCCTGGGCTCGTGGCAGGCGCTGATCGACTATCTGACGATCGACATGGCCCATCTCACGGTCGAGCGCGTCCGGGTACTCTACCTCAATGCCCAGAACATGCTGATCCACGACGAGCACGTCGGCGACGGCTCGATCGACGAGGCGGCGATCCACCCCCGCGAGGTGATCCGCCGCGCGCTCGACCTCGGCGCGACCGCGCTGATCCTGGTCCACAACCACCCTTCCGGCTCACCCCAGCCGAGCCGGGCCGACATCCAGATCACCAACCGGATCGCCGAAGCCGGGCGGCTGCTCGGCATCGCGGTCCACGACCACGTCATCATCGGCCGCGAGGGGCACGTCAGCCTGAAGGCGAAGGGGCTGATCTGATGATTCTCGCGCCTCCGTGTCTCCGCGTGAACCACAACCCATGTGCGTAGCCGCGATCGCCTGGCTGGCGCATCCGCGCTGGCGTCTGGTCGCGATCGGCAATCGCGATGAATTCCACGAACGGCCAACCGCGCCTTTGGCGGAATGGGACGATGGTTCGGGCATCATCGCCGGGCGTGACCTGCGCGCCGGCGGGACCTGGCTCGGCGTCACCGCCGCCGGGCGCTTCGCGCTGGTGACGAACTTTCGCGTGCCGGGCTATCCCAAGCCCGGCCTGGCCTCGCGCGGGGGGCTGGTCACCGGCTGGCTGGCAGGAGCCCCGGAGCCCGACATCGCGGCGATGAACCCGTTCAACCTGTGCCTGGCCGACGCGGACCGGGCGCAGGTGCTGAGCAACCATCCTCGGCGCGAACTGCACGAGCTCGCCCCGGGGGTCCACGGGCTGTCCAACGGCGCCTTCCACCGCCCCTGGCCCAAGACGCGCCAGCTTGGTGCCGCGCTCGCCGCATGGCTCGAAGGAGAAGCCAAGGACCCCGAGGCGCTGTTCGCGGCCCTGCGCGCCGACACGCCCCGGGCCCCCAAGAGCTCCGACGAAGAGGGGCCTGAAGCGGTCTATTCGCCGGTCTTCATCAACGACCCCGTCTATGGGACGCGCTGTTCCACCGTCGTGCTGATCCGACGCGACGGCGCGGGGCGGATCGAGGAACGCTCGTTCGATGCGGCCGGCGGGGAATGCGGCCGACAGGCGGTCACCTGGCCAAGATAGGTTATGACCGCGACGTGGCGGTGACCTGCAGGACGACACGCGGGTGCTTCCCAATTCGGCCCGCGCATGAGCGGCCGCCCTTGCCTTCCGCGCTCCCTCCCCCTAGCGGCCCCCGGTATTGCCAGCGCCATTCAACCATACCGGAGTCGAACCATGGTCCCCCGCTACGCCCGCCCCGCGATGACCGCCATCTGGGAGCCCGAAGCGCGCTATCGCATCTGGTTCGAGATCGAGGCCCACGCCACCCAGAAGCTCGGCGAGCTCGGCGTCGTGCCCGAAAGCGGCGCCAAGGCGCTGTGGGACTGGTGGGCGACCAATCCGACCATCGACGTCGCCGCGATCGACGCGATCGAGGCCGTGACCAAGCACGACGTCATCGCCTTCCTCGATTGGGTGGCCCAGCAGGTCGGCCCCGAGGCGCGGTTCATGCACCAGGGCATGACCAGCTCCGACGTGCTCGACACCACGCTGGCGGTCCAGCTCGCCCGCGCCGCCGACCTCCTGCTCGAAGACCTCGACGCCCTGCTCGCCGCGATCAAGCGCCGCGCGCAGGAGCACAAGTACACGCCGACCATCCGCCGCAGCCACGGCATCCACGCCGAGCCGACCACCTTCGGCACGAAGCTGGCCGAGGCCTATGCCGAGTTCACCCGCTGCCGCAAGCGCCTGGTGGCCGCGCGCGAGGAGATCGCGACCTGCGCGATCTCGGGCGCGGTCGGCACCTTCGCCAACATCGACCCGGTGGTCGAGGAATATGTCGCCGAGCAGCTGGGCCTGGCGGTCGAGCCGGTTTCGACCCAGGTCATCCCGCGCGACCGCCATGCGATGTTCTTCGCCACGCTGGGCGTGATCGCCAGCTCGATCGAGCGCCTCGCCACCGAGATCCGCCACCTCCAGCGCACCGAAGTGCTCGAGGCCGAGGAATACTTCTCGCCGGGCCAGAAGGGTTCCTCGGCCATGCCGCACAAGCGCAACCCGGTGCTGACCGAGAACCTGACCGGCCTCGCCCGCGTCGTCCGTTCCGCCGTCACCCCGGCGCTGGAGAACGTGGCGCTGTGGCACGAGCGCGACATCTCGCACTCGTCGGTCGAGCGCTACATCGGCCCCGACGCGACGATCACGCTGGACTTTGCCCTGGCCCGCCTGACCGGCGTGGTCGACAAGCTGGTGGTCTATCCCGAGCGGATGCAGAAGAACCTCGACCGGATGGGCGGCCTGGTCCACTCGCAGCGCGTGCTGCTCGCCCTGACCCAGGCCGGGCTGACCCGCGACGAGTCCTACCGCCTGGTCCAGCGCAACGCGATGAAGGTCTGGGAAAGCGACGGCCAGCTCTCGCTGCTCGAACTGCTCAAGGCCGACCCCGAGGTCAGCAAGGCGCTTTCGGCGCAGGAACTCGAGGAGCGGTTCAACCTCGACTACCACTTCAAGGCCGTGGACCGCATCTTCGAGCGGGTGTTCGGGGAGTGAGGCCGCTAAATCCTCCCCATTTTGCGAAACCAAATGGGGAGGTGGCAGCCGCGTGGGGGGTGACGGAGGGGTAGTGGCGCAAGATACCCCTCCACCACTCCAGCTGCGCTGGAGCGGTCCCCCTCCCCATTTGCACTTCGTGAAAATGGGGAGGATCTAGAAAACACACCCATATCGATAACACTTCGCAATAGCAAAGATAGTCGGCAAACAGCCGCTTTCCGTTGTTGCAATGGTAACATTTGAGGCCTAGGGCCGCCCGCATCACCGGGCTGTCCGCATGCGTGCGGGATATATGCTGGCCGCCCCGACAGACGCTTCCCGCGCATGACGGAAGGACCACGTCTCAATGGCTCGCAAGAAGATCGCCCTCATCGGCGCCGGCAACATCGGCGGCACCCTGGCCCACCTCGCCGCGCAGAAGGAACTGGGCGATGTCGTCCTGTTCGACATCGCCGAGGGCGTTCCCCAGGGCAAGGCGCTCGACCTGCTGCAGTGCGGCCCGGTCGAGGGCTTCGACGTCAAGGTCACCGGCTCCAACGATTACAAGGACATCGCGGGCGCCGACGTGATCATCGTCACCGCCGGCGTGCCCCGCAAGCCGGGCATGAGCCGCGACGACCTGCTCGGCATCAACCTCAAGGTCATGAAGGCCGTGGGCGAAGGCATCAAGGCCAATGCCCCCGACGCCTTCGTGATCTGCATCACCAACCCGCTCGACGCCATGGTCTGGGCGCTGCGCGAGTTCTCGGGCCTGCCGCACAACAAGGTCGTCGGCATGGCCGGGGTGCTCGATTCGGCCCGCTTCTCGACCTTCCTCGCCGAGGAGTTCGGCGTCTCGGTCCGCGACGTGTCGAGCTTCGTGCTCGGCGGTCACGGCGACACCATGGTTCCCGTCGCGCAGTACTCGACCGTCAAGGGCATCCCGATCCCCGACCTGATCAAGCAAGGCCGCTCCACCCAGGAGCGCATCGACGCGATCATCAAGCGCACCGCGGTCGGCGGCGGCGAGATCGTCGGCCTGCTCGGCACCTCTGCCTTCTACGCTCCGGCGGCTAGCGCCATCGCGATGGCCGAGAGCTACCTCGGCGACCAGAAGCGCGTCCTGCCCTGCGCCGCCTATGTCGATGGCAAGTACGGCGTCGACGGCCTCTATGTCGGCGTCCCCGTGATCATCGGCGCCGACGGCGTGGAACAGGTCGTCGAGATCGAGCTGGACGAAACGGCCAAGGCCGGCCTCCAGGTCTCGATCGACGCGGTCAAGGAACTGGTCGGCGCCTGCAAGGGCATCGACAGCACCCTCGCCTAAACGTCTTGCGTCCCCGCGAAAAAGGGGACCTCGTGCCTCCGGGCGGGGCCTCCCCAACCGCCTGAGGTCCCCGCCTTCGCGGGGACGCAATTGAGAGATAGCGGAGACCGCAATGTCCATCCTCGTCGACAAGAACACCAAGGTCATCACCCAGGGCATGACCGGCTCGACCGGCAGCTTCCATACCGAAGCGGCGCTGGCCTACGGCACGCAGATGGTCGCGGGCGTGACCCCCGGCAAGGGTGGCCAGACCCACCTGAACCTGCCGCAGTACGACACCGTCGCCGAAGCGAAGGCCGCGACCGGCGCCACCGCTTCGTGCATCTACGTGCCGCCCGCGGGCGCCGCCGACGCGATCCTGGAAGCGATCGACGCCGAGATCGAGCTGATCGTCGCGATCACCGAGGGCATTCCGGTGCTCGACATGGTCCGCGTCAAGCGCGCCCTCACCGGCTCCAAGTCGCGCCTGATCGGTCCGAACTGCCCCGGCGTCCTCACCCCGAACGAGTGCAAGATCGGCATCATGCCCGGCAATATCTTCTCGAAGGGCTCGGTCGGCGTCGTCTCGCGCTCGGGCACGCTGACCTATGAAGCCGTGTTCCAGACCACCAACGAGGGCCTGGGCCAGACCACCGCGGTCGGCATCGGCGGCGACCCGGTCAACGGCACCAACTTCATCGACGTGCTCGAGCTGTTCCTGGCCGACGAGGCGACCAAGTCGATCATCATGATCGGCGAAATCGGCGGCTCGGCCGAAGAGGAAGCCGCGCAGTTCATCGCCGACGAGGCGAAGCGCGGGCGCAAGAAGCCGATGGTCGGCTTCATCGCCGGCCGCACGGCGCCTCCGGGCCGCCGCATGGGCCATGCCGGGGCGATCGTCTCGGGCGGCCAGGGCGGCGCCGAGGACAAGATCGCGGCGATGGAAGCCGCGGGCATCCGCGTCTCGCCCTCGCCCAGCGAACTCGGCCGCACGCTGAGCGGTCTGCTCAAGGAACTGGTCTGACTTAGCCTGCGCCTCCGCACCGGCGGGGGCGCAGCGATTTTCGCCGGGTGCGAAGGATTTGCGCAATGGGTAACGAGAGCCACGACTTCACCCCCGACGAAGGCCCGCAGCCCGGCCCGTCCTGGCAGCGCGCGAACTGGCCGCAGGTCGGCGGCGCGGCCGAGGACGACCTGACCCAGGCGCTCGACCCGACTGCGATCAAGGAAGCAGTCAAGAAGGCCTCGGCCAAGGCCGGCGCGCCGCTCGACGAGGCGGCGCTGGAGGCCGCCGCTTCGGACGCGATCCGCGCCAACCTGCTGATCCGCACCTACCGGGTGCGGGGGCACCTGGCTGCCGACCTCGATCCGCTGGGCCTGTCGCACCGCGAGCTGCCCGCCGACCTGACGCCCGAATACCACGGCTTCGTCGGCGCCGCGCAGGACCGCAAGATATTCCTCGGCGGCACGCTGGGCCTGCAGTGGGGCACGATCAAGGAGATCGTGGCGATCCTGCGCGCCAACTATTGCGGCAAGGTCGGCCTCGAATTCATGCACATCTCCGACGTGGAGGAACGCCGCTTCCTCCAGGACCGGATGGAAGGCGCCGACAAGCACATCGACTTCACCCAGCTCGGCAAGAAGGCGATCCTCCAGGCCGTCGTCCGCGGCGAGCAGTACGAGAAGTTCCTCGGCAAGAAGTACGTCGGGACCAAGCGCTTCGGCCTGGACGGCGGCGAATCGATGATCCCGGCGCTCGAAGCCGTGATCAAGTACGCCGGCGTCGCCGGCGTGCGCGAGATCGTGCTCGGCATGGCCCACCGCGGCCGCCTCAACGTTCTCGCGAACGTGATGGCCAAGCCCTACAAGGTCATCTTCCACGAATTCTCGGGCGGCACCGCCAACCCCGAGGACGTCGGCGGTTCGGGCGACGTGAAGTATCACCTCGGCACCTCGACCGACCGCGAGTTCGACGGGATCAAGGTGCATATGAGCCTGGTCCCCAACCCCTCGCACCTCGAGACGGTGGACCCCGTGGTGCTCGGCAAGGTCCGCGCGACGCTGGCCATGCGCGACAACCTGGAAGGCATGGACCAGGTCATGCCGGTGCTGATCCACGGCGACGCCGCCTTCGCCGGCCAGGGCATCGTCTGGGAATGCCTCGGTTTCCAGGGCATCCGCGGCTACGCCACCGGCGGCTGCGTCCACTTCATCATCAACAACCAGATCGGCTTCACGACGAGCCCGCAGTTCGCGCGCAACTCGCCCTACCCCTCGGACGTCGCCAAGGGCGTCCAGGCGCCGATCTTCCACGTCAATGGCGACGATCCCGAAGCGGTGACCTTCGCCTGCAAGCTGGCGATCGAGTTCCGCCAGAAGTTCGACAAGGATGTGGTGATCGACATGTGGTGCTATCGCCGCTTCGGACACAACGAGGGCGACGAGCCGAGCTTCACCCAGCCGTTGATGTATTCCAAGATCCGCGCCCATCCGCCCGTCAGCGCGCTCTATGCCGAGCGACTGACCAAGGAAGGGGTGATCGACGCGGCCTTCCTCGACGACACGATCACGGCCTTCACCGACCACCTCGAGACCGAGTTCGAGGCGGCGAAGACCTACAAGGCCAACGAGGCCGACTGGTTCAGCGGCCGCTGGAGCGGCTTCAACAAGCCGGCCGATCCCGAGGGCGCCCGCCGCAACGTGCCGACCGGCATCGAGCAGAAGCTGTTCGACAGCCTCGGCCGTACGCTGACCACCGTTCCCGACAGCGTCCAGATCCACAAGACCCTGGCCCGCGTGATAGACGCCAAGCGCGAAAGCTTCGCCCGCGGCGACGGCTTCGACTGGGCCACGGGCGAAGCCCTGGCCTTCGGCTCGCTGCTCTCCGAAGGCTACAACGTCCGCCTTTCGGGCCAGGATTCGGGCCGCGGCACCTTCAGCCAGCGTCACGCGGTCTGGGTCGACCAGACCGACGAGCACAAGTACGTGCCGCTGTGGCAGGTGCCCCACGGCAAGTTCGAGGTGCTCGACAGTCCGCTGTCCGAATACGGCGTGCTCGGCTTCGAATACGGCTACGCGATGACCGATCCGAAGACGCTGGTGCTATGGGAAGCGCAGTTCGGCGACTTCGCCAACGGCGCCCAGATCATCATCGACCAATACATCGCCGCGGCCGAGGCCAAGTGGCTGCGCGCCAACGGCCTGGTCCTGCTGCTGCCCCACGGCTACGAGGGCCAGGGGCCGGAGCACAGTTCGGCGCGCCTGGAACGCTTCCTGCAACTCTGCGCGCAGGACAATATCCAGGTCTGCAACATCACCACGCCGTCGAACTACTTCCATGTCCTGCGCCGGCAGATGCACCGCGGCTTCCGCAAGCCGCTGATCATCATGACGCCGAAGTCGCTGCTGCGGCACCCGCTAGCGAAGTCCGAGCTGGAGGACTTCATCGGCGAAAGCCACTTCCGCCGCATCATGTCGGACCGCACCCCGCCGGCCGACGAGAAGGTGAAGCGCCTCGTGCTCTGCTCGGGCAAGGTCGGCTACGACCTGATGGAAGCCCGCGACGAGAACGGGCTGGAAGACACCACGGTGGTCCGCATCGAACAGCTCTATCCCTTCCCGGGCGAGCCGCTGGCGCTGCGGATCAGCCGAATGCCGAACCTCGAAGAGGTCGTCTGGTGCCAGGAAGAGCCGCGCAACATGGGCGCCTGGTCCTTCGTCGAGCCGTTCCTCGAGGACACGCTCAAGGCCGCGAAGTGCAAGATCGCCCGGCCGCGCTATGCGGGCCGCGCT
>JBQCGM010000039.1:0-8411 GCA_051955585.1 Novosphingobium sp.
AGGGCGGCAACAGCATGGCGCCCTGGATTGCCGCGACGGCTTCGCCTCCTCGCAATGACGAAACGAAGGGAGGGCGCTAGTCATGGCGATGGGCCTCCACTCTTCCGGCAAGCGGGGCCGCCGCTCGCGCGGCCGCACCCCCATGGCCGAGATCAACGTGACGCCGCTGGTCGACGTCATGCTGGTGCTGCTGATCATCTTCATGGTCACCGCTCCGTTGCTCAAAGCCGGGGTCCCGGTCGAGCTGCCCGACAGCCGTGCCACGGCCCTGGCCGAGGAAAAGCGCCAGGTCACGCTGAGCCTGTCGCGCGATGGCGAACTCTATCTCGACGACGAGGCCGTGGCCCCGGGCGAGCTGGAAAGCCGCCTCGCAGGCATCCCGCCGGGCGCCGACGGCAAGCCCCCGCTGGTCACCCTGCGCGCCGACAAGGGGCTCGACTACGGCCGCGTGATGGGCGTGATGGGCGAGCTCAACCGCGCCGGGTTCAACTCGATCTCGCTGGTCACCAACAGTTCAGCCACGGCTCCATAGGTCCGCGGGCGATGGCAACGAGAGCGCTCAGGAGGGATGAAGGCGTCGGCCTGGCGCTGGCCGTGGCCGCGCATGTCGCGCTGGTCGCCTTCCTCGTCTGGCGCCCGCTCGGCAAGCCCGTCCTGCCCCCGCCCGAGCGGATGACGGTGACGCTCTCCGAGGAGGTCGGCCTGACCTCGACTTCGCCCGAACCGGCGGCCCGGGCCGCGCCCGATGCGGGCCCCGAGATCGGCGAACCCGCACCGCCCGAGCCGGTGGTCCGGCCCGAGCCGTCACAGCCGATTGCCAGGCCGGAGCCGCCCGCACCCCAACCGAAGCCGCAGCCGCCCAAGCCGCAACCCAAGCCGGCTCCGCGCGCCGCGCCGCCGAAGCCAATCGCCCGCCCCGCGCCTCCACCCCCGCCCCCGGCACCGCGTGCTGCACCGGCACCGAGACCAGCACCAAAGCCGGCGCAAGCGCGTCCCCAACCCCGCCCACAGCCCGCCCCTCGTCCCGCCCAGTCGCGGCCCACCGCCAGTCCGCCGCGCAATGCCGGCGCCAGCAGCTTCGCCGATGCCTTCAAGAGCGGGGTGCCCGGGGCCCAGGCAAGCGGCCAGTCGCGCAACCCGCCAGCCCAGGCGATCGGCCCGGCGGTGCGATCCTCGCTGGCGGGGGCGATCTCGCGGCAGCTCAAGCCCAAGTGGGCTGCGCCCCAAGGTGCCGACGCCGAACTGCTCGTGACGATCCTGTCATGGAATCTCAACCGCGACGGCACCCTGGCCGGGCGCCCCACCGTGGTTCGCCAGGAAGGCATCACCGACGCCAACCGGCCCCAGGCCAACCGCCACGCCGAACAGGCGATCCGCGCTGTCCAGCTCGCCGCGCCTTTCGACCTCCGCGAGGAATATTACGACGCGTGGAAGCGCGTCGCCTCTTTCCGCTTCGACAGGAAACTCTCGCAATGAAGACCCGTCTGTTCCTGCTGCTCGCCTTCGTCTCCACCCCGGCCCCGGCCCTGGCCCAGCCAGCCTCACCGCCGCCGCAGATCCAGGCAGAAGTTCCGGACGAGGGCGGCTTGTCGGGGTCGGTGTCGGACGAGAACGCTTGGGCTGACTTGGGCATCGCCATTCCTTCCTTCGCCACCGACCGCGACGTGCCGACCTCGGCCTCGGCGGGTTCGACCGATGCGCTCGGCCGCGCGCTGGCCCAGGTCATCACCTCGGACCTCAAGAACAACGGCCTGTTCAAGCCGGTCGGCCCCGAAAGCCTGCCGCGCCCGACCTATCCGCAGGTTCCCGCGCCCGAATTCGGCACCTGGTCGGGCCGCGGGGCGGAGATGCTGGTCCATGGCTCGGTCCGCGCGGTCGAGGGGGGGCAGCTACAGGTCGGCTGCTACCTCTACGATGTCGCGCTGAAGCAGCTCCTGCGCCGCGCCGAATGGACCGTCCAACCGGCCGACTGGCGCCGCGCCGCGCACAAATGCGCCGACGCGGTCTATTCGCGCCTCTCAGGCGAGAGCCCGTTCTTCGACAGCCGCATCGCCTATATCGCCGAGACAGGCCCCAAGAACCGCCGGATGAAGCGCCTGGCGATCATGGATTCGGACGGGGCCAACCACCGTTTCATCACCACCGGCCAGGCGACCGCGCTGACCCCGCGCTATTCGCCAGACTACAAGTCGATCGTCTACCTCAGCTATCTGAACGGCAATCCGAGGATCTACGTCTACGACCTGGAGCGCAACTCCCAGCGGCTGATCACGCAAAGCACGAATCCGACCTTCGCCCCCCGGTGGTCGCCCGACGGCAAGTGGATCCTCTATTCGATGGCCACGAGCGGCAATACCAACATCTACCGCGTCTCGGCCCAGGGCGGCGCCAGCACCCAGCTGACCAACAGCCCGGGCATCTCGATCGGCGGATCCTATTCGCCCGACGGCAAGCGGATCGTGTTCGAAAGCGACCGGTCGGGCAGCCAGCAGGTCTACGTGATGAACGCCGACGGCAGCGACCAGCGCCGGATCAGCTTCTTCGGTGGCCGCTCGGCCACGCCCGAATGGTCCCCGCGCGGCGACCAGATCGCCTTCACCCACATCGGCGGAGGTTTTCGCATCGCGGTGATGGATCCCAACGGCGGCAACCTGCGTCACCTGACCAATAGCTGGCAGGACGAGGCGCCGACCTGGGCGCCCAACGGCCGGATCATCCAGTTCTTCCGGACCGAGCGCAACACCGGCAAGACCGGCCTGTGGCAGGTCGATCTCACGGGGCGCAACGAGCGCCGCCTGCCGACCCCGGTCGACGGTTCCGATCCGGCCTGGGGACCGGTTCGCGATTAGAAGCGTTCATCTGGGCGATAGGTCGGCTCGCCATAGTGACCGGCCATTCGTTTCTGCAATTCTCTGGCCTCGATCGAAAGGACCAATCATGACGACCCGCGCCAGCCTCAAGACCGCCGTCCTCGTGCTGATGGGCAGCGCCGCCCTCGCCGCCTGCGCCAAGAAGGCGCCGGCCGATCTCCCGCCCGAACCCGGTCCGGCGGTCTCGACCGAACAGGGCGGCAGCAATACCGGCGCGCCGATCCCGGGCAGCCAGGCCGATTTCCTCGCGCAGATGATGGGTGCGGATACGATCTACTTCGATCTCGACCGCTACAACATCGACAGCGCCGACGCCGCTGCGCTGGCCCAGCAGGCGCAGTGGCTCAGCCGTTATCCCAACAAGCGGGCGACCATCGAAGGCCACGCCGACGAGCGCGGCACGCGCGAATACAATCTCGCCCTGGGCGAACGCCGCGCCAATGCGGCCAAGAACTTCCTGGTCGGCCAGGGCATCGACGCCTCGCGGCTCTCGACCGTCAGCTACGGCAAGGAGCGTCCGGTTGCGCTGGGCTCGGACGAAGCGAGCTGGGCGAAGAACCGCCGCGCGGTGACCGTGACGATCGACTGATATGGACGAAAGGGCGGGCGGCTTAGCGGCTGCTCGCCTCGATCTGAACGATAGCGGACGCCGCGACCGACAGCGGCGCAGCCTCGGCGCGGATCGTGGCCGACAGGGCGAAAAGCGCCATCACCGTCACGGAGATCGTCGAGGAAAAGGCCAGTTGCCGGCTCATTCGCGTCGCTTCCATTACTAACCAAGGTTACTATAAGCATCCCGAGGCCATGCTGCAACGCGGCAATAGGGTAGGAACCTAAATTTTTCTCCGCAGACCCAGCCGGCCTTGCGCCGTCCCGACCGCCACGCCTATTTCGAACCGATGAGCCGCGCACCACGCAGATCCAACGATTGGGGATTTCCCCGCTGGCGCAGCTACGGCGCTGCGCGCGAGGCAGCAACGGTGCGCCTTTGCGACCGCGCCGGCTGCAGCGAACCGGGCGACTGCCCCGCGCCCAAATCGCCGAACAGTCCCGAGCGCTGGTACTTCTGCCAGCGCCACGCCGCCGAATACAATTCGGGATGGGATTACTTCGCCGGTCTCGATGCCGAGGAAGCGGCGGCCCGCGAAAGCGCCGAAACGCGCGACAATTCGGGCTACAAGGAAAGCGCCCACTATGGTTGGGCGAGCTCGGGCGACGGCACGCGGAGCCGGGACGAGCTTCGTGCGCTGGAGGCCCTGGGGCTCCCGCCCGATGCCGATCACGAAGCGGTCAAGAAGGCCTGGCGCAGCCGCGCCAAGGAAGTCCACCCCGACGTCCGCCCCGGCGATGCCGCTGCCGCCACGGAATTCCAGAAGCTGCAGCTGGCCTACGAAGTCCTTCGCGCCGCCGAAGAGCGGCGCGAGTGGAAGGGCTGACGGCTCAGCTCGGCGTTCGCGGAATCGACGGCACCGGCGGGTCGGCGAAGACATCGGCCAGTTCGCGATCCTCCGCCACGTCGCGCTTGTCGCCGAGCAGGAGCAGCAGCGAGGCGCCGACCAGCACCGCCACGCCGACGATCACCAGGTAGAGTTCGTACCCCCCCGTCCTGGCCAGGGTAACGCTCAGCAGCAGCGCGCCGAGCGCGGTCGAAGATGCCGTGGCGAAGGTCAGCAGGCCCATTACCGAGCCATAGATGTCGACGCCGAAGTGCCGCGCCACCAGGAAGCCGAGGATATCACCCTCCGCGCCGAACGAGAAGCCGACGCAGAACACCGCTACCGTCAGGACCGCCGGCGCATCGAAGCTCGAGGCGATCAGGAACAGCCCCAGGCTGGGCAGGCCCAGCGTGACGAACGAGACGATGTGAGCCTTGAACCGGTCGAGGCCAAGGCCGGCGATGAAGCGCCCAGCCAGCATGCCGATCGGCAGCGCGGCAAGCATGACGCCAGCGTCCTCGCCCTTCACGCCGTTCGCCAGGATCAGCAGCTTCAGTTGCACCAGCATGATCGTCGCGGGCAGGTTGCACAGGAGCATGGCGCCGAGCAGGAACCAGAAGGCCGGTTTGCGGAAGATCGCCGGATAGTCGTCGCGCGCGCGGCGCGCGGGCGCGTTCGAGACTGCCGCCGCGCGTCTGGGCTGCGGCGGGATCAGGGCGAAGACCACTACCGCCGTGATCGTGGTCAGAATGGCGAGCAGCATGTAGCTCGCCCGCCACCCGTGCGCCTCGACATAGATATTGAGCAGCGGCGCCAGGATCGCTCCCGAGACCGCCGGACCGGAGGCCGCGATCGCGAGGGCCAATCCACGTGCCCTGTGCACGTGCTGGACGACCAGCCGGGTGTAGACGGTGGCCGTGGTGGTCACGCAAAACACGCTCTGCACGAAGAAGATCACGACATAGCTGGAAAGCGCGCCGTCCATCAGGCTGTAACCGAGGAAGGCCAGCGGCAGGGTGGCCATGCCGATCAGCGCGGTCCAGCGCACGCCGAGTACGTCGGCCAGGCGGCCGATCAGCGGGAAGACCAGGGCTGCGACCAGGGCGATGCTCCCGACCGCGGCGAATTCCGCCTGTGACCAGCCGTTATCCTTCACCATCGTCGGCGCAATGGTGGTCGTGATCGGACCGGCCAGGGACATGCCGGTCGCCAGACCCAGCGTCGCCGCCAGCAGCGGCCGCCAATGGGTGCGCAGCTCGGCGAAGTAGCTCGTGTTCAAAGGATGTCCTCTCCGGATTTTTCGGCCTGCTTGTTCAGATTTTTGCGCGGCCCGGTCAACGGGGCGCATTGTAACAGAGCGTATCGCCCCTCAGACTTCCCATACCAGGGGCAGGTTACGGATCGACAGCAGGCCGGGGAACACTGTGGTATCGGCGCCCGGCTTCACCCGGAATTCGGGAATGCGCTTGAACCATTCCTCAAGCAGGACCCTGAGCTCGCGCCGGGCCAGCGGGGCGCCGAGGCAGAGGTGGACCCCGGCAACGAAGGTGAAGTGCCGGTTGGGCTTGCGCGCCGGGTCGAACCGCCGTGGATCGGCGAAATGCCTGGGGTCGAAGTTGCCCGCCGGATTGAGGCAACGGAAGGAATCGCCCGCCTTGATTGTTTGGCCGTGCCATTCGAAGTCCCGGGTGGCGCGGCGGCTGGAGCTGAGGATCGGCTGGGTCCGGAGAAACTCTTCCACGGCCGTGTTGATCAGGCCGGGATCGGCGCGGATCGCCTGTTGTATCTCGGGCTCCAGAGCCATGCGGCGGAACATCTGGCTGATCGTCGCCGCGACGGTGTCGAGGCCGCCGAGCCAGAGGAACCATACCATGCCGATCTTCTCGTCTTCGGTAAGGGGGCGGTCTCCGATTCTGCCGTGGACGATGTGGGAGGTCAGGTGCTCGTCGGGCTCCGCCTCCTTCTCGGCGATGAAGCCGCGCAGGAAGCCGAGCACGCCGCGCAGCGCCTCCTGCATGCCCTCCAGGCTGCCCGAATGGAGGATGGCCCATTCCCATTCGAGAAACTGTTCGAACATGGCGGGCGGGAAGCCCATCAGGGCCATGAAGATCCGCACCGGATAGATCCGCCCGAAGTCCCAGGCGATGTCGACCTCGCCGGCTCCTGCGAACTCGTCGATCATCCCGCCGACCAGCGCGCGGATCTGCGCGTCCATCTTGTTGAGCTTCGCCGGCGCGAACCAAGGCATGAGGAAGGCGCGGTACTTGTGGTGGTCGGGCGGGTCGATCGCCAGGGGAATCGAGGGAAAGGTCTCGCCGATCAGCCGCTGGAATTCGGCGGTGCCCTTGTTCGAGAAGAATTCGTTGTCGGAATAGACCCGCTCGATGTCCTCATAGCGGGTGACCACCCAGGATCCCGTCTGGCCGCCGGCAATGGCCGAGAGCAGGCTCGGCCCGCTCGGCGCGTCGAACAGCAGGGGGGGAATGTCCGGTCCGGTCAGCCAGCCGCAGGGTTCATAGGGATCGATCAGGTCGTTGGGCACACCGTTGAGCGCCCAGGCCAGGTTCACGACGAGCCCGGCCGGGACATGCTCCGGCACGCCTGCGGGCTCGGCCCGGATCGAATCGAGCGTCTGGGGACTCGGCATCCGTCTCTCCGTTTTCTTTGCTGCATGCCTGCCGGCGCCGATCCGGGCAAGCTGGCCGCCGGCGGCTTCGCCGGGGCGTTAACCTTTGGGCCGGGCACAGGTCCGATCCGGGACAATCCGTGGAAGGAGTTTGCGAATTGGCGGGATTCCCGCCCAATGGGCTTCCCCCTTTCCGGAGATTTCCGTGCCCGACCAGACCTCCGCGCCGATTCCACGCCACTACGGCCTGGACTGGTTGCGGATCGGCGCCTTCGCCTTGCTGATACTGTTCCACCTGGGACTCTATTTTGCGCCGGGCCACTGGATCGTGAAGTCGCCGCAGACCTACGACTGGGTGGCCTGGCCGCTCGCCGCGATCGTGCCCTGGCGGCTCTCGGTGCTGTTCGCGGTCTCGGGCTATGCCACGGCGGCGATGATTCAGCGTAGCCCCGGGCTCGGTGCGTTCCTGGCCGAGCGGTCGCACCGCCTGCTGGTCCCGCTGCTGTTCGGCATGCTGGTGATCGTGCCTCCGCAGGACTGGGTGCGGTTGGAGGTCGCGGGGATCGACCGCCCGTTCGGCTGGTTCCTCGCCCACGATGCCTTCGCCTTTGCCCACATTGCGGGCACCTTCATGCCGGCGTGGGAGCACCTGTGGTTCCTGCCGTACCTCTGGGGCTATACCCTGCTGCTGGTCGCCCTGGCCGCGCTGGGTCCGCGCTGGCACGGGCGGGGCCGCGCCGCCGTGACCTGGCTGGCCTCGGGCCGGCGGTTGATCTGGCTGCCGGCGGCGATCGTGGCGGTGGCCTTGGCCATGCTGGGCCGGACGCACATCCAGGGATTGGCCGACAGCGCCGACTATGTCCCGGCCTTTCTGATCGGCTTCGCCTATGCCCATGTGCCGACCCTGCGCGAGGCGTTCCGCCGCCATTTCCGCGAGGCCGCAATCCTCTCGCTCGCCTCGCTAGGGGTGCTGTGGAGCGTGATGGCGCTCGGCACGCCGGGCCGGCCGGGCGAAGCGCTTGGGCTCGCCGCAGGCAGCTTGATGTCGTGGGCGATGATCGTCGTCGCCTTCACACTGGCCGACCGCTTCCTCGACCGCGACCACGAATGGCGCCGTCCGCTCGCCGCCGCGGTATTTCCGGCCTATATCGTCCACCAGACCGCGATCGTCCTGGTCGGCCGGGAATTGCGCGAGACCGGGATCGTCGGATTTCCTGCCCTGGCAATCCAGCTGGCCGCCGTGCTTGGCGCATGTTTCGCTGCTTGGTGGCTGGCACTGAAGGTGCCGCCGCTGGGCACGCTGCTGGGCATGCCGCGCAAGGCATCAAAAGAAAGGCCGGCGCGCTTGGCACCGGCCTGACCTTTCGCTGCTGCCGAGAACGGCTACTTGGGCGCCAGGACCATCAGCATCTGGCGGCCTTCCATGCGGGGGAAAGCCTCGACCTTGGCGATTTCCGCCACGTCTTCCTGGACGCGCTT
>JBQCGM010000040.1:0-9375 GCA_051955585.1 Novosphingobium sp.
GCCTGGGTGATCCAGCTCTACCGCACCGACACGGGAGCGAGCTTCGCCCAGTTGCTGATCGGCGTGTTCTACCTCGACCTCACCCTGCTCGGCGCCTGGACGGCGCTCTACTACGCGGTGAACTTCTTCCTCCAGGTCGAAGAGCAGAACGATCAGCTGATGCGGCTGGAGAACCAGGCGACCAGCGCCCAGCTCGCCATGCTGCGCTATCAGCTCAATCCGCACTTCCTGTTCAACACGCTGAACTCGATCTCGACACTGGTCCTGCTCAAGCAGACCGAGCCGGCCAATGCGATGCTCAGCCGGCTGTCCTCGTTCCTGCGTTATACCCTGATCAACGAGCCGACCGGCCAGGTTACCGTGGCGCAGGAGGTGGAGACGCTGAAGCTCTATCTCGACATCGAACGGATGCGTTTCGAGGAGCGCTTGCGGACCACTTTCCACATCGATCCCGCGAGCGAGCCGGCCCTGCTGCCCTCGCTGCTGCTGCAACCGCTGGTCGAAAACGCGATCAAATATGCGGTCAGCCCGCAGGAGAGCGGTGCGGAAATCACCATCGCCACGCAACTCGTCGGGCAGAACCTTCGCATTACCGTCTCGGACACCGGGCCGGGATTGCCAAGCGGCGGCGAGGACAACAGGGTGTCTGGCGTGAGCTTCGACGGCGGCGAACCGGTATCGACAGGGGTCGGCCTCGCGAACATTCGCGACCGGTTGGCGCAGGCCTATGGCGACCAGCATCGCTTCGATACGCTGAATCCGCCCGAAGGCGGGTTTGCCGTCGTGATCGAAATTCCGTTCGAACGCCGGAACGATACACCCGTCGTCGCCGTTACGGCACCAGCTGCCGCATCCGGGTGACTCCGGCGGTTGGACTTCCCGGGGGGGACCTTTCCACGTGGGGCGCAGACAGGAACACTGAATGAGCATTCGCACCATTCTCGTCGATGACGAAAAGCTGGCGATCCAGGGCCTCCAGCTCAGGCTGGAGAAATTCCCCGATGTCGAGATCATCGACACCTGCTCGAACGGGCGCGAGGCGATCCGCAAGATCAAGACGGAAAAGCCCGACCTGGTCTTCCTCGACATCCAGATGCCCGGCTTCGACGGCTTCTCGGTGGTCAAGGGCGTGATGGAGATCGAGCCCCCGCTGTTCGTCTTCGTCACCGCCTACCAAGAGCACGCGGTCCGCGCCTTCGAAGCCAACGCGGTCAACTACCTGATGAAGCCGGTCGACGAGGACAAGCTGGCCGACACGCTCGACCGCGTCCGCACCCGCCTGGCCGAAAAGAAATCGGCCGAGGAGGCGGAGAAGCTCAAGAACGTTCTGGCCGAGGTCGCCCCCGACGCGATCGAGGCAATCCCCGAGGACGTCGACGGCGGTGCGAACCGCTTCGAAAAGCTCATCAACATCAAGGACCGCGGCCAGATCTTCCGCGTCGACGTCGATTCGATCGAGCACATCGAAGCGGCCGGCGACTACATGTGCATCCGCACCGCCGACAACAGCCTGATCCTGCGCGAGACGATGAAGGACCTCGAGCGCCGGCTCGATCCGCGGGTGTTCCAGCGGGTCCACCGCTCGACGATCGTCAACCTCAACCAGGTTCGCCAAGTGAAGCCGCACACCAACGGCGAATGCTTCCTGGTGCTCGATTCGGGCGCTCAGGTGAAGGTCTCGCGCTCCTACCGCGACGTCGTGGCGCGGTTCGTGCACTGATCCGACCGGCTTCCAAGAACCTTCGTCATTCCGCGAAGGCGGGAATCCACCTCAAGGCCAAGCCGTATTGTACGGTGGCATCAGATGGGTTCCCGCCTTCGCGGGGATGACGAAAAATCTAAATCGGCCGTGGCTCAAAGCCGCTCCGCCTGCGCCACCGCGTCGCTCGCGCGCAGCGCGCTGGTGATGCGGGTCAGGTGCGCCAGGTCCTGGACTTCGAGATCGACCTCGTAGGTGCCGAAAAGCTCGTCCCGCTGCATCATTTCCAAGTGGACGATGTTGGCGTTGTTGGCGGCGAAGATGCCGGTGACTTCGGCCAGGGTGCCCGGCCGGTTGTAGAGCACGCAGGACAGCCGCCCGATCGCGCCGGTGCTGCGTTCGCCCCAGGAGAGGTCGAGCCAGTCGACATCCACGCCATCGGCAAGCTTCAGGCAGTCGATCGCATGGACTTCCACCCCCATGCCGGGCCGCTTGAGGCCGACGATACGGTCCCCGGGGACAGGATGGCAGCATTCGGCGAGCTGGAAGCCGACCCCGGGCGTGAGGCCGCGGATCGAGATCGCGCGCTCCTGCTTGGGCCAGGCTTCGGGTTCGGGCAGATCGCTGGTGCTGCCGGGGACAAGCGCCTCCATCACCTCACGATCGGCGAGCTTGGCCGTGCCGATGGCGATCATCAGGTCCTGTTCGGAATTGAGGCCGAGCCGCTTCCATGCCGCAGCGACCGCCTTCTTGCCGACCTTCGAGGGCAGGCGCTCGACGATCTCGTCGAACAGCTTGCGGCCGATCGCGGCGATCTCCTGCCGCTCCTTCTGGCGCACCGCGCGGCGGATCGCGGCGCGGGCCTTGCCGGTGACGACGAAGGCCAGCCAGGATAGCTGCGGCTCGGACTTGGCGCTCTTGATGATCTCGACCACGTCGCCGTTGGCCAGCGGGGTGCGCAACGGCATGTGGCGACCGTTGATCTTGGCCCCCACCGCCATCGAGCCGAGGTCGGAGTGGACCGCATAGGCCAGGTCGATCGGTGTCGCGCCCTTGGGCAGCTGGTGCAGCGCGCCTTTGGGGGTGAAGGTGAAGATGCGGTCCTGGTAGATCGCCATCTTGGTATGCTCGAGCAGCTCTTCGGCGTCGTGGGCCGCATCGACGATCTCGATCAGGTCGCGCAGCCAGGCGATCTCGCCATCCGGCCGAACCCCGCCCTGCTTGTAGGACCAGTGCGCGGCAAGGCCGTATTCGTTGGTGTCGTGCATGTCCTTGGTGCGGATCTGCACTTCCATGCGCATCGAATTCTCGAACAGCATGGCGGTGTGGAGCGAGCGGTAGCCGTTGGCCTTGGGCGTGGAGATGTAGTCCTTGAAGCGCCCCGGGATCATCTGCCAGGTCTGGTGGAGCACGCCGAGCGCCTTGTAGCAGTCCTCGATGTCGTCGGTCAGGACGCGGAAGGCCATGATGTCGGTGATCTGCTCGAACGAGACGTGGCGCTCGGCCATCTTCTTCCAGATCGAATAGGGGTGCTTCTCGCGCCCCGAGACTTCGACTTTCAGCCCGGTCTCGGCCAGCGCCTGCTTGATGGCCAGGGCGATGGCGTCGACCTGGCCGCCTTCGACGTTGCGGATCTGGGCCAGGCGGCCGGTGATCGTGGCGTAGCCCTCGGGCTCGAGCTGCTCGAAGGCGAGCAGCTGCATCTCGCGCATGTATTCGTACATGCCCACGCGCTCGGCGAGCGGCGCGTAGATATCCATCGTCTCGCGGGCGATCCGGCGGCGCTTGTCGGCGCTGCGGATGAAGTGGAGCGTGCGCATGTTGTGCAGCCGGTCGGCCAGCTTGACGAGCAGGACGCGCAGGTCCTCGCTCATCGCCAGGAAGAACTTGCGCAGGTTCTCGGCGGCCCGCTCGTTCTCGGTCAGGGTCTCGATCTTGGACAGCTTGGTGACGCCGTCGACCAGCCGGGCGATGTCGGGCCCGAACAGCTTCTCGATGTCGTCGATCGTCGCCAGGGTGTCCTCGACCGTGTCGTGGAGCAGGGCGGTGACGATCGTCTCCTGGTCGAGCTTCAGGTCGGTCATCAGGCCGGCCACCTCGATCGGATGGCTGAAGTAGGGATCGCCGCTGGCCCGCTTCTGGCTGCCGTGCTTCTGGACCGAATAGACGTAGGCGCGGTTGATCAGGGCCTCGTCGGCCTCGGGCTCATAGGCCATGACCCGTTCGACTAGTTCGTATTGGCGCAGCATGTGCCGCCCAATGTGCGGATTGATTGCTGCGATGCAATGAAAAAGGCGCGGCGGCTCCCGCCAAGGAGCCGCCGGTTTCGGCCTGACGCGAGGGCCTCAGGCCGTCTTCAGGTCGATCGGCAGGCTGCGCACGCGCTTGCCGGTGGCGTCGAAGATCGCATTGGTCAGCGCCGGGATCACCGGCGGCAGGGCGGGCTCGCCGAGGCCGGTCGGATTGTTGTCGCTGAGCACGAATTCGACCGCGATCTTCGGCGACAGGTTGTGCCGGGCGACCGGGTGATCGTGGAAGTTCGACTGCTGCGCCTTGCCGTCGACGAAGGTCATCGCCTGGGCGAGCGCCTGGCCGATGCCGTCGATGATCGAGCCGTGGACCTGGTTCATCGCGCTCGACGGGTGGATGATCTGCCGCCCGACGTCGCCCGCGGCCCAGACGCGCGGCACGGTGATCTCGTCGCCTGCAACCCGCACCTCGACCACTTCGGCGAAATAGCCGGCGTGGCTGTAGTAGAAGGCGAAGCCGTAGCCGGTCTTCGCGCCGCCCTTGGCCTTGGGCCGGGCCTTGCTGCGCAGGGCCTTCCAGTTCGACATGGCCACGACCTTCTCGATCACGCCGCGCGCCCGCCCGGTGTTCAGGCCGGGACGGCCGGGGGCCGGACCGGCGAGTTCGCGCGCCGGGCCGAGCAGCTCGAGCAGCAGGCCGGGCAGGTCGCGCCCGCTCGCCAGGGCCACCTCATCGAGGAACGACTGGCTGGCGAAGGCGACCGCGTTGGAGAACGGCGCGCGCATCGGCCCGGTGGTGATCATCGTATTGATGCCGGTCTGGCCCAGCAGCAGGTTGTCGACCAGTCCGGCGGGGAATTCGGCGCTGTTCATCCCGCCGGCCCGGACCGGCTTGCCGTCGGTGGTGAAGCCGACGAAGTGGTTGGAGAAGCCCGTCACCTTGCCGCCCGCATCGAGCAGCGCCTCGTAGGAATGCCAGCCGCCCGGACGGTAGAACCCGTGGGTGGTGTCCTCCTCGCGGCTGGCGATCATCTGCACCGGGGTGCCCGGCACCTGCTTGGCGATCGCCGCGGCCTGGACCATCGTGTCGTTGACCAGCCGCCGCCCGAAGCCGCCGCCGATCCGGGTGATGTGCAGCGTGATGTTCTTGGGATCGATGCCGAGCGTCTTGGCGGTCGCATCCAGGCCCGGGCCGGGCAGCTGGGTCGGCGCCCAGAAGGTCAGCTTGCCGTCTTCGTAGAGCGCGGTGCAATTCTGCGGCTCCATCGGCATGTGGGTGACGAAGGGATAGGAATAGGTCGCCGAGACCTTCTTGGCGGCGGCGGCCTTCGCCGCGGCGAAATCGCCCTCCTTGCGCAGCACCGTGGCAGGCGCGGCGGGCAGGAGGGCGGCGGCCTGCTTCGCATAGGCCTCGCTGGTATGGCCGGCGCCGGTGCTTTCGTCCCATTCGGCCTTCAGTGCGTTGCGGGCATCGTAGGCCAGCCACCAGTGGGTGGCAACGATCGCAACGCCGTCGACCAGCTCGTTGGGGTTGCCGTTGCCCGTGACGGTGAAGGCATGGCGGACGCCGGGGCGCTTCAACACTTCGGACAGGTCCGCGTTCTTCAGCTTGGCCCCGATCACCGGGCTGCGCTGGTAGAAGGCGTAGAGCATGCCCGGCAGCCGCGTGTCGAGGCCGTAGATCGGCTCGCCCTTGACGATGCGTGGGGCGAACTTGCTCTTCGCCGAGGTGCCGACCAGGGTGAACTGCTTGGGATCCTTGAGCTTGAGCTGGGCGACGTCGGGCGCGGGCAGGGTCGCCGCCTTGGCGGCGAACTGCCCGTAGGGCGCTGAGCGCCGCGACGGCGCGTGGGTGATCACCGCCTTGGCCGTGGTCAGCTCGCCCATCGGCACGCCCCATTCGGCGGCGGCGGCGCGCAGCAGCATGTCGCGCGCGGCGGCGCCGGTCTGGCGCATCGGGGTGTAGTTGGTCGGGGTCGAGGTGCTGCCACCGGCCATCTGGTTGCCGTAGAGCGCCTGGTTGCCGTCGGCCTGGACGATCTTGAGGGTGCTCCAGTCGGCATCGAGCTCCTCTGCGATCAGCATCGGCAGCGCCGTGCTGATGCCTTGGCCGATCTCCGGATTCTTGGAAACGATCGTGATCAGCCCGTCGGCCGCGATCGAGACGTAGGTGGTGAGCTTTGCCCCGGTTGCCGCAGGCAGCGAGGCGCCGAGCAGCCGAGCGGGAATGGCGGCTTCGAGCATCAGCCCGCCGCCGGCGAGGGCGCCGACCTTGAGGAAGCCGCGGCGCGAGAGGATAGCTGCCTCAGGCATTGCGCTTGCCCTCCTTGCCCTGGCCGTCAAGCTTCGCCGCCACCGCGACGATCGCTTCGCCGATGCGGCCATAGCAGGCGCAGCGGCAGATGTTGCCGGACATGACCTCGGTCGCCTCGTCGCGGGTGACCTTGGGATTTTCGGTCAGCAGGGCAGCGGCCTGCATGATCTGGCCGGCCTGGCAGTAGCCGCACTGCATCACGTCGTGGTCCAGCCAGGCCTCCTGCAGGGCGGCGCCGACCTTGGTCTCGCCGATCGCCTCGATCGTAACGACCTTGCCGCTACCCACCGAGGATAGCGGATAGGAGCAGGACCGCACCGCCGCCCCGTCGACATGGACGGTGCAGGCGCCGCAGGCCGCCACGCCGCACCCGAATTTCGGACCGAGCAGGCCGAATTCGTCCCGCAGGACCCACAGCAGGGGCATTTCGCCCGGCAGGTCGGTGGTCCGATCCTTGCCGTTCACATTGACGGTAAAGCTCACGAGCGCGATCTCCTCAGCGCTTCTCATTTCCCTGGATGGTTCCCCCGAACCGGGCGGGATACTCGGCTTTTCCCGTCAGCGGGTCAAGGCAAACCGCCCCCGCGATACAATTTGCAAAAATCGCAATCGGGTTGGACCTTTTCGCACTTGCACAATCATGCTGCGGCTGCGAAAGAGAGAGTGCCTTTCAGGCATCCTCTCCCAAAACTTCCACGGCCCGGTCGGCAACGACCGGGCCTTTTTTTGTCTTGGGACCCCTCCTTCGGCAAGCCAGGCGTCACGAGGCGCCAATTGCCGCTCAGTCCCAGGCCGCTTCGGGCGGCAGGCTCATCAAGATGGCGTCGATATTGCCGCCGGTCTTCAGGCCGAACAGGGTGCCGCGGTCGTAGACTAGGTTGAATTCGGCATAGCGCCCGCGCCATTCGAGTTGCCGGCGCTTCTCCGCGGCGTCGAAGGGCAGACCCAGGCGGCGGCGGACGAGCCGGGGGAAGACCGCCAGAAAAGCCTCGCCCACCGCCTTGGTGAAGGCGAAGTTGGCCTCCCAATGGTCGGCATCGCCGCATTCGAGGTGATCGTAGAAGATTCCGCCCACCCCGCGGTGCACCTTGCGGTGCGGGATGTAGAAGTATTCGTCGGCCCAGGCCTTGAACCGGTCGTAGTAGTCGGCGCCGTGGGCGTCGCAGGCCGCCTGGAACGCGGCGTGGAACTCCGCCGTGTCCTCCGCGTAGGGGATCGGCGGGTTGAGGTCCGCCCCGCCGCCGAACCAAGCCTTGGTGGTGGTCAGGAACCGAGTGTTCATGTGGACTGCGGGGACGTGCGGGTTGGCCATGTGCGCGACCAGGCTGATCCCGGTCGCGGAAAAGGCGTTCTGCTCGGCCGAGGCGCCGTTGATCGTGGCGGCGAAGTCCTTGGCTAGCCCGCCGGCGACGGTCGAGACGTTGACCCCGACCTTCTCGAACACCTTGCCCTTCATCAGGCCGCGGGTGCCGCCGCCCGTATCGGCGTCCTCGCCCTCAAGCGCTTCGCGCTTCCAGGGATCGTACCGGAATGCGGCGTCGGAGCCGGCCTCGCGCTCGATCGCCTCGAACTCGGCGCAGATGCTGTCGCGCAGGCTTTCGAACCAGGCGCGGGCGCGGGCGGTGTAGGGGGTCCAGTCGGTCATCGCAGGCCGCTTGCCAAAACCGCGGGCGTTCGGCAAGGACGGCTAATGGTTCCCTTTTCGTTCGCCAATGAAGAACTTCGCCTCGTGGGCGGGCGGGCGCTCTTCTGGCCGCGCGAGAATGCGCTGCTGGTGGCGGACCTGCATCTCGAGAAGGCCAGCTTCTACGCCAGGCACGGGCAGATGCTGCCGCCCTACGACAGCCGCGAGACGCTGGGCAGAGTGGCGGAGGCGCTGCGCGAGACCGGCGCGCGGCGGGTGTTCTGCCTCGGCGACAACTTTCACGACTCCGCCGGCACCGCCCGGCTGGAGCCTCATGCCGCGGGCATGCTCGCCGCGCTGACCAAGGCGACCGACTGGGTCTGGATCACCGGCAACCACGACAGCGACGCGGTCCACGACGCCGGCACGCTGGCTGAGGAACTCGAGGTCTCGGGCGTAATCCTGCGCCACCGCACCAAGCGCGGCGAAACCCGGCCCGAGTTCTCGGGACACTGGCATCCCAAGCTGACCGTCGCGGCCAAGGGCAAGCGGATCGCCCGGCCCTGCGCGGTCGCCAGCGAGACGCGGCTGATCCTGCCGGCCTTCGGCGCCCTCACCGGGGGGATGAACGCCGCCGACCCGGCAATCCTTTCCGCCATGCAGCCGGCGCGGGCGATCGACGCGCTGCTTCCAGCGGCGGGCCGGCTCGTCCAGTTCCCGCTTTGGCGAGCGTCCTGATCTGTTCGGCTGAGCCGAACAGAGGCGGTACCGGGCCGGGGGGAGCGGGCTGACGCCGTTTCCGCGACAGCGGACGAAAAAAGCCCGCTTCCCTGTCCCGGCGATTCGCTTTAAGGGACCGGCGCAATAAACCGAGTCCAGTCAACCACCAGGAGATAGCGTTATAGCTCCCCCACCCCGGCGCATGATGACGCCCCCCGTCAAGAGCGGGCCCCGCTACAATGAGATGATCGTTTCCGACAAGGTCCGCGTGATCGACGAAAACGGTGAGAATCTGGGCGTCATGTACACTCGCGAGGCGATCGCCCAGGCGGCGGATGTCGGCCTCGACCTGGTGGAGGTCTCTCCCAACGCGGATCCGCCGGTCTGCAAGTTCCTCGACGTCGGCAAGTTCCGCTACGAGGCGCAGAAGAAGGCCAACCTCGCGCGCAAGACGCAGAAGACGCAGGAGATCAAGGAGATCAAGATGCGTCCGAACATCGACGATCACGACTACGACGTGAAGATGCGCAACGTGAACCGCTTCATCGAGGATGGCGACAAGGTGAAGGTTACCCTGCGCTTCCGCGGCCGCGAGCTCTCGCACCAGCAGCTCGGCATGAACCTGCTCAAGCGCGTCCAGGAAGACGTGGCGGAAATCGCCAAGGTCGAGGCTTTCCCCCGCATGGAAGGCCGCCAGATGCTGATGGTCCTGGCGCCCAAGTAGCCGTTCTCGGCAGCAGCGAAAGGTCAGGCCGGTGCCAAGCGCGCC
>JBQCGM010000041.1:0-45473 GCA_051955585.1 Novosphingobium sp.
CCTGGGCGGGAAAGTAGAGCTTGCCGTCGGGGCCGACCTCGAAGGCGTTGGGCATCGGCCCGCCGTCGGCGATGGTGCGGACGATCCCGCCGTACCCGTCGAGCTCCTCGATGCGCCCGCCGATGGTCAGCTCGCCGGCGATCAGGCGGCCCTGATGATAGGTGATCGGATTGGCGACGGCGACACCGTCGGCGATGACGTCCGAGGTGCCGTCGGGCCGCAGCACGGTCACGCGGTCGCGGGTGATTTCGGTGCAGTAGAGGTTGCCCGCCTCGTCGAAGACGAGGTCGTCCGGCGCGGTGATCGCGCCGCCGACCGCGCTGACGGTCTCGATGGCGCCGCTGTCGGGATCGATTGCGGAGATCGCGCTGCCGGCCACCTGGGCGACGTAGATGCGGCCGTCTGCGCCCGTGCGCAGGCCGTTGGCGCCGTTGAGCCGGCTCGGCCGGGTGCGCCGCTCGAGCGTCCAGCCCTGGGCCACCTGGGCCGCCGGCCCGCTGTACCGGCTCTCGCCAACCGCCATGTCACTCTCCCGTTCGAATCTGCGGGGCGCAATTGAGCGGGCGCCCAGAGGATAAGCAACGGGAAAGTGCTTAGGAGTTCCGCTTCTTAAGCAGCACGGTGCGCAGCATCGACAGGGCGATCTCGCCGCGCTGGTTGGTCAGCTCGTGCTTGAAGGTGACGATGCCCTGGTTCGGCCGTGACTTGCTCTCGCGCATCTCGATGACTTCGGTCGAGCAGGTCAGCGTATCGCCGATGAAGGTCGGCTTTGGGGTCACGACCTTGTCGAAGCCCAGGTTGGCGATCAACGTGCCGACGGTGGTGTCGGCGATCGACAGCCCCACCGCGAGGCTGAAGGTGAAGGTCGAATTGACCAGGATCTTGCCGAACTCGCTCGCCTTGGCCGCCTCGGCATCGAGGTGCAGCGGCTGCATGTTGTGCGTCATGGCCGAGAACAGCAGGTTGTCGGTCTCGGTCACGGTGCGGCTGGGCTGGTGGGTCACGCGGTCACCGACCTGCCATTCATCGAAGAACTTTCCAGGCATACCAAATCTCCGTTCGTCTCGAGCGAAGTCGAGAGACGTTGCGCGCCCGTGTCTCGACTTCGCTCGACACGAACGGGGGTGGGGAACTTACTCAGCTTCCGCCTCGATCCGCGCCAGCAGCGCATCGACCTGCACTTGCGCGCCGGGGACCGCATTGAGCTCGGCGACCATGCCGTCGAACGGCGCGGTCAGGGTGTGTTCCATCTTCATCGCCTCGAGCGTGAGCAGCTTCTGCCCAGCCACGACCGTGTCACCCGCCGCGACCTCGACCGCGATGATCTTGCCCGGCATCGGCGAGAGGATCGCCCCCGATCCGGCCGCCGCGCCGCCCAGCGCGTCCTTGCGCCAGGGGGTGACTTCCCAGACCGCGCCGTGCTCCGCCAGCAGGACGGCGTCGGCCGGATCCTCGCTGCCCGGGCCTGCGACCTCCACCGCGACCGGCTCGCCATCGACCAGCACGAAGCTGGCCGTGCGAGCCGGGGCGTTGAGGCGGAAGGCGGGCTGGTCGTAGGCCGGGATCAGGTCGCGCGCGGCATCGGCCAGGGCCTCGGCCGAGGGCTGAGGCGCCTTGGTCATCGCCTCGCCGTCGCGGCCGATCAGGCCGGTGTCGACCTCGCCCGAGGCGAATTCGGGGTGGGCCAGCGCCTGGAGCAGGAACGAGGTGTTCGTCTTGACCGGCCAGACCGCGCTGTCGTCGAGCAAGTCGGCCAGCCGCTCGCGCGCTTCGTCGCGGGTAGCGCCCTTGGCGATGACCTTGGCGATCATCGGATCGTAGAACGGCGAAACTTCGGCGCCTTCGTAGACGCCGGTGTCGATGCGCCCACCTTCTCCCTCGCCGAACTGGAGCAATTCGAGCGTGCCGATGCTGGGCAGGAAGCCGGTCGCGGGATCTTCCGCATAGAGCCGTGCTTCCATTGCCCAGCCGTCGATCGCCAGTTCGTCCTGCGTCTTCGGGAGCTTCTCGCCCGAGGCGACGCGGAGCTGCCATTCGACCAGGTCCTGCCCGGTGATCTCCTCGGTCACCGGGTGTTCCACTTGGAGCCGGGTGTTCATTTCCATGAACCAGATCCGGTCAGCGCGCAGGCCTTCCGAGCCGTCGGCGATGAACTCGATCGTGCCGGCGCCGACATAGTCGACCGCCTTGGCCGCGCGGACCGCGGCGGCGCAGAGTTCGGCCCGCGTCGCTTCGTCCATGCCCGGCGCGGGAGCTTCCTCGATCACCTTCTGGTGGCGGCGCTGGAGCGAGCAGTCGCGCTCGAACAGGTGGACGACCTGGCCGTGGCTGTCGCCGAAGACCTGGACCTCGATGTGGCGTGGGCGCTGGATGTACTTCTCGATCAGCACGTGGTCGTTGCCGCACGAGGCCGCGGCCTCGCGTTGGCACGAGGCGAGCGCATCGATGAAGTCCTCGGCCTTTTCAACCAGCCGCATCCCTTTGCCACCGCCGCCGGCAACCGCCTTGATCAGCACCGGATAGCCGATCTTGCCGGCCTCGGCGGCGAGATGGGCGGGGTCCTGGTCCGCGCCCATGTAGCCCGGCGTCACGGGCACCCCGGCATCGGCCATCAGCTGCTTGGCGGCGTCCTTGAGCCCCATCGCGGTGATGCTGGAGGGCTTGGGCCCGACCCAAACGAGCCCGGCATCGAGCACGGCCTGGGCGAACTCGGCGTTCTCGGAGAGGAAGCCGTAGCCCGGGTGGATCGCCTCGGCACCGGTCGCCTTGGCAGCGGCGATGATCTTCTCGCCGATCAAGTAGCTTTCGCGCGCCGCCGAGGGCCCGATGTGCACGGCCTCATCCGCCGAGCGGACATGCAGCGCATTGGCATCGGCGTCTGAATAGACGGCCACGGTGCGAATGCCGAGCCGCCGCGCGGTGCGGATGATCCGGCAGGCGATCTCGCCGCGGTTGGCGATGAGGAGGGATTTGATCATAACCATTACCTCCTGAACACGCCGAACTGCGGACGATCGGGGATCGGCGCTTCCAGGCTCGCTTCCAGCGCCAGCCCCAGCACGTCGCGCGTCTGCGCCGGATCGATCACGCCGTCGTCCCACAGGCGGGCGGTGGCGTAATAGGGGTTGCCCTCGTCCTCGTACTTCTGCCGCACCGGCGCCTTGAAGGCTTCGGCCTCTTCGGGCGTCCACTTGGCGGCATCGCGGTGGACCGTCGCCAGGACGGAGGCGGCCTGCTCGCCGCCCATCACCGAGATGCGGGCGTTGGGCCAGGTGAACAGGAAGCGCGGGTCGTAGGCGCGGCCGCACATGCCGTAGTTGCCGGCGCCGAACGAGCCGCCGATCAGCACGGTGATCTTGGGCACCGTCGCCGTCGCCACCGCCGTCACCAGCTTGGCGCCGTGCTTGGCGATGCCTTCGGCCTCGTACTTGCCGCCGACCATGAAGCCCGAGATGTTCTGGAGGAACAGCAGCGGGATCTTGCGCTGGCAGGCGAGCTCGATGAAGTGCGCACCCTTCTGCGCGCTTTCCGAGAACAGGATGCCGTTGTTGGCGAGGATCGCCACCGGCTTGCCCCAGATGTGGGCGAAGCCGCAGACCAGGGTGGAGCCGTAGAGCGCCTTGAATTCGTGGAATTCGCTCCCGTCGACGATCCGGGCAATCACCTCGTGGACGTCGTAGGGCTCGCGCACGTCGGCCGGAATCACCGAGTAGAGTTCTTCGGGATCGTACTTGGGCGGGCGCGGCTCCTTGCAGGGCAGGCCGTTGTCGTGGACAGGCCCCAGGTGGCTGACGATGTCGCGGACGATGGTCAGCGCGTGTTCGTCGTCGTCCGCCAGGTGGTCGGCCACGCCCGAGGTGCGCGTGTGGAGATCGCCGCCGCCGAGGTCCTCGGCACTGATCACCTCGCCGGTCGCGGCCTGGACCAGCGGCGGGCCGGCCAGGAAGATCGTGCCCTGTTCCTTCACGATCACCGTTTCGTCCGACATCGCCGGCACATAGGCGCCGCCCGCGGTGCAGGAGCCCATGACGCAGGCGACCTGGGCGATACCCTTGGCGCTCATGTTGGCCTGGTTGAAGAAGATCCGCCCGAAGTGGTCGCGGTCGGGGAAGACCTCGGCCTGGTGCGGCAGGTTCGCGCCGCCGGAATCGACCAGATAGATGCACGGCAGGTGGTTCTGCTCCGCGATCTCCTGCGCGCGGAGGTGCTTCTTGATCGTGGTCGGATAATAGGTCCCGCCCTTCACCGTCGCGTCGTTGCAGACGATCATGCACTGGCGGCCCGAGACACGGCCGATCGCGGTGATGATCCCGGCGCCGGGGATGTTCTCGCCGTACTTGCCGTAAGCCGCGAGCTGGCCGAGCTCGAGCAGCGGCGAGCCGGGATCGAGCAGGCGCTCGACGCGGTCGCGCGGGAGCAGCTTGCCGCGGCTGGTGTGGCGGTCTCGCGCCTTCTGGTCGCCGCCCAGCGCAACCTGGGCGACGCGCTCGCGCAGTTCCTGCGCCAGGGCGCGGTTGTGGGCGTCGCGCGCCTGCGCCTCGGGACTGTCGAGGTTCAGCGCGGTCGAAAGTACGGGGGCGGTCATCGCATCCTCTCCTGTTCGCCGCCTCATACCCGGCGCGGGCCTTCGAGAAAAATTGAAAGATCGCCCGCGTCATCATAGACAGCGTCTATGATCGACCGATATATGCTAAGGTACTTTCTGGCGGTGGCCGAAAGCGGCAACTTCAGCCGCGCGGCCAAGCAGGTCAGCGTCACCCAGCCGACGCTCTCCGCGGGAATCGCCAAGCTGGAGAAGCAGCTCGGCGCCCGCCTGTTCGACCGCGACACCAAGCGCGTCGCGCTGACCCCGGCCGGCAGCCGCTTCCTGCTGCGCGCCCGGCGGATCGCGGCGGAATACGACCTTGCGCTGCAGGAGCTTTCGGGCGCGCCCGAGCCGCGCGTGCTGCGCGTCGGCGTGCTGCGAACGATCCCGACCGCGCTGGTCGAGGACCTGGTCACCCGCCATCGCCGCGCCGCCGGGAGCGAGGTGCTCGAACTGCTCGACGGTTCGGAACGCGACCTTGCGGAACGGCTCGACCGTGGCCGGCTCGACATCGCGCTGACCGTGATCCGCCCGCACCATGCCCGCTTCCGCCCCGAGGCGCTGCGCAGCGAACGCTACCTGATGGTCCTGCCCGCAGACCATCCGCTGGCCGGGTTGGAAACGGTCGAGGCCGAACAACTGGCGGAGGACCGCATGGTCGTGCGCCGCCACTGCGAGGCCCTGCCCGAGATCAACCGCTTCTTCACCGACCGCGGGGTTCGCCCGAGCTTTCTCCTCAAGACCACCGACGACGCGCGGGTGCTGGCGATGGTCCGCTCGGGCGCGGGGATCGGCATGATGCCCGAGAGCTTCGGCGATCCGGCGGTTCGGCTGGTCCGCGTCGCCGACTTCGACTTCCAGCGCGAGATCGGCCTGCTCTATGCCGCCGGGTCGAGCGCGCTGCGTTACGAAGCGAGCTCGTTCATCGCCTTGGTGCGCGAGCGTTACGGCCGGTCGTTGTCGGCGCGCGGAACAGGGTGAGAGGCCGAACCCCTATCACACCCCGGCAAAAGCGCCGCAGCGGCCATCGCCGTGCCGAGCAGCGATAGCGAACTCAGCAGATCGCCTATCGCCTCTTCATCGACGAGCAGCGTCAACGTGTCGTGGACCAAGTCGGAACGGCCTTCGCGCAGATTGCAAATCAAGCTGACGATGATCGCCTCGTGCTCCGAGACGTGGTTGCAAGGCAATGCGCAAAACTGGAAGTTCTCCAACCCGTGGCGGTTGAACAGCGCCATGATCCTGAGAAAGGGCTGGAGTCCCGAGAGCATGCGCCACTGCCCGAAGGCCGGGGCGATCGCGCCGGCGGGGCAGGACCGCTCCCCCATGGCCTTCACCCAAGACCGCATCGACCAGACGAGGAATCGTCCGCCATGATCGAGGCTGGTGACCGGGCGATCGACGAATTCGTACATGGCATGCTCCTGTGAAGCGGGCTGGAACCGGCGGTTTTCGGAAGCACCGCGGTAGCAACCGATCCCGGATGCAATTTTCGGTTGCAACTGCGAACGCTTCTCATTAGCGATGTTCTAGCGGGAGGGTCGATTGACCGTCAACCCTCTCCCGTCGGTTTGCCTGGCCGATGTATATCTCCCTAACTTGGCCGGAGCGCTTGCCATGTCGCTCCGGTCATTTTTTGCCCGGCGTAGGCTCGCTCAAGCGTGGCCGGTTTGGCTGGCCAGCAGCGCCGGATCGATTCCCTCGGCCCGCCAGGCGTCCCGCCAGCGCGACCCGGCTTCGCTCGAAAAGAGAATCTCCGGGTGCCCCGCTGCGGCGTACCAACCGTGATGCCGCATCTCGCCATCAAGCTGACCAGCGCCCCATCCGGCGTAGCCCAGCGCGATCAACCAGCGCTCCGGCCCCTGACCTGCCGCAATCGCCCGCAGAATCTCGAGCGAAGCCGACAACGCGCAGAGCCCATCGATCTCGATCGTCTCCTCGCCGCGCCAGTCGGTGGAATGAAGCACGAAACCGCGCCCCGGCTCGACGGGGCCGCCGTGGTGGACCGGCCGGTCAGGAGCGGCGCCGGGATCGATCCCGACGTCCTCCAACACTTCCCGGAAGCGCAGACCGGCACGAACCTGGCCCACCCCGATGCCGAAGGCGCCCTCTGCATCGTGCCGGCACATCGCGATCACCGCATGGTCGAAATTGGGATCGAACATCCCGGGCATCGCCAGCAGTAGCCGGCCGGAAAGATATTGCGCTTCACTCACTCGTTGAAGCTAGGCACGGGCGGACCAAGAGGAAACAGCAATCCGACAGACCGGCCCGGACACGGCACGTTCGAACGGGGCAAAAAAATCTTCAGCTATCCGAACAAGCCGTTTGTCGCGTTACTCCACCAAATCGATAGACATGGCTTACCGGAAGGCGCCTGCCACCCGGTCGCGGCTTTTGATGGATGTCAGCTTGCTCCGCGTCACCAACGGCTAAAGCGCACGAACCGGGGATGTCCCGGCGTCGTGTTCCGAGAAAGGAGAATACGATGCGTCAGAATCCCGCCCTCGCCCCCAATCTGCGCCGCGGCGCGCCCGTGCCGCCGCTGCCGCATCCTTCGTGGTCGGCCGCCGCGAGCCACCGCCAAGCCTCCCGCCGCCTCTCCGCCGGCGAGTTCTGGGATCGCCTTGGCCTGTGAGCCTGCCCGAGCATATTCCCGACAACGACGGCCAGCCCGCGAACGACGACATCTGGGACGTCGCTGCGGTGGTCGACCGGCTGGGCGAAATCCGCCGCGGCTGGCGGACAAACCGCGCCCATCACGCCGAGTACGGGGTCGAAGGGTTCCCCTCCCGCCTGCGCCTGGCCAAGGTCATGGAAGACCTGTGCGGGGTGCTCTATCCGCTGCGCTTGGGCCCGGACCATGTCCGCCTACACAACGAAGACCTGTTCGTCACACAGTCGCTACAGATCGCCCTGTCGCGGCTCCACGCCCAGGTTCGGCTGGAACTCGCCTATGTCGAGGAAGGCCCTGACGACCTCGAGGCCCGGGCCTCTGCAATAGTCGTCGCCTTCTCGCGCGAGCTGCCGCGGCTGCGGATCCTGCTCGACACCGACATCGAGGCGGCCTTCCACGGCGATCCATCGGCCCGCAGCCTCGACGAAGTGCTAATTTGCTTTCCCGGCCTGCTGGCAATCATCCACCACCGGCTCGCGCACCAGTTGCATCGACTGGGCGCCCCGCTTGTCGCGCGGATCATTTCGGAGATCGCTCACGGCAAGACCGGGATCGACATCCACCCCGGAGCGCGGATCGGCGAAGGCTTCTTCATCGATCACGGTACGGGCGTCGTGGTCGGCGAGACCGCGATCATCGGGGATCGCGTCCGGATCTACCAGGGCGTCACCTTGGGTGCGAAGAGCTTCCCCGCCGATGGCGACGGCGCCCTCGTCAAGTCGATCCCCCGCCATCCGATCATCGAAGACGACGTGGTGATCTACGCGGGCGCGACTGTGCTCGGACGCATCACCGTGGGGCGCGGCTCGGAGATTGGCGGCAATGTCTGGCTGACCCACAACATTCCAGCCCGCAGCCGGGTGCTGCAAGCCCGCGAACGGAACCTGGTGCAGCCCCAAGTCGGGGGCGACGGGCCTAGCTCAGGCGGTTCCTGAGACCCGGCAACAACGCGGCGATGGCGACGTTGGCCCGGACCTGCCTGGGCAGCGGCCGGTCGGTCTACCGGAACAGCCTTCGCGCCGACGTGATCGAGGCGGAGGAAGAAGCCGGTCCGATGTGGAACATCAAGCTTTCTTGGTCTCGAAACTGATCGGCAAGGGTTGCGCAAGGCCGGTTGCGATCGCTTTCTCGAGCACCATTTCGGCAATGACGATGTCCTGCATCCCGCCGCCAACCGACTTGAACATCGGTGCCTTGGCGGCGGCGAGGCGCGCATCGAGGTCGCCCGCCATCAGGGCATTGAGCGAAAAGGCCTTCTCCGCCGGATCGAGGCCCGCGTCTCGCGCCGCGAGCATGTCGCCGGTTTCTTCAAGCACTTCCTCCAGCATGTCACATACGATCAGGTCGGCGCGGGCGACGATCGAGACGTCGCTCTCTCGCTGCTGCGGGATCGTCGAGCCGATCGACACCACCGTGGCGTCGGGTCGCAGCCAGTCCGCAAACAGGATCGGCTGCTCATCGTGCGAACGCGCGGCGGCAAGCGCGATGCTCGCGCCGTCGACGGCTTCTCGGGCCGAACCGACGGCGCGGGCCGGGACGCCAAGATCTTGCGCGACGGCCCGGGCGAAGGCTTCGCGGTTGGCGGGATTGGGGCTGAAGACGACGACTTCGGAAAGATCACGCACGGCGGCAAAGGCCCGCGTGTGCATCTGGGCCTCAAGCCCCGATCCGATGACCCCCAGCCGAGCCGGCCCCGAAGAAGCCAGTTTGTCAAGCGCGGCTGCAGAGGTTGCGGCCGTGCGAAAGCCGGTCAGTTGGTTGGCATCGATAAATGCCGCGATCCGACTGGTTTCGCGATCGAACAGCACCACGACATATTCGACTCCCGCCGTGGGAGAGGCCATGGCCATGCCCATCAGCTTGGCGCCGAAGTAGCGCCCGCCGGGAGGCGCGGCGGGGAGGGTACGAAGCCAGGCCCGCCCGGACTGGGCGATCGTCCGCGGCGGCATGGCGGCATGTTCCGGCGGCTGGGCATAGGCGTTCTGCACCGCCTCGATGGCCTCTCCCCATCGGAAGACCGACCGCACCGCATCGGCGGACACGAAAAGCGGCGGCTGCGGTTGGCTCATACAGAAAAGCTCCGATAACGATCCGGGCGGAAGCTCGCCAGGAGACGCGCTCCAATTTCCATACTTTACGTATCGAAACTTGCGCATCTGTCAATGCGCCTGTCCGCGAATCCCAAAAAACGCGTCGATCTTCAGCTGAAGAGCTCGATGATCTGCCAAGCGTGTCCCGCGAGTGCCCGCCCCCGGTCGGTCAGGCGGTAGGTAACCTTCGGGGGCACGTCCGGCGTCACCTCGCGTTCGAGAATCCCGGCCTCTTCGAAAGCGCGCAGCCGCATGGTCAGGATGCGCTGAGAAATCTGCTCGAATTCGAGCGTCCGGTCCAGCGACCGCCGCAATTCCGCATGCCGCAGTTCGCCGGTTTCGAGGACCAGCAGCACCAGCACGGCCCATTTGTCCCCCAGCATTCCGAACAGGTCCCGCAGAAATTCGTAATGATTGCGCTGTCCGTCGCTGATGCGAGCGGCCAGCCGCGAAAGGGCGATGGACTGGTCGGTCGGCACTGTCATTCTCGAACCCATCCGGCTCCTCGTGCGGCATCGCCACCCTATCAGACCGGTAGGGGGGATCAAATCGGTGCCTTCTTGTCCCGCCCGAATACCAATACTAATCGTATAGCAACTAGAACGAACGGGAGTCGGATGTGTACGGCGCATTGAGCCTTGAAGGCAAAGTGGCGATCGTCACCGGCGGGGCCGGGGGCATCGGCGAAGCCACCGCCAAGCTGATGGCGGGCCGGGGTGCCATGGTCGCCCTCGCCGACATCGACCTTGCCGGCGCGCAGCGCGTCGCGGTGGAAATCGGCGAGGCTGCCTTCGCGGTCGAACTCGACCTGGCCAGCGAGGAATCGGTCGCGACCTGCGTGGCACGGATCGTCGAGCGCTTCGGCCGGATCGATATCCTCCACAACAATGCCGCGATCGCCGGAGAGACCATCGCGCTCGACGGCAGCCTTCACGACATGCAGACCTGGGTCTGGGACAAGATCTTCCAGGTCAATTGCCGCGGCACCATGCTGATGACGCGGGAATGCCTGCCTCACCTGCTCGAAACGCGTGGATCCATCGTCAACACCGTTTCGGGGCTCGGCCTGCAGGGTCACGTGCGGCAGACCGCCTATGGCACCACGAAGGCCGCCCTGATCCAGCTCACCCGCGGCATCGCGACGGCCTACGGCCCGAAAGGAGTGCGCTGCAACGCGGTTGCGCCGGGGCTCGTTCTCACCCCGACCACGGCCAAGGACTTTCCGCCGCAGTGGCGCGCGGATGTCGAAGCGGAAACCCCGCGCGGAACGGTCGGCGCTCCGGAGGATATCGCCGAACCAGTCGCCTTCCTCGCCTCGGACGCCGCTCGCAACATCACCGGGCAGACGCTGGCCTCGGATGGTGGCGTTTCGATCCACGTGCCGGGCTTCGCTTTCTATTCGAAGGCCGTTTGGTAGCACGATGGAAAGCATGCCCCCCATCCCGCTTGCGGCAGGACCAGGCGCTGGATGGCCTCGGCTGGATCGACGGGCGGTTCTTGCCGGAGGCGCCGCGCTCTCCCTGGCGGCCGCCGACCCCGTCATGGGGACCACTTCCGCCGTCACCGCACAGCCCCTCCGCTACGTGGTGTTCGACAGCCGGTTGCGGCAAAGCTCTGAGTTCGCAAGGTACCTTGTCTCGCAAGGCGCCGAACCGCTCGATATCGCGGGCGGCCTGACGCGGCTGTGGCAGAATTCCCTTGTTCCGCATTGGCGCGACGGCAGCGGGTTCGTGGCCGGGCTCACCACCAGGACGGTGTGGGACGGTCTGTCGCAACAGGCGATGCACCAGTTCCGCCGGCCGGCGAAAATCGGCGCGCATCGCATCGACGTGGACACCGGCCTTGCCGCGCACCGGGTCTGCGAGACGATGCTGGACAGTATTGGCGGCTGCGCCGACCATGACTGGCCGCGGCGTATGGCCCTGGCGGTGAACGTCTGCGCGGCGCGGTCGGCCAGGAACCCACGCTTGGTCCCGACAGATCAAGCCGCACGAGTTCCTGGTGCATGCCTGCACCTCGCAACATGGATGATCGGGTGAAACGATGAGGACGCCTCCGGGTATTTCGCCGGCGACCTTCGCCGCCGCCATCGATGAGTTTGCCGGCGCGGTCGGCAAGGCCTGGGTGTTCACCAGCGAAGAGGATCTCGAACTCTACCGCGACGCCTATTCGCCGCTGCGCGGGACGGACGAGGATCGCCGCGCCTCTGCCGCCGTCGCCCCCGCGTCGGCGGAAGAGGTCCAGGCGGTCGTGCGGATCGCCAACCGCCATCGTATCCCGCTCTATGCGATCTCCACCGGCCGGAACCTCGGATATGGCGGATCCGCGCCCGCCTATTCGGGCAGCGTAGTGGTCGATCTCAAGCGGATGAACCGCATCATCGAGGTAAGCGATTCCAACCATTATGCGATCGTAGAGCCGGGGGTCAGCTATTTCGACCTGTACAACCATATACAGGAAAAGGGGCTGAAGGTCTGGCTGGACGTTCCCGATCCGGGCTGGGGCAGCCTGGTCGGCAACGCGCTGGACCATGGCGTGGGGCACACGGCCTCACGGTTTCGCAACCATTTCGACGCCCATTGCGGCATGGAGATAGTGCTGGCCGACGGCGAACTGCTGCGGACCGGAATGGGCGCCTTGCCCAAGGCGCAGACTTGGGCGCAGTACAAGAACGGCTATGGCCCGATCATCGACGGCCTGTTTTCCCAGTCCAACCTGGGCATCGTCACGAAAATGGGATTCTGGCTGATGCCGGAACCCGAAGCGTTCCTCACCGGGATCGTCCAGGCGCACCGTTACGACGACCTGCACCAATTGGTCGAAACCCTGAAGTACGTGGAAAACCTCGGGATCGCGCCGGGGCCGCCGGAGATGGGGAGTCCGCTGCTGGGGGCAGGCGGGGACACCAAGACGCTGGTCGACATGTTCTTCAATGGCCCACCGAAGCTGGACAAGCAGCACGCCGATCTGATTGCCGGCACCAAGCTCGGCTACTCGGCGGAAATCCAGCGCTACGGTCTTGAAAACCGCATTCCATACTGGACGCTCAACCTCACCTTCTACGGCCCGCGCAAGGTCGTGGCGGCGCAATGGGAAGCCGTGCAGGACATCGCCGCCGCGCGCATCCCGGGCGCCTCCTTCCGCTCCGGCAAGATCATGACCGACGCGCGCGAAGCAGCGGAAAAGCAGCAAATCTACCCCCAGAACGTCGGGGTTCCCAACCTCGAATTCTTCGCCTTCGGCACGCGCGCGGGCGGCAATCCGCAGCCCGCCAGCGGGCACATGTGGTTCTCGCCCGTCATTCCGCAAAGCGCCGAGGGCATCCTGGAGGCCAACCGGGTGTTCGACGAGGCGGCTCGGACGATACCCGTCCTCAAGAACCTGCCGATGTTCAACCTGCGGCCGTTCTCGCTGCCCTCCCCGTTCTACGAGCGCACCTTCCTGTTCATCCTGGGCTTCCCGATCGTCGACGATCCCGAAGTCAACAAGGCGGTGGTCGCCGCATTCCGGGAACTGATCCGGATCGGGGCGGACCATGGGTGGGGCGAATACCGGACGCCGACGATCTTCCAGGATCAGGTCATGAAGGTCTATTCGTACAACGACAACGCCCTGCTTCGCTTTCACCAGACGATGAAGGACGCGCTCGACCCCCAGGGCATTCTCTCGCCGGGCCGCTATGGAATCTGGCCGAAACATCTGCGGGACGCGGCGCAATGAGCGGACGGGCCGTCCTTGTCATGCTCCTTGCAGCGCTGCCATTGGCCGGGTGCTCGTCCCACGACGACGCCAAGCGCGAAGCCGCTCCTTCGGCGCGAGTCGCCGCAACTCCCGGCGAGCGGGTGTTCGACCGCTGGTGCGTCCAATGCCACGGCCAAGGCGCGCGTTATCCCGGCACCGCTTCGCTCGCCGTCAAATACGGCAAGGATCTGCCCGCCGCGCTCGAGAAACGGCAGGATCTAACCCCGGAAACGGTCGCGCTGTTCGTGCGCCGGGGCATTTCGGTCATGCCGCCATTCCGCAAGACCGAGATCACCGACGAAGAGCTCGCATCGCTCGGCGCCTATCTGGCCCACCGGCCCGAAAATGGCCTTCGCAACAAGAACTGAAAGGGTTTTCCATGCACCACACCGACACCCTTCTCGTCACCGGGGCGTCCGGCAATCTCGGGCGCGCGGTGGTGGATGCCCTGCTCGAACGCGGCGCGAAACGGGTGCTGGCCACGACCCGCACCCCATCGAACCTTTCGGACCTCGCCGGCAAGGGAGTCGAGGTGCGCGCAGCGGACTACACCGCACCCGCAGGACTGGCCGATGCCTTTCGCGGCGCCACCCACATGCTGCTGATCAGTACCCAGGCGGTAGGTTCCCGGGTCGAACAGCAGCTCAACGCGCTCGAGGCCGCGCGGCAGGCCGGTGTACGGCATGTATTCTACACCTCGCATGCCTTCCCCGATATTTCGGTTTCGGCCGTCGCGCCCGAGCATGCGGCCATGGAGAAGGCCATCCGCGCCTCGGGCATGACCTATACGATCCTGCGCAACTTCCTCTATTCCGAGAATATCCTCATGATGATGGCCGAGGCCGTACAGACCGGAACCCATTACGGCGCGGTCGGCGAAGGTCGAGTGGCGTTCATCTCGCGCAAGGATTGCGCGGCGGCGGCGGCCTGCGCCATGCTGACCGCCTCCGAGCACGAGAACCGCATCTACGACATCACCGGTCCGCAAGCGGTCACTTATGCCGAGATCACGGCGATGATCTCGGCGATCCTCGGCCGGACGGTGGTCTATGCCAATCTCTCACCCGAAGACTATCGCGCCCACATGATCGCCAACGGGACACCGGAAGCCTACGCCGACACCTTCCTCAGCTTCGACGTCGCCAACGGCCTCGGGGATGGCGATCTCGTCACCGACACGGTCCTGCGCCTGCCCGGGCAGCAACCTGAGCGACTGGAGGATTTCCTTGCCGCCAACCTCCACAAGGTAGATCCGTCACAGACGCTGGAGGCGCTGGTAAAGAATCACATTCACGTCTGAGCGGAAGCGCTTCCTTTCAGAGGCCGCCGAGCGCGACGTATTTGATCTCGAGGTAGTCTTCGATCCCGTACTTCGAGCCTTCGCGGCCCAGACCGGACGCCTTGACGCCGCCGAACGGGGCCACCTCCGTCGAGATCAGGCCCTCATTGACCCCGACCATCCCGAATTCCAGCCCCTCCACCACGCGAAAGATGCGTCCGACATCGCGGGCATAGACATAGGACGCGAGCCCGAACGGGGTGTCGTTGGCCAGGGCAATGGCCTCTTCCTCGGTGTCGAAGCGGAACAGCGGGGCGACCGGACCGAAAATCTCCTCGGAAAAGATCTGCGCCTCGCGCGGCACGTCAACCAGGACGGTGGGTTCGAAGAACGTTCCGCCCAGGGCATGGCGACCGCCGCCGGCGGCGGCACGCGCGCCAAGCGAGACCGCATCCGCGATCATCTCCTCCACTTTGACCACCGCATTCGCATCGATCATCGGTCCGGCCATGACGCCGGCCTCCATGCCGTTGCCGACCTTCATCGCGCGCGATTCCTCGGCAAGCCTGCTCGCGAAGGCGTCGTATATGCCTGATTGGACCAACATGCGGTTGGCCGCGATGCAGGCCTGGCCGCAGTTGCGGTACTTCGCCGCCAGCGCGCCCTGGACCGCCTCTTCGAGATCGGCATCGTCGAACACGATGAACGGCGCGTTGCCGCCGAGTTCCATACTGGTCTTCTTGATCGTCGGCGCGCACTGTTCGAGCAGCAAGGCGCCGACTTCCGTGGAGCCGGTGAACGACAGCTTGCGCACCAGCGGGCTCGACGTGAGCTCACCGCCGATCGCGCGGGCGGAGCCGGTCACGATATTGCAGACGCCGGCGGGAAGTCCCGCGCGCTCCGCCAGGACGCCCAGGGCGAGCGCGGACAGCGGCGTCTGGCTGGCGGGCTTGATCACGCCCGCGCAGCCCACGGCCCATCCGGGACCGGCCTTGCGGGTGATCATGGCCGACGGGAAGTTCCACGGCGTGATCGCGGCGAAGACCCCGATCGGCGACTTCTGCACTAGGATACGGCGTCCATCGGCGTTCTGCGGGATGATATCACCATAGACCCGCTTGGCCTCTTCCGAGAACCACTCGATGAAACCAGCCGCATAGATGATCTCGCCCTTGGCCTCGGCCAAGGGCTTGCCCTGTTCCGCCGTGAGGATCACGGCAAGATCGTCGATATGTTCGATCATCAGATCGTACAGGCGGCGCAGGATGCGGGCGCGCTCCTTCGGCAGGACCCGGCGCCAAGCGGCCATGGCGCGGTCCGCGGCGGCCACCGCCCGCGCCGTTTCGGCGGCGCCGCCGTCGGGCACGCGCGCGATCAGTTCCCCAGTGGAAGGATTGCGGACATCGATCGTCTTGCCGCTGTCTGCCTGGACCCAGGCGCCGTCGACGAGCATCGCCTGGCGCACCAGGTCACGATCGTTCAGCGGCAGTTCTACGACTTGCTCCATGGTCTTTCCTGATCCAGATTTTACCGCCGGTTCGACGGATGTGACACCTCTGGCGATAGCCGGGGCGGCCTTACTCGGGGTTGCGGCCGACGAAGAACGCCGAATCGGGCTCACTGGTGGGATTGAGACCGGCGGCCTGCGTCGCGTTGCGCAGCATGGTCATCTCCCGGGCGTGGACCCGCGCGGTCGGATGGCGGATGGGACCGCCGTTGTAGCCTTGCAACCAGGCCTGGTACTTCCAGAGCAGCCGGTTCGACAGGCCCTGTCCACCGAAGCCGAGCGTCCCCACGGCTTTCCGCATGGGGTCGATCTGGTAGAAGATCTCGGTCACTTCGTCGAAGCGCCTTTCCTGCATCAGCTTGTGGGCACGCGGCAGCGTCGGCCCGAAGAAGGCGCTGTAGTTCGTCCCGCAGAACGGGATATCCATCAGTTGGCCAAGCGTGAGGTATTCGTACTCCAGCGGCGACGAGATCACGACCTCCTTGTGGAATTCGCGGTGCACCTCGATGGCGGACATGATGTAGGGCATGCCCCCCTCCGCCTTGATCGCGACCACGTTGGGGCAATCGTCGACCAGGCGGTGCAGGACCTTGAGCGGAATGTCCGCCGGATGCAGCCGGCCGAAGCCCCAAGTAGGAACCGGGAACAGCATCACCGCCAGGTTGGTCGCGTCGATAACGGCCTTGCTGTAATTGTAGACGTCCTCGAGCGACTCGGGATAGAAATGCGGCGGGTAGCCAAGCAGAACCAGCTCGCAGCCGTTCGCCTCCGCCTTCCGGACCATTTCGATATTATCTTCGAGCGTGTTGAACACCGCATGGTGCACGACGATGAAGTCCTTGCCGCCCTCATCGACCATGATCCGCTGGAAGAGATCGTGCTCTTCTTCCGAAAGAGGCACTTCCGACACCGCCAGGGAGCCGATGAAGCCATGCTCCTTCGCAAGACGAACATCGTGCCGGACGGCTTTTTCGTTGAGGCGCTTGAAGTCCGACGTCATCGTCGGAATCGTGACCTGCGCGACGCCGTTCAACTTTTCGCGCCCCCAGTCCCGGGCTTCGCTGCGCGAATAACTTGCCATTCTGCCTCTTCCTTTCCGATCCCGGACTAGGCGCCCAGCTGCCTGACGCGGCCAGGGACTATTGCGGGTAACGCCAGCGCGTCGAGCATCGCCGCATTCATGATCGCAGCGTTCAATATTGCTCGCCCAGTAGCTTTGTCAACACGAAGGTTTCGCCCCTCACGCGAACACGCCCATGACCGCCTCGAGAAGCGCTTGAGCCCCGATCCTCCCCGAATCGACATCCTCACCCCCTTTTTTTGGTGACAAGGCATCGCGACCATGAATTGCTATGTTTACAAAACGGTTCGTTTCTATATATCGCCCTATTCTGGATTATCTGAATGCAGGAGAGACACTTGGGCCAAGCGGGTGAACCAAAGCGGACGCGTCGCATCGTCACCGGCGAAAATGCCGAGGGGCGATCGTATTTTGCCTTCGACGGACCGGCTCCCAACCATTTTACCGCCGGCTATGCTCCGTCCTTCGTGCAGGTTCTGTGGGCTACGGGCGAAGCGGCCCATCCCGGCGAGGAGCCCGCTCCGCAAGGACAGGCGTTCGGGTTCCATTCGCCGAAGGGCTCGATATTGCGGATCGTCGATTTTCCGCCCGACGCCTGTTACGATACCGAAGCGTTGACCAACTTCCTTGACGCGAACGAGGTCCGCGACACGCAAGCCCCGCGGCATTTCTGGTTCCACAAGACGGAATCGCTCGACTACGCGATTTGCCTGGAGGGGGAGATTTACGCGATGATGGACGAGGGCGAGACCAAAATGACCGCCGGCGACGTGCTGATCCAACGCGCCACGAACCATAGCTGGTCGAACCGTTCCGACCGCCCGTGCCGGATGGCCTTCGTGCTGCTGGCGCTGGACTAAACGGGACGCGGGCTCGTTGGAAAAGGACTCTGCAGGTGAGTGAAGGTGGCACGGACAACCCGGACCGGGTTTTCATCAGCGCGATCATGGCCAAGGGCCATGCCGGAGAGGCCGGCATTCCCATCGACACGAATGCCTTTTTCAGGAGCTTGGGAACACGGCTGCTAGGCGGCACCCCGGGCAATGTCACACTGGGATTCACCATCGGCGAAGATGCGATCCAGGGCAACGGCGTGGTTGGCGGGGGGGCTCTCGCCGCGATGCTCGATTGTGCGGCGGCTACCGCCACGCTCTCCGCACTGGCCCCTGCCACTACATGTTCGACCATAAGCCTGACGGTGAATATGCTCGGTCCCAGCGCTGTCGGAGAGTTCAGGGCCGAAGCGAGTGTCGAAAAGCTCGGGCGGCGGGTAGCCTTCGTTGCCGCCAAGCTGTTCGACGCGAAGGACCGCCTCGTGGCGACCGCCAGTTCCGCGCTCGCCGTCGTGGCGCTCTGAAGACCGGCGCACCAACGGCCCGGTTCGGCCCGCCCCACTGCGCCGGGCCGCTCTCGCCCGCAACGATATGCACAAAGAGGCTATCGAAATATTGCGCACCGCACTACCCGGTGACAAGAGCATCCCGATAGCTGTGCAACTGGACGGTCGGCAACATGGACAAGGGCAAGACGATCGTGGCAACTTCCGCACTGAATGGCAAAACCCAGCGGGGCGGCGGGCGACCGAGGAGCGAAGCCACCCGGAAGGCTATCCTTGCGGCAACGCTGCAACTCCTGCGCGACGAATCCATCCAGGCGATCACCATCGAGGCGATCGCCCGGCAGGCCGGGGTCAGCAAGGCCACGATATACCGGTGGTGGCAGTCCAAGGCCTCAGTGGTGATCGACGCCTTCATCGAACATCACGTCGTCAAGACACCGCTTCGCCACGACATCCATCCCGCCGAAGCGATGCTGGCGCACTGGCGCCTGTTCGCCGAGCAGTATTCCGGTTGGGCCGGACGGATCGTTGCACAGATCTTGGCAGAGGGGCAGTCCGACCCTGAGGTCCAGCGAGAATTTCGCGAACGCTTCTATTACGGCCGGCGCGCCGTCATCCGCGAAGTGGTGGAGAAGCTGCGCAAGGAGGTTCCGACCGCGACCCGCATCGACCCGGAAATGTTGATGGATATGTTCTACTCCCCCGTCTACATGCGCCTTCTTTGGGGGTACGGCCCCATCGACGACAAATTCATCAGCGAATACCCACTCAGCGTATTCAAGCTGATCGGCGTTGAGTTCGACGCCGAGGATCATTACGTTTCGGCCGCGGGAAACGCTTGATCGATCATTTAGATTCCGCTTGTTTTCGATACGCAGCGTAGCGTATCACTCCCCCGGATAGTCGTCCGAGTACGAAGGGCGCGGTGCGTTGGGGGGGTGTGAAGGTGTCGTCGTCACGTGGCAGCGAATTGGACCGCTACTGGCGGATCGTCCTGGGAGCGTTCATCGGCATCGGCGGCGGTTTCGCCTCGCTCTACTTCTATACCGCCGGAGTTTTCATCAAACCGATGGCGGCGGAGTTCGGCTGGACGCGCGGCGAAGCCTCGCTAGGTTCGCTGGCTACCCTGGTCGGCGTGGTAGCCTTTCCGCTAGCCGGAAGAGCGATCGATCGGTTCGGGGAAATCCGGGTGGCCCTGGCCTCGGGGCTGGCCTTGGCGATATCATTCATAATGCTTGGCCTGCTAACCGCCGGGCTGGCGTCTTTCCTCATCCTGGTCGCGCTGCTAACCTTCGTGGGAGCCGGATCCCTGTCGATCGGCTATAACCGGATCATCGTACGGCATTTCTCAGCCCAACGCGGCCTGGCGCTAGGTCTGGCGCTGACTGGCACAGCGGTTGGCTCGGCTTTTGTGGCACCAGTGCTCACGACCTATGTGGCGGCCAACGGCTGGCGGCAGGGCTATTACGTGCTCGCCGCGGCCACGGTGGTCATGACGGCGATCGCCCTGCTGCTTCTGCGCAGGTACGGCGATGCAGGCCGAACCGACGCTCGGCCCGGTCAATCCGACGAGACTTGGCTCGACGTGTGCCGCCATCCCGCTTTCGCCTCGACCAGTCTGATGATTTTCCTTTCGGCCACCGCGGTATTGGGCACGACCACTCACATCATCCCGCTTCTCAGCGACACTGGTCTCGGACTGGGCAAGGCAGCGGCGATTGCTTCCGCACTGGGCTTTTCCGTCATCGCCGGCCGGCTGGCCACTGGCTATCTGCTCGACCGATGGGATGCGGGATGGATCACCTGCCTATTGTTTATCCTCGCCTCGCTGGGAGCTCTCGCTCTGTGGAGCAGCCGCGTCGAGCTTCTCCTACCGGGGGCCATGCTGATCGGCTTCGGGGTCGGTACCGAAGGCGATTTGCTCGCCTACTTGCTAGGACGCAGATTTCCGTCCCGCACCTTCGGTAGCGTCTATGGCGCCATCTTCGGCGTACACGCGGTCGGGGGCGCACTGGGCGGCATCATCGCCGGGGCCAGCGTCGACGCGACGGGCGACTATGCGGCATGGCTTCTGCTCGCGAGCGCCTGTCTATTGACGGCCGGTATCATCGCATTTCTGACGGAACGCCACGTGGTTCATCACGCAGAGGCTTGAATGCCGTTCGGGCAATCAGCACCGAGCCCAACCTATCGGCCTATTCGAGGATCGTCTCGCGTCCCATCCAGCGATCGACGATCCTGCGCGCCGCGACGCCTGCCGCATCGGCTTTGACACTGCGTTCGCCCATTGAACCGCGTCGAGGCCTTCGGCTGATCAAAGCCTGCACCTGCTCAAGGATGCGGCGGTCTTCTTCGAAGCCCTTGACCAGGATGCCCACCAGCAAATCCATCGCGGCATCGTCGTTCGCAAAGTTCTGCCCGGTCACGTAGAAGTAGTGCATGCTGCTGCGATCGATCGGTGTCGTGAGGTGCAAAAAGCGGGTCGCGCCGCAGGAAACGTCCGGCCGATCGGGATCGAAGAATTCGGTCGCACTCTCATGCGAGGCAGGTGAAAGCAGCTTTCCGGTGCCCGTGCGGTTCCAAGGCGTTCCCGGCGCCAGGCCAAGCGCCCGTGCGTAACCAGCGGCAAGCGGGCTACGAACGAATTCCTGCCGGTAGGCCACGGTGTCCCCGTCGACCACCACCGTCGGCGGATTCACCCAGTCTACGATTCCGAAGCTCGCCTGGTGAACGTAGCCGAGATGCGTCAGATCGAGGACGTTCTCCTTTAGGAGGAGATAGTTTGCAGCAATGGTCATAGTTCCCTTGCGAACCGCGTAGGCCGGATCGGCCATCCACGCGATCGTGGGCGGTGGCGGCACCTGCTCGATGCACCCGGTATCGCCGAGATATATCCAGATCAGCGCACCGACCTCCCGAACCGGATAGGACATGACCCGGATCGGAGCGGGGGCCGACATCGAGGGCACCCGAATGCAGCGGCCGTCAGCCCCGAACTGAAAGCCGTGATAGCCGCATTCGATCGCATCCCCACAAATTCGTCCCGACGACAGCGGCGCCTGGCGGTGGGGGCAGCGATCCTCGAGCGCAACAGCTTCGCCGGCCTCGGTGCGATAGAGCACGACCGGTGTATCGAGCAGCCAACGCGCAAGCGGGACCCGCCCAACCTCGTCGGCAAAAGCCGCCACCCACCAGCAATTGAGCGGATAGTTTCGCTTGTTCGAAGCGGTATCCTCTGCACGATTCATTCCGTTGTCCTCCGGCAAAGCCGCATCCGCCTATTCAGAACCAGGAACGGGAGAAAACCCCGCCTCGAGTGAATCCGGCAGCGTCATCATGCCCCCTACGAAGTGCCAGTCCGGGCGCTCATCGATCGGGGCGATGTCCGGGAGCCGGGCGAACAGGCGCCGTAGCGCGATCCGCATTTCCAGCCGCGCGAAGGGCGCGCCGGCACAAACGTGCCGCCCGGCGCCGAAGCCGAGGTGCGGGTTGCGGACGCGGTCGATATCGAAGGTGTCCGGATGCGGGAAAACTTCGGGATCGCGATTTGCCGACGCCCAACACAAGCGCACGACCTGATCCGCTGGGATCACTTTACCGGCAACCTCGACGGGCGCCGTCGTCGTTCGCGAGAAACCGTGGAACGGCGATGTCAAACGTACCGCTTCCTCGATCGCCGCCCCCAATGCCGCGTCGTCGGTCATCAGGCGATCGCGCAATTCCGGTCGCGGCAGGACATGGCCGAGCAGCCCGGTGAGCGCGGCGGTCGTCGTTTCGTGCCCAGCGACAAGGAATCCGATCATGAAGATCGACAATTCGCCATCCCCAAGCAGGCGGCCGTCGACTTCCATCTGCGCGATTTTCGAAAGATAGTCGTCGCGCGGATCGCGCCGACGTTGGTGAATTTCGCCAAGGATGAATTCGCCCAGCCGTCCCAGCGCCTCCCGCTGGGCTACGGGATCCGCGACCGTCGCCGTCAGGGCGAGTGCAAGTTGCCGGATTTCCTCGGGCTTCTTGCCTTCAAGGCCGATCGCGGCGGAGATTCCGAGCACCGGCAAAGGCTCGGCGAAATCCGAAACCAGATCGCAATGGCCCTTGCCGGCAAAATCGTCGATCAGTTCATCGGCGATCGCTTCGATGACGCCGGCCATGGCCGCCAGGGAGGCCGGAGTGATCGCGTCGGTATAGCGGCGGCGCCACTCGTTATGCAGCGGCGGATCGTTTTCGAGCGCAGGCAGCGGAGGGCGGGTGCGGTCCGGTGGCAACCCCACTCCCCTCGCCGACGAGAAGGTCTTCCAATCGAGCGCCGCCGCCCGGACGTCGGCATGGCGGGAGAGGATGACATACCCGCCGTTGCGATCGCTGCGCGCCACCGGAAAGTCCGCGCGGAGTTCCGCGTAGCCCTGGTAGGCCGCCTCGACGCTTGTGACATGCTGGTCGATTGCCTTCGCCAGCGCCTCACCGAGTATGGGAGGGGAGGATCGTTCCGTCATGTTCTCTCCTTCGTTCACATTCGAGCGCGTCGCCCGCCCACTGATTTTGGCTATTCCGGCTCCTTGGCTGCGCGACCTGCCGCGAGCATCCGTTCGAACCGTTCGATGAAGAAGGGTGCCGGCTTCAGGATCCGCGTGCGCTGTTCGACCACCAGTTCGCGCACTTCACGCCAGTACGCCTGGAATTCCGGATCTGCCCTCATTTGCTGGCGGTTACGCTCGCGCGCATCGAGGCTGTGGTGCACCCAGAGATGGACGACCTCGTTGAGGTCGCCGATCTCGCTGGCGTAATATCCCAGCATGTCCGGGATATAGCGGGCCTGGGGCACCATTCCGCGCGTCTCGTAGAGTGCAAAGTACGCGCCGATGCTTCCGGGTTTCAGGCGATAGACGCGTTCCTCTACGTACATACCGCCAGGTCCCGATCCTTGCTGTCAGCCGAGGACCAATCGGCCGACGAACCGGCTGCGATCCAGTTTCTCGATCTCTGCTTCGGCGCGGCCCTCGGCGTGGGCGACCTGGATCCGGTAGGGACCGCTGCCGCGCGGCAACCGGTCGAAGCGGAAATCGCCGAAATCGTCGCTCGTCGCCGTTATCGGTCCATTCGGTCCGGATAGGCTGACCACCGCCCCCGCGACACAATCGCGCAGCCCGCTCTGCTCGGCCACGACGGTCCCGGCGATGAATTCCGTCTGCCCACGCTCGAGGTTGCGGTAATAGACCCGTGGACGCGTGCCGAATTCGGGATGCCGCACCTGCAACCCTTCGGCCTTGGCACGCGCAGCCATTTCGGCATCGCCGAGCTTCACCGAAGTGATCGCCCCCGTTGCGCAAACTTCCTCGCAGCGCGGACGCTTCCACCCGCGATCGACGAGATGCGCGTCGAACGGCCAATGCTGGACCGTCTCCAGTTCGGCGTTCCAATAGGCCGCGCCATAAGGGCAGGCATCGGCAATCGCCTTCTGGCCCTTCGCCTTCTCCGGGTCGATCAGCACGATGCCATCCGCCCGTTTGGTGACGGCACCGTCGCGCGATGCCTTGATACAGGGCGCATCGTCGCAGTGGTTGCACATCACCGGCACGTAATGGACGTCCAAGGCCGGAAACTCGCCGCGTTCCTTCTGGACGACATCGATCCACGGCTGGCCGTGCAGAGGCATCGGGGCGAAGTAGCCCTTCTGCTCATTTCCGACATATTCGTCCTTCGCCGCGATCGCGCAATTGTAGCAGCCGTTGCAGCGATCGATGTCGATCAGGAGATTCCACTTCGCGGTCATCTTTTCCTCCCCGCCTAGGCCGCGGTCGCTTCACGCCGCAGTGGCGAGGTTTCCTGGTAGAGCGTCACCTCGATCAGGCACGAATTGGGCGCCGACGCGCTGGTGAACTCGGTCTGGGTCCGCTTGCTGGTCAGCAGATTGACGCAGCCGCCGCGGTCGTCGGAATGGCCGGGCTTGCCCATGGGGGCATAGACCGCGCAGGATTCATAGGCGTGGACGACGCCCGGCTGCAGCCGGTCGGTCACGAAGGCCGCGCAGATCACCGCACCGCGATCGTTGTGGAGGCGGACCAGGTCGTGATGGCGAATGCCTCGTGCTTCCGCATCGGTCCGATTGATCCGGCAAATCCAGTAGTACCAACCGTCCACCAGCACGCGATGTTCGTGCACGTCGTTGATGAAACTGTCCTTCCCGTCCTGGTGGGTATGGAAGCTGTAGCGCGGATGTGGCGACACCAGCTGCAGGGGGAAGCGCGCATAAAGATCGCTCGTGCTGCGGCCTTCCCAGGCCGGGATATACTTGTTGACGGGCGGCCGATCGGGATCCTTGCCGAATTTCTTCAGGCTCTGTGCCTCGAACTCGATCTTGCCGGTCTGGGTCTGCAAGCCATGGCCGTACTGCTCGCGGAACTCGGACGGCAGCGGCAGGGGCTCCGGCACGTCCTTCTTGCGGCCTTCCGCGAACCAGCGGAACGCAGGGGGCGGACGCAGGCGCTCGTCCTTCTCCGCATCGACGACGTAATAGCCGCGCTTGAGCAGCTTGCGCCAGGATATCTTCTTCGAGAGATCGGACGCCTCGAAGATCATCTTGCACCAGTCCAGCTCGGTACGACCTTCCGAGAAATACGACGACAGGCCCAACCGCTTGCTGACATCGAGGAAAATCTGGAAGTCCGAGCGGCTTTCGCCGAGCGGCTCGATGCACTTGTGCTGCAGGGTAATGACCCGGTGGTTCACCTGTCCCTCGTTATGCACCGCATAGCCGCCGGCATTGGCCCATTCACCGATGTCCCAGCGTTCGAAATTGGTGCAGGCCGGTAGGATGATGTCGGCGAACTTGACCTCGCCCTCGTTCCAGATCGACTGGTTGACGACGAATTCGAGGCTCTCATGCCGATAGGCATCGGCCAGCCGGTTGGATTCCATCACCGTCCCGAAGTGGGAACCGCCGTACTTGTACATCATCCGGATCGGCGAGCAGCCCGGCGACGGATAGCCGAACTTGGAGAACTGGCGCTCCAGCGAGCGCGGATCGGAGGGGTAGCCCTCGGCCTTACCCTCGAGGATCGCCTCGGGAATGCGCAGGCGCGAAATCTTCTGCGCCACGGTGTTCATGCTGGGGAGCTGAGCCAGCCGCTGGTACAGGCTGATGGCGACCGCATTGCCCTCCAGATCGCCTGAGAAGCCACCTTCCGCATAGCCCGGGAAGTAGAAGTTGTAGTCGATCGGCGCGCCGTATTGCAGGTTGCCGAAGTTAACGCCCGGCTTGCCCAACCCCTGCATCGCCATCAGGCAGACCATCGCCCGGGCCCACTGCGTGCCCGTGGCGGAGCGGCCCGCTCCCCCGAAGGTCGTGCCCTTGCCCCCGGCCGCGAGATAGGTGCGCTTGTTGCCCCACTTGCGAGCCAGGGCGCGGGCCGTCTCGGCCGGAACGCCGGTCTCGGCCTCCTGCCATTCCGGCGTCTTGGGAATCCCGTCTTCCTTGCCCAGGATGTAGTCGCGATAAAGCTCGAAGCCGGTGGTTCGCTTCTCCACATAGTCCGCGTCGTAAAGCCCTTCGGTGATCCAGACATAGGCGATCGACAGGGCCAAGGCGTTGTCGGTGGTCGGATTGACGGGGATCCACTTGCCGCCAAAGAACGCCGCGGTGGCGTTGTAGTGCGGATCGATATGGACGAATTCGATGCCCAGTTCCTGTGCCCATTGGCGGCGGATCGAGGGATCGAAGCTGGAATAGGTACCGTTGGTGGCCTCCGGATCGGATGACCAGAACACGATCATCTCGCAGTTCTGAAGGCAATCCTCGAGCTGGCCGTAGACCTCGGCGCCGCCGTTGCGCATCGAGTTGCCGTAATGGTGCATCGCCCCCCAGTACCAGCCTTCCCAGCTGTCGGGATTGATCACCATCTTGCTCATGCCGACGGTGTTGATGAAGCGGAACAGCGAACAGATGTAGTAGCCGATGTTTCCCCACGTATGGTGCGAGGAATAGCTGGCGAAAATCGCACCGTTGCCGTGCTGCGTCTTGCAGCGCTTGATTTCCCCCGCGACGATGTCGAGCGCCTCGTCCCACGAAATGCGCTCGTAACCCGACGTGCCGCGGTTCTGAACATTGCGTTCGCCGTTGGGATCGAAATCGACGCGCTTCATCGGATAGAGCAGGCGATCCTTGGAATAGACCGTCGACTTGCAGGCAAGGCCGTGCGGATTGATGCTGGTCTGCGGCGGCGGGGTGAACGCCTTGCCGCGAGCCTTGATCGTCCAGCGCCCGCGCTCGGCCTCGTCCTTGTCGAACACGATAGGCCGCAGGCGCACGATACGGCCGTCCTTCACGCTGACCGAAACCGGGCCGCCGTTCGTCTGGTTGATCAACCGCCGCTCGCCATTGCCCTCGTCGATGCCGTACCGCCAGGTCGAGGTCATCAGCGCACTGACGAGTTCGGTAAACCAACTGGTCACCTCGTCCGGTCCAACGAAATCGAGGCGGAACGTCTTGATCGCCTCGATGAAGGCGAAGTGATCGGCGAAGGGCGAGAGAAGCTGAAGGCCGGTAGGTGCGTTCTTGAAAAGGAGCGTTCCGTCGGGTGACGGATGGAAGCCTCCGGCCGTGCGCAGCCGGCCGTCGCGAAATTCGAACCAGCGGCTGGCGGAGCGGTCCTTGGTGCGCAGTTCGATCACCGCGTTCCGCTGCGCGGCCAGACGCCGCACGCCCGGCGCGAAACGAAGGCCTGCCCTGAGGGCAAGCGAGAGACCCAGAAGGACGATTTTCAAAGCAAACCTTGCCAGCATAGGTCTTCCAGATTCTCCGAAGGCCCTGGAGAAAACGCCGCCACATAGGCCAGTCGCACAGAGCCGCGCTTTAAGATACGCAACGGCTTGTTTTTATACTCGTCCACACTTCGGCGTCAATCGGATTGATCCGGAGGTCGATTCACCGGGCGAATTGGCCTAGGCAAGGGTCCTACGACGATCCCGAAGGTGATGGCGGTTCTCGGGTTGGCCGTTCAGCTTTCGGCCGCCTCCCGTAGAGCGCGGGCCACCGCCTCACTTACCGGCACCCCCTGGCTCATGAGGTCGGCGATCCGCGCTTCGACCCGGGCATTTTCGGCAGCCGCTGAAATCGCCTGAGCCGCTTCGGCAGGGGGGATGACGATAACGCCGTCGCTGTCGGCAATTATCCAGTCGCCCGGCGCCACGTCGACGCCCCCGATGACGATTGGAACCATCGACCTGCCGTTCCCCTTGGCGCGGTAGTTCACCGGCGTAAGCCCCCGCGCCATAATCGTAAGGGGCATAAGAGCAACGCGGTCCCGATCGCGGATAAGTCCATCGACTATTGCACCGCGAAGATTGCGCCGTACGAGATTGGCGGCGAGCAGGTCGCCCAGATAGGCTGTATCGCCGGGGCCCTTGATGCAAAGGAAGTCGCCGGGCAAGGCATGCTCGAGGGCGGCAAACACGGCCTGCAGCGACCCTTCTTCGCAATCGGCGGTAACGGCACGGCCCGCCGCCGTGCCGCTGCCGGCATACCGCACCAGGCCAGGCGCAATGACGTCCCGGCCGCGGCGCGCATCGGACAAGATCGCGACGGAAAGGGCGGACAGATCCACCCCTGTCGCCACGTCGTCAACGTTGCGCTGGAACATGCTGCCTCCTTGATGAACTAAAATCGAAAATCGGTAGCGGCAGTCAACTTGACCTACGCTCGAAAAATTCAGAAACGATGCGTATCGTTGAGTCAACCCCAAAGGACATGACCGTGACCTCACCCCGCATACTGGTTCTTTCCGGATCGACTCGAGAGAGCTCGTTCAACACCCTTGCCGCGGCGGCCGCCGCCAGCGCGATCGTAGTCGCTGGAGGCCGCGCGACCATCGCGAGTCTCAAGGATTATCCTTTCCCCTTCGTCGATGCGGGAAATTCCAGCGAGGAACAGCCAGATGCCGTGCACCGCCTCCATGCGCTGGTTTCAGCGCACGATGGCGTGCTTCTGGCCACTCCCGAGTACAACGCATTCCCCTCGCCCCTGCTGCTCAATGCGCTCGATTGGCTATCGCGGGTGCGCCATTACGAAGGCGGAATGGAGGAAGCGTTCGGCCGGCCGCTTTATGCAGTGATCGCGGCATCTCCCAGCCCCGTCGGCGGCTACCGGGCGCTGATGGCCCTGCGCCAGAAGCTGGAACTGGGGCTGGGCGCGACGGTCATCCCAGCGATGGCCCACATTGCCGCAGCCTATCAAGCATTCGACGACGGCGGTGCACTGAAGGGCGACCACGACCGGGCGATGATGGAGCGCGTGGCGGCACAACTCGTCAGCCGTCTGTCCTGACCGATCATGGCAACGGCTTGATCAATTGCAATACGGATCGTTTCCATATATCGCTACCATGCCGGGCGGCTCGACGTGATGTCGTATTCGGCAAATTCACCCGTTCGATGACCGTATCCGTTCCGGTTGCTCGAACGTCCTTGCTCAAACGAAGGTGACAGATATGAAATTCGGACGAATTGCCCGGCAGGGCCTTGATGGAGCGGCGGCGCGGCTCGTCATCGTCGAACCCGAAAAGGATCGGGTCGTCGATCTGGTCAACGCCGCTTCCCTGCATTATCAAAAGCATAAGCACGCCACGGCCGAAGCGGCTCTCCGGCTGGCTCAGGCGGCTTTTCCCGGCAGCATGGCCGAAGCCCTCTCGACGGGCGATTGCCTGAAGGAACAGGCCGCCGAAGTAGTCGCGAGCTGCGGGGACGACGCCTCGCTCGCTCTCGATGGTGTAGACTGGCTGCCGGCGTCGGATCCGCCGACCTTGCGCGACGGCCTTAATTTTCTCGGCCATATCGTTGGCTGGAACACCAAAATGGGCCGTACCGTTCCGGAATCGATGGAGCGCATCGTTCCCTATACGCACAATGCCACCTCCATGGTGATCGGCCACAATCAGACCGTACAATGGCCGGGCTATGTCAAGCGCATGGATTACGAACTGGAGCTGGGCTGGGTCATCGGTCGGCGCGGTCACAACCTGACGCCCGAAACCGCGATGGACTGCCTATTCGGCGTGACGATGTACAACGACTTCAGCGGCCGCGACCTTCAGGCCGATGAACTGCCGATCGGGATGGGCGCCACCAAGTCCAAGAATTTCGCGCATGCGATCGGCCCCTGGATCACGACGATCGACGAATTCGACGATCTCTACAACATCCCGATGGAAGTCCGTCTTAATGGCAAGGTGATGGGCAAGGGCAACAGCGGCGGCATCCTCTGGTCGCTGCCGGAAGTGCTGGCCTTCGTCTCGCTGGGCGAATGGCACCGCCCGGGCGACGTCATCGGTTCGGGCACCATGGGCGGCGGATCCGCGCTCGAACTCGACATGGTCCTCCAACCGGGCGACGTAGTGGAGCTCGAAGCTGGCGGCGTCGGGATCTTGCGCAACGTGATGGGCGAGCCGGAGCAGGGACTGTGGTGGCCCACTCCCAAGACCGGGGTTCTGGTCAAGCCTTCCTGACCTGATCAATCGGGCCGCCTCGTCAAATTCGAGGCGGCCCCGCTTTTCGAAGCTCCGCGTTGGCGAAACGAGCGCGTTCAGCCACCGACCAACAGGCGTCGCAGTCCGATCGGCGTGATGATCATGGCCACGACGGCGGCAAACACGCACTTGATGGCAAGACCGAGGCCCCAATCGATCGTCGCGATGCCCAAGGCGAAAAGAAGCGCGACAATCGATCCGCCTCCCACCAACAGGGTTGCCAAACCGGCAATGAGACCTGTCATTATCAAGGATGAATTGCCCAGCCGCGCATAACGAAGCGCAGCGTGGTTCGACTGCATCCGCTTCCGAGTCACGACGCCCGGCAACCAGGTGCATATCAACGCGGTCATGAAGGATTGCGGTCCGAAATCGAACGCATATCCCCCCCAGCCGCCAACCGGTACCCTGCCGCCGATGCCGAATGCGAGCGAGTAGAACAGTATCGTCACCAGAACCGATCCGGCGATGCTGAAGCGTGTTTCCGTGCGAACATAGGTGTCAATTGCCATCTTGCGCTCTTCCCTGCCAGCGGGCGATCCCGCTTGTCCGGTCCAGGCTTATAACGATACGGTATGTATTGCAATCAGGCAGCACCTTTGCTCCTGTCGCCTTGGAATCGTGGGATTCCAACGATTGCAGGCTTCCGAAACCAAGGAGAATAGCCCGAAATCCTTGCAGAGAGCGTCATGCCAGCCTGATGAAATAGGCAATTGACAAACGATGCGTATCGTAACATTTAACTGACATTCTTGGGCTTAAGCTTAGGGCCACGACCTGCCCCAAGCAGGCAAGGAGGGAGAGGCAGAAAATGAGGAACCAACGCAGCATCGTCAGCATGGGCGCGATTGCGATCGCGCTTTCGGCCACCGCACCGGCATGGGCACAAGAGAGTGCGACTGACGGCGACGAAGGCCGCCTCGACGAGATCGTCGTCACGGCCCAAAAGCGCTCGGAAAATCTCCAGCGCGCCGCCATCTCGGTTTCGGCGGTCACGGCAGAAGCCCTTGTCGATAAGGGCGTTTCCGATGTTACGCAGCTCTCAACGATGGTGCCCGCTCTCCAGGTCGGAGCTTCTTACGGCGGCGGCAGCCAGTTCACGCTCCGCGGCATTGGCAACGTGGTCCTCAACCTCAACAGCGATACCGCCGTCGTCACCAACGTCGATGGCGTTCCGATCGGCCGCGCGACCAGCATTCAGGGCCTGTTCTACGATCTCGAGCGCGTGGAAGTCCTCAAGGGGCCCCAAGGAACTCTGTACGGCCGCAACGCGACCGGCGGCGCCATCAACATCATCACCGCGAAGCCTCGGTATGGCGAAACCTCCGGCTTCCTGAACGGGTCCTACGGGAATTACAACGCGATCAACCTTGCCGCCGCGATCAACGTGCCCCTCGGCGAACGGACTGCGGTCCGCCTCGCGGGCTCGGTGAACCAGCATGACGGCTATTATTCCGACGGTTCGGGCGACGAGCGCATCCGCGCCTTCCGGGGGACGATCAAGACCGACCTGACCGACAACGTAACGCTGACTTTCGGCGGCGATTACTCGACCCAGACCGGTATCGGCTTCGGCGCGACCATCGCCATCAACGACAAGGATTCCCGCATCGGCATCCAGGATCCGCGCTCGTCGGCCATCTATGCAGGCACTCTCGCGGCGCCAGCATTTTCGTTCCTGTCGCCGCTCACGGCACTGCGTCCGCGCCAGAACAACTCGATGTGGGGCATCTATGCGAACCTCGACATCGAAACCTCGATCGGCACGCTGACGATCCTGCCATCGCTGCGGCGGACCCATATCGATTTCGAGACGGTCGCGTCCGGCTTCTACACGGCTACCGACGAGCGGGACAAGCAGGAGACGGTGGAAGTCCGCCTGGTGTCGCCGAACGAAAATCGCCTGCAATACATCGTTGGCGGTTTCTACATGAAGGAATCCAACGTCGCCCGGGTCGGTTTCAACCAGCAGTATTTCGGTGCCTACGGAACCTTCGCCCCGTCTTCGCGAGCCTTCGCCGGCTACGCCCGGTTGACCTACAAGGTCACTCCGGAATTCCGGATCAGCCTGGCCGGCCGATACACGACCGACAAGCGCTCTACGACGTCGGACGTTACGAGCGGCCTTACTCTGTGTCCCCCGGCCTTGGCCACCACGCCACCCAATCCCGCCAATTTCTGCTTCGGCACCCCGACGCTGCCTTACACCGGGACAAACGCGCCCGCGAACTGGATAAACTCCGCGGGCGGTTTCTTCCCGGTTGTCGTTTATCCCACCGGAGCCATTACCCAGATCACCCCAGCTCCCTTCGCGACCAGCAGAACCTTCAACAAGTTCAATTGGCGCGCAGGCGTGGAATACGACGTGGGTCCGAGTTCCCTGCTCTATGCCACCTTTGAAACAGGCTTCAAGGCCGGCGGCTTCTATGCCACGACCAATCCCGATCCGTCGTTCGGTCCGGAAACCGTCGATTCCTATACGATCGGTTCCAAGAACCGATTCCTCGACGGACGCCTACAGCTGAACGTCGAGGCGTTCTGGCTGCAGTACAAGGGCAAACAGGCTTCGTTTATCGTCCCACAGGTTGGCGGAACTACTTTCGCTACCTTTAATGTCGGCGCATCGCGCATTCGCGGCTTCGAGATTGACGCCCTGGCCCGCGTGACGCGGAACACCACGCTGAACCTCAACATTCAGTACCTGGATGCCAAGGAAACCGACTTCCAATACCAAGCTTTTGCCGCTGCGCCGGCAACCGGCTGCCAGGTCGGCATTCCCGTGGGCGGTTTCTTCCCGGTCAACTGCTCGGGCCAGCGGTCGGTGGCCGCGCCGGAATGGACGATCAACGCCGGTATCGAGCAGGTCTTCCCGCTCGCCAATGGCGGCAACGTGAAGTTCAGCGCGCAAACCCGCTACCAGAGCTCGATGCAGACGTCGTATGACTTCTTCCCGGCGTCGATCGAGGGCGGCTATACGATGTCCGATCTTTACCTGACCTACGAAGCACCGGAGCAGAAGTACTTCGTCACGGCCTTTGTCTCGAACCTCGAGGATCAAGCGCGCGCCACCTACACTCAGGTCGTGCCTCAGTCGGCGAGCGCGCCGGCTCCGCTTTCCGGGCCGCTGCTTCGCACTAGCCTCACCCCGCCTCGCACCTATGGCGTCAGGGTTGGCGTGAAGTTCTGACCCCATTTCACAAGGGAGTAGGCAGAGCGGTCGGAACCATAGGGTCCCGGCCGCTCCTTTTTTGCGTCCCATCGGCGTGAAGCGATAGCGCCGCAAGCGGTGCCGGAGTGGGGACAACACCGTCGCATTGAATGCCCCTCTCCGCCAGGAGGATGTCACCAATACTCCCAGGCAGGTTCGCCTCAGTCCATGCGGGACAAGAGAAAACGCATGACCGGCGCGAACCAGCGCCGGAACACCAAGCGCTTGGCCAGGGGCCACACCTTGGCAAGGGCGGGCTCCTCCGGTGCGATAAAATGCGGGGAATCGGACAGATTGCGTGGATCGAAGGTCCGCTTGACCTTACGCATCCACTTCTGGACGTTGCCGTGCGCGGCACCGAACATATCGGTCATTTCCCCCTGCACGAAGGCCGCGAAACCGATCGCATCGCGCTCGTTCCGGTAAAAGCTTTGCAGCATCATGTACATCGCAGCGGCCCGGCTGCGGGGATTGTGGCGATCGGCCGGCGGATTGTTCTCGCTCCAGTAATGCCGTCCTTCGTTCAGCCAGATCCAGTTCTGCTCAGTATCGGCTTCGAGGAGATCCCCGCCGGGCTTGGTCTCACCATCGATCATCTCCTCGCTGCGCCGCATCAGCTTGGACAGCGTGCCCAGCGAATCCATGACGCCATTGGTGACCGCGGCGATGCCGCCCATCCGGAGGAACCGGGCCACGTAGATCGAAGTGACGGAATTGGCCGCCAGCACGGCGCGATCGGCATCGGAAAGCGCGAGATCTTCGCCCCCAGTTTCGGCAAGCACCGAATTCAGTACCGACTGCTTCCAAGCCAGTTCGGCGCCCGACCAGCCCATGAGGATCAGCGACCATCCTCGCGCCGATTCCGCGGTAGCGACGGGCGAAAGCGTTCCAGCCTGACGCCGCGCATGGAATTCGGTGTTGGTCCGCGTGATCATGTGCCCGATCGCCGCCGGCGGGGTGCGCGTGACGAAAGTTGGGATGCGCGCCCGTTGCAGGCGATAGGTCGCCTGCGTCATCGCCTCCCAGCTCGGCCAGCGGAGCTGATGGAACGAACTATGCTCGGGCAGCCGGATGCCCCGGCACGGATGCTCGCCGGTCCATTCGAGCCCTTCCCCAGCCCAGGGGTAGAGCTTGTAGCCGATGCGCGTGAACACGCCGAGCGCGCCAGCCGTGCCGACGATCCCGCGGATCATCCCGCGGAAGCCCGGTCCGGGCCCTTCGCCCGTGAACCAGCCCGCATCGCTGCCCGAACTGCCGATCCGTACGATCTCGCCTTGGGGGGTGACCCATTCCAGCGACAACATGTTGCGCACGTTGTTGCTGGTATGATTGCCGGTCACACCGACGCCCATGTAAGCCGATGCCGAGGCGAGCGGCGAGTGAACGAGACCGGCGCCGACGACATGGCAGGTCAGATGGTGCTTCATGGCCTCGGCCATGAGTTGCCCTGCGGTGACGTAGGGTTCGATGATCGCCATCCGATTTGCCGGGTCGATTTCCAGCTTGTTCATCCGGCGCAGGTCGAGCGAAACCGAACCTGCGGTACCCACGCCGGCGTAGTTCCCGAACCCGGTGCTATGGGCCTTGAACCCAACGTCGTGGCGGTTGCAGGCCTTGACGATCGCCGCGACCTCCTCGGTCGATCCGGGCAGGACAACCGCTCCCGGAGGATTGCCCAGGAGCGTCCTGGACGTCGGCATTGCGCCAAGTCCGAACCAATCGTGGCTGGCGGTGACCGCCGCGTCGCGGGAAATGTTCCGGGAGCCGACGATTTCTACGAGCTCCGCGTAAAGCGCCTCAGGCAGCGCGGTCATCGTACTTGCTCCCGTTCGCCGACACCTGTCACGAGATCGAAGATGCCGCACACCTCGATGGCGATGGCATGCCGGGCTGCGACGGCCGAAAGATGCTTGCGGCAACCTCCGCAGGCGGTCACGAGATGGGTCGCACCCGTTGCGCGCGCCTCGTTGAGCCGGCTGATCGCCGCCATGTCCGCCATCCCTGGATAGGCTTCCGGCACGCCTGCTCCTGCCCCGCAGCAGAAGGAAAATTCCCGGTTCCGTTCCATTTCGACCAGCTCGATCCCGCCGACATCCCGCAACAATTGCCGCGGCGCCTCGTACTGCCCGCCGGTGCCGAACCGTTGCGGGCGCGGCGTGTCGTAGACATGCAGCGTGTTCTGCACGGTGAGGCGCGTTCCGTTCCAGTGCTCGAAGGTTTCGCTTAGACGCCCAAGCTTGCATGGGTCGTGATAGGTGATCCGGATCGGGTTGCGATCAGCCAGGCTCGCTCGCCCCTCGCGGCGCAATTCAGCAACGAATTCCGTGGCGTGGCTGATGCGTACCGCATCGAGATCGATGCCAAGCCGAGGATAGACGTTGCGGAACGCCGCATAGGCGTCGGCACTCGCCGTCAGCAAGGTCCGGGCGCCGGATTGCCGCACTAAGTCTCGCTGGCGCAGGCCCAGTTCACGGGCAAGGTCGGGATAGCCCAGGTCGAAGGCCAGGGAGCCGCTATCGCTTTCGGCCTCATAGGCGATGGCGAAGTCGACACCCGCCCGGTGCAGGATATCCACGAGCGCACGAAGCTGCGGCCACTGCTCGGCATCATGGGCATTTTCCGGCCCGACATGAAGCAGAACGGCAGCCGTCTCTCGCCTGGCATCCTTGATGTCCAACCCCGCGGCCCACTGCCCGCGTCGATCGCGCGGTCCCCAATGGGATCCCTCGCGCCGGACCCGTTCGATCAGGCCCGACAAGGCGGCCGGTATGTTGCCGTCAGCCGCCATGTGCGCACGCAGCTCGTAGAGCGTGTCGAGCGGTTCGACATCGTCGCCCATGTTCGTCTTGCAGGCCGTGTCGCAGGCTCCGCACATGGTGCAGGCGAACACGCTGTCGATCGCTTCGGGGGTAGCCGCCGCGACGCCACGCGCCATCGCGTAGCCGGTGACGACCTTCCCGCCGCCGCTATAGGCGTGGAAGTTGCCGTAATCGATGCTGGGACAAGCGCTGGAAAACGCGTGGCTGGCCGGAGCCGGCACGAATTTGCATTGCGAGCACCGTGAGCAGCGCTCCTGGTACTTCGTGCGATCTTCGAGTGCCATGGGGTGTCCTTTGGAAATTGGGCGGGGAACGCGCTCAGAAGCAGAGCTTTCCGGGATTGAGCACGCCGTTGGGATCGAACATGTCCTTCACGGTCCGCAGATGGGGCACGATGTTCGGATCGCGGGCATAAGCGATTTCCGACCATGCGCCGTAGGGACGGCTCAGGAATCCTCCGGCGTCGGCCAACCCATCGATCAAGCTGAGGACGAGGGCCGAAGCCTCGCCGGCCTGCGACGGCTCGTGAAACAGGGTGAATTCCAGGTGACAGGCCGATCCCTGGACGATGGGCTGAACATAGGTGCCGACATCGAACCCGCGCTCGCGCGCACCATCGAGGGTGGGGCTCACCGCGGCGATCAGGTCTTCGACCCGGCCGATCTGCGTCAGACAGAACGCTTCATGGTGAGCGCCGCGCGGCGCGTCCTTGTAGTAGAGGTCCGGAAGCTGCTGCAGGCGCCTCTCGAGATCCTGGGCATACCCGCCTTCCCCGTGACCGATCGCCTCGGCCCCGGCGGAGCAGGCGAGTTCGGCCAGGTCGGCCGTTTGCCACGCCATGCAGGCATCGGGCATTTCCCCGGGCGCCGAAAGGCTGACGTACAATAGCCACGCCGGCAACCCGGCCGCCGCCGCCCCGCCCGTCCCTTGACCGAGGGCCGCCACGGCCTGCGCGCGGTCGAGCAGGAAGCAGTGCGCGCCGAGTTGCCGCAGCGCCAGCAGTCGCGCCAGTTCCGCCACCGGGCCGAAGCCGTCGGAGCCGAACAGGAAGGCCTCTTCGCGCGCCGGGATGGGCTCGCAGTAGATCGATGCCCAGCCGACGATGCCGAGAGTACCCTGCGAGCCGAGAAGCACCCGCGTATAGTCCGAAACGATAGGCCCCGGCGACATCATCTGCCGGTTGCCGCCCTTGAGATTGTCGTCGAGCGAGCCGGGGATGCCGGCCGTGCCGCTCTGGAAGGTTTCGCCGCTACCGAAGGTGATGCTCAGCGCGGACAGCGGATCGCTGCTGTCCCAATGGTCGCGCGGCGCGATCGTCGGCTCGCGCTCGAGATAGGCCGCGAGGACCGACTTGCTGCGCCGGGGCAGCAAGGGCTTGATCGATCGCAGGCCATGCGTACGCAACTGCGCGTCGAATTCGGGGAAGGTCAATCCGGGTTCGATGAGCGCAATGGCGTCGCGGCCATCGGCATGGATCATCCGGTTCATTCCCGAAAGATCGACGATCAAAGCCGGCACCGACGGACGTGTGCCGCCGCGCCGGCGAGGACCTCCGGGCGAGCCAAGCGGCACGAGGGCCACCCGGTTGCGGTTGGCCCAGGAAACCAGGTCCACGATCTGAGCTTCGTCGCGCGGGCATACCACCCCCAGAACGTTCCGGGCGGCGCCGGCGTGCGACTGGGCGAACCGCTCCAGGCCGTCGCGGCTACGATCGATTTCCAGGCCCGGCGGCGGACGCAACGGCAGATCAAGTTCAGGCATTTCGGGAGTCCTCGGCAATCCGTGCGGCCGGCGGCCCATGGCGCACGGCCCGATGCCTCGACCCTACTGCCTTGGCCTGGTGCCGGAAGTCGGCGCACGCGACATTCCCGACTGTATTGTCCAAATAACGCTTACGCAGACCGGGAACCTGGGCAGGCTCCTTGTGGATCGGCGCTGCAATCCGGCCGATGCCGGCCGAAACCCGCATCGGCGATGGATTCCCGCGCTTGACAATGGGGTGTAAAGTCAGACGATTCAGACGGAAATATCGACAGTGAAGTCGGCAGTGTTTGCCACGGCCTGATATGCTCGCCCCGATCCGAACTTCGGCGGAAAGCCGACGGCACGCGAAACGGGGTACAGACGAGCATGACCGGTCGACCTAACGCGCAAGTTCCCACTTACGCTCCGGACATATTCAGCCGGGCAGCCCTGGCCGACCCTTTCGGCCATTATCGCGCGATCCGCAATCTGGGTCCGGTGGTCCGGTTGGGCGAGGATGGGCTCCTGGCGCTCGGCAGGTTCGAGGATGTCCAGAAGGCGCTGCGCACCCCCGAGATCCTGGTCTCCGGCCGCGGTGTCGGACTCAGCGCCATCATGAACGAGAATCAGCCCCCCAATCTGCTCAATACGGACGGCGAGGTTCACTCTCGGCTGAGAATGGGCTTCATGAAGCCGCTCACCCCGGCCGCGATCAAGGGGCACAGGCAGAGCTTCCGCGCTTTGGTGGATCGCCAGGTTCGGTCCTGCGTCGGCATCGGGTGGTTCGACGGCGTCGAACAACTCGCCCGCTTCCTGCCCTTGACCGTCATTTCGCACCTCATCGGCTTGCCCGAGGATGCGCGGTCGCGAATGCTGGCATGGGCCACCGCTGGCTTCGACCTGCAACAACCGTTCAAGCCCGAACTCGCCGAAGCGGTGCCCGTGTTCCTCGAGGCCATGCAATTCCTGGCCACGGTCGAGCGAGGCCAGCTGAAGCCGGGCTCATGGTCGGAACAGCTTTACCAACAGGCCGACAACGGGAAGATGACCCTTGCCGAAGCGGCGGCGGCGGTGGGTGGATATGCCCTGCCTAGTCTGGACACCACGATCCACTCCAAGAGCGGGATGCTGTACTTCCTGGGCAGCAATCCGGACCAGTGGCAGATCCTTCGTCAAGACCCCTCGCTCATCTCGAGCGCCGTCCTCGAAAGCGTCCGAGCGAGCTCGGTCGTGCGCTGGTTTACTCGAGTGGCAGCCACCGACTACCGCGCCGGAGAGGTCTTCGTGCCGCAAGGCGAGCGCGTGGCCTTGCTCTATGGCTGCGCCAATCGCGACGAACGGCGATACGAGGATCCCGACTCCTTCGACGTGCGCCGCAATCCCACCGACAACCTGGGCTGGGGCACCGGCCCGCACATGTGCGCGGGCATGCACCTGGCCAAGTTGGAGATGGAAGTGCTGCTCGAGGCGCTGATCGAGCATGTCGATGGCATAGAGGTGGCGGAACCGGTCCCAAGCTCCAACGGCGGGCTATTCGGCTTCGAGTTCCTCCAGATGCGCCTCACCGGAAAATGACGGCACGCGGTCAGCCAGCTGGAGACCCCGCCGCCACGCATTTCACCCGCTGAGCCCCCAGCCCGTCGATCTCGCCGACCATCAGGTCGCCGTCCTGCAGGAACCTCCCATAATGGGTGCCGTTGCCGGCGGGCGAACCCGTGCAGATCACGTCGCCCGGCAACAACGGAGTATAACGGGCGATATATTCGATCTGGCGGGCGATATCGAACATCATGTCGCTGGTGGATTCGTTCTGCATCATCCGACCATCCACGCTCAGCCTGATCCCCAGGTCGTAAGGGTCGGGAATGAACTTCGCGGGGACCAGCCAGGGGCCAAAGGGCAGGAAACCCGCCTGCCCCTTCGACCGCAGCCAGTCGGTGCCCAACATGGCATAGTCGGTTCGGGGGATCAGGTCGCGCGCGCTGATGTCGTTGGCGATGGCGTAGCCCGCGACATGGTCCATCGCCGATTCCAGCGGGATGCCATAGCCGCCCTTGCCAATGACGACGGCCAGCTCAAGCTCCCAATCGGGCTTGGCGGTCGTCGTCGGCAGGAGCAGCGTATCGTTGGCTCCCGCCACGGCTGCGACCGGCTTGGTGAAGACATAGGGTTCGCCGTTGGCGAGCCGATCGTCCATCATCTTTTCGGCCCACTTGCGCAGGTCTTCGCCTTCCAGGCCTTCGGGACCGAACTTGGTGTCCATGTGCAGGTGCACCACATGGGTCCGATAATTGGCGCCGGTGCAGAATATCTGGCGCGGCAGGTCGACGGGTGGATGATAGCGCACCGCCGCTTCGTCGCGCCAGGCCAGGCCGTCCAGCGCACCAGCCCCATCGGCGGCGGCATCGAGCAGCGACGCAACCGCCTCCCAATTCTCGAGCAGGTCGAGCACGGTCTGCCCGCCCGACAGCCCCGCCACGGGGCGGACCGCGAGCAGATCGTCGAGCATGGCGACCCGGCCGTCCATGACCAGAGCGGCGGCCTTGGGCAGGCCTTCGCCGGAAACCGTAGCAAGGGCGTATTTCATTCCGGGTTCTCCAGGGAACTGACGTGCCCCGGCGGCGCCAGCGCCCGGGCCAGAGGTGCGGGATCGACAAGATCGGCAAAGGCGCTGTCGCCGCCGGGCAGGCCCAGGCGGCGGCGCTGATCGATCAGGAGGTCCACGCCTGCCCGGCCGACCTCGAGCGTGTCGCCAACGAACGCTGCCAGCACCGCGGCGGAAGCCGCCGGCACGCCGCCCGCGATCATCGCAGCGGCAGTCGCTGCCGGATCACGGCGGCACTGCGCGCGCGCCAGTTCGAGCGCGGCGAGCCAATGGCCAAGCCGTTCGTCGCGAAGGAAGCTTTCGCGTACCACCAGACCCTGGCCGGGAAATGCCGGATAGGCTTCGCTAACTCGCGCCAGGGATCGCAAGCCGCTGGCTTCGCCAAGCTCGACGAAGGGCGGCCCCAGCAAGGTGGCGTCGCCCTTCCCGTCGAGCATCGCATCGAGCCGCTCCTTCACGCCGCCCGCCCGGACGATCGTACAGCCGCCAAAATCGACCCCAGCATCCGCGAGCAAGGCCCGCAGGGCGATGACGAAACCATTTTCCGCCGAATCGACCAGCAATCTCTTGCCGGCGAGATCGGCAGTCGTGCCGATTCCCGGCCGAGCCATGAGCGTGTTGCCGGTATCCGCTTCGATCTGGGCCACGATGCGGAAATCGCCGCGGCCCTCACGCCGGTTCCAGACGATGACGTTGTCCATCGCCGTGACCGCCGCATCGCAGGTTCCGTCACACAAGGCTTCGAACTGCTGATCCGAAGAGCGGGTCAGCAGTCCCCGCACGCCGACGCCCCGCCCGGCCAGAAAGCCGCCGCTTTCCGCGGTCCGCTGGATCGCCGGGGGTACGAACCAGATGGCGTTGATGTCGACCGTCATACCGGATCAATAGGGCTGGGCGAGGTGGCGCAGCCCTTCCACCATGACGTTCGTGCCCGCCACGCCGTCGGTGCTCCGGCCCATCTCGATCTGGCAGATCTTGAACGAGGTATCGAACACCAGCTTGACCCGGGCATGGCGGCGTTCGGTGTAGGCCGCGAGCGCCTCATCGACGCTGCTGCGATCGCGCAGTTCCTGTGCAAGCACGATCGCGTCCTCGATGGCCATACCGCCGCCCGAGGTGAGCTGTGGGGTAAGCGAGTGGGCCGCATCGCCGAGCAGGACCACCCGTCCCAGATGCCACGGCTTGGGCATAAGCAGGATGTCGAACGGCCGGTAGCTGACGTGCCAGCCTTCGTGCATCAGGTGCAGCACGTCCTGCACCTCGGGGACTTGGAAATCGGCCATGCGCTCGGCCAGCATGGCCGCAGCTTCTCCCGGCGGCACGCGGATCGGCTGATCTCCGGATTCGAGCAGGAAATAGTAGGCCACCTCCTCCGACAGCGGCAGGAAACCTAGCGAACGGCCGTTATCCGTGCGGAACATGGTAAAGCCGTCAAGGCTTTTCGGCCGAGGCACCGTGAAGCGCCACACGCCTTGCCCGGCGTAGGATGGCTTGTGCTGGTCGCCGAAAACCATGCCGCGGATTTGCGAATAGGCACCGTCCGCGGCGATCAGAACGTCGGCCCGGTCCGTGGTACCGTCGGTCAACTCGACCGTGACGCCTTCCCCGTCCTGCTCCAGCGAGACGACCTTGGTCTGGTAGGAGAGGCGGACCCCGGCCTCGATGGCGCTACGCGCGAGAATCTCCGCAAAGGTCGTGCGCATGATGCCCATTGCCCCGGGAACGCCCGGCCGCGGCGGCCATCCCACGGTATTGCTGTTGAGCAGGGCCCCCGTAACCGCGTGCCGATTGGAAATGGTTTCCCACGGGAAACCTTCGGCCAGGCAGGCATCGAGCAGGCCGACTTCCTGCAAGGCTACCAGCGCGTTATGCTGCAGGTTGATACCCGTGCCGAGTTGATCCTCCCGCCGCGCCGCCTCGACGACGTGGACCTCGACGCCTTGCCGAGCAAGGGCCACGGCGTGAACCATGCCGCCAATACCGCCACCGACTATCAAAGCCCGTTTCGCGCACTCCATTATGCCTTACCTCTTCCCGTAGCTCCCGCGGCGTGATCCTTCGCCAGCCACTTTATTGAACGATACGTATCGTTATCTTTGTCCGCTCCCTTGCGTCAAGGAGAATTCACACGAGGAAACGGCCTCCATCGCAGACGATGCGGGCGCCCGTAGTGACCTTGAGATGGGTGACGCAGGCAAGCACCGTGCGCGCGACGTCTTCGGGCTCGACCACGCGCTTGAGCGGTGTGTTCGCAGCGATCTTCTCAAGCGCAGCCCGATCGCGGCCGGCGACGAAATCCGTAGCCACGGCCCCGGGAGAAACGCACAATACTCGGATTTCCGGGCCCAGCGCGCGCACAAGCGACAAGGTCATGGTGTCGAGCGCGGCCTTCGACGCGCAATAGCCGACATTGCTGCCGCTGCCGGTAAAGCCCGAAATCGACGAGACATTGACGATCACTCCATCGCCGCCAGCCTTGAGGGCAGGGGCAAACGCACGGATGGCGCTGAACGGCCCCTGGACGTTGCTGGCCATGATCCGGTCGAGCAGATCGTCGTCCAGGGCCTCGAGATCAGCGTGGGGAATCGGCCGGGTGGTGCCGGCCGAATTGACCAGCACATCGACCCGGCCGTGTGCGGCAACGACGGCCGCCGCCGCGTCTCGCACCGAAGCTGGATCATCGATCGCGATCGGAAAGACGCTGTGCCGACCGACAGGAAGGTCCGTACGCAGGGCTTCGGCGCGATCGCCCCCCCGGTTGTAGCCGATCGCCACAGTGGCGCCCGCCGCGGCGAGCATGCGCACCGTTGCCGCTCCGATGCCGCTGCTGCCGCCGATCACCACAGCAACCTTGCCTGCCAATTCCCGCACCATCACGCCTCCCATCGGGCCATCACGAAGCATATAACGATCCGTTATGTATCGTTATATTCGAATAAGCCATAGCGACCCCCATCCCCAGGTGGCAACAGGAAAACTGGGATATTCGATTTATCCTGACCTTGCGAAGCACCCGCCTAATCTGCCAGTTTCGTATTGCAAAACGAAACGTCGCTTATATTAAAAGGCGCATCTGCGCCGATCCCGAGCGAGCGAACCAGAAGCGCCGCGGCGCAGATCGATTTCGCGGCTCCGCCAACCGGTCGCCGCCTCGCCGACGAACCCCAACCATTGGATAGCACAATGACCCAACGCGAAATGACCGGAGAGAGCGCTTTCATCGATGGATACATGAGCGGATTCGGCAATCACTTCGCAACCGAGGCCGTCTCCGGCGCTCTACCCGCGGGGCAGAATTCGCCACAGCGCGCTCCGCTCGGCCTCTATGCCGAACAGCTTTCGGGTACCCCCTTCACCATGGCGCGGAGTGAAAATCGGCGCGTCTGGCTCTATCGTATCCGACCCTCGGCGGCGCATGGCGCCTTCGCTCCGTTTCCGCACGCCGGCGTCGATGCGGCCTTCGCGGAAGCCTCGCCCAATCGGATGCGCTGGGACCCGCAGCCGCTGGTTCCCGGTAGCGACTTCATCGACGGCCTTATGCCGATCGCCGCCACCACCGATGCGCCGAACGTGGGCATCACCGCCTGGCGCTATGGGGCGGATCGGCCGATGGAGCGCACGTTCTACAATTCCGACGGGGAAATGCTGTTCGTTCCCTTCGAAGGAGGCGTGCGCTTCACCACCGAATGCGGCGTGATCGAAGTCGCCCCGGGCGAAATCTGCGTCATTCCCCGCGGCATGAAGTTCCGCGCGGACCCGCTCGGTCCGGTGATGCAGGGCTACATCTGCGAGAACCACGGCGCCGAATTGCGGCTGCCCGATCTGGGCCCGATCGGCTCCAACTGCCTCGCCAATCATCGCGATTTCTTGACCCCGGTCGCCGCGTTCGAGGAACGGGAGGGTCCGCAACACCTCGTCACCAAGTTCGAAGGCCGCCTGTGGACGGCGCCCATAGGGCACTCTCCCCTGGACGTCGTCGCCTGGCACGGGAACAACGTGCCCTACAAATACGACCTGTTCCGGTTCAACGCGGTCGGCACCGTCAGCTACGACCATCCCGATCCCTCGATCTATACCGTGCTGACCTCGCCCTCCGCGGTTCGCGGCCAGGCGAATATCGATTTCGTCATCTTCCCGCCGCGCTGGCTAGTGGCCGAGAACACGTTCCGCCCGCCGTGGTATCATCGCAACCTGATGAGCGAATTGATGGGTCTCATCACCGGCGTCTACGACGCCAAGGCCGAGGGTTTCGTTCCTGGCGGAGTCTCGCTGCACGGACGGATGTCGGCGCACGGTCCGGATGCGGAGACGACCCGGAAGGCCGAAGCTGCCGAACTCGAGCCCACCAAGCTCGACGGCACCATGGCCTTCATGTTCGAAACCCACGCGGTATTCCGCGCCAGTGCCCACCCTGCCGTCCGCGCGACGCAGCAAAGCGATTATGACGATTGCTGGGCCAACATCGAGGCACGCTTCGGGACGGCCCCGCGATGATCGACGAAACCCACGATCCGAACGCCTCGAGCTGGGTCGAAGGAGCCGACCGCCACGTCGATTTCCCAGTCCAGAACCTGCCGTTGGGGCGGTTCTCCACGGCGGGAACCGCCGCCCGCGTCGGCATCGCCATCGGCGATTTCGTGCTCGACCTGAGCGCGGCGGCTCCCTTGCTGGCGGGCGATGACGCCGTGCGGAGCGCGCTCGGCGCCGCCACCGGAAGCGAGGGCCTCAAAGCTCTGTTCGCCTCGGCTCCATCATTCCGCCGGGCCTTGCGCCGGGCGGTATTCGCCTTGCTTACCGACGGGTCCGCTCACCAGGCGGCCGCCAAGTGCCTGGTCCCCGCCGACCAATGCGCTCTACACATGCCCTTCGCCGTGCGTGACTATACCGACTTTTACGCCGGCATTCACCACGCCCGCAAAGTCGGCTCGCTGCTCCGCCCTGAAAATCCGCTTTTGCCGAACTACAAGCATGTGCCGGTCGGGTATCATGGCCGCGCGTCATCCATCCGCGTTTCGCCCGATGAGGTGATCCGCCCGCAGGGCCAGCTCCGTCCCGCCGGCGCGGACATGCCCGTGCTCGGTCCCAGCCGCCGCCTCGATTACGAACTGGAACTGGGTTTCTGGATCGGCGGCGAATCCAGTCCCGGTAGACCGATCCCGATCGGCGAGGCGCCCGAGCGCCTCGCGGGGGTGTGCCTGCTCAACGACTGGTCGGCGCGCGACGTTCAGGCCTGGGAATACGTGCCGCGCGGCCCGGTCCTGGCCAAGAACTTCGCCCCGACCA
>JBQCGM010000042.1:0-7639 GCA_051955585.1 Novosphingobium sp.
GAACCCCACACCCACGGTTGCCCGCGGCTGTTCGACCTCGGCCGAGGTCACCGGATAGGCGCAGTAGTCCGCTGCGTAGTAGCCGGTCGGGCGGTGATTGCCCGAAAGGCCGGTCCCGCCGAACGGCGCGTTCATCGGTGCGCCCACGGTCGGCCGGTTCCAGTTGACCACCCCGGCGCGAACGTTCGCCCAGAACTTGCTGTAGTCCTGCGGGCTTCCGCCGATCAGCGAGGCCGACAGGCCGAAGCGCGTGGCATTGGCTTCGGCGATGCCTTGGTCGAGGTCCTCGACCTTGATGACCTGCAGCAGCGGTCCGTAGAGCTCGATGTCGGGGCGGTCCTTGACCGCGGTGGTGTCGATGATCGCCGGGGTCAGGAACGGCAGGTTCTGGTCGGGACGGACCATGTGCTTGATCGGCCGGCCGCCGTTGCTCATCAGGTAGACGAAGCTTTCCAGCAGGCCGTCGGCGGCGTGGTTGTCGATCACCGGGCCCATGAAGGGCGCGGGCTCGTCGAAGGGCGCGCCGACGATCAGGCGGTCGGCGAGAGCCTTCACCTGGGCGATCAGCGCATCATAGATGCTCGCCTTGACGATCAGCCGCCGCGCCGAGGTGCAGCGCTGGCCGGCGCTGGAGAAGGCCGACTGGACGATCAGCACCGCGGCATCGGAAACCAGCGGCGTGTCGAGCACCACGATCGGGTTGTTGCCGCCCAGTTCGAGGGCGATGAACTTGCCCGGCCGTGCCGCAAGCTTGCGATTGAGCATGATGCCGATATCGGTCGAGCCGGTGAACATTACCCCGCAGACCCCATCGTGCAGGGCCAGGGCCTGACCCTGTTCAGGGCCGCCGATCAGCAGCTGGGCGACGGCGGTCGGGATGCCGGCATTGGTGAAGCACTGCATCAGTAGCTCGGCGCTGCCGGGAACACGCTCGCTCGGCTTGTAGATCACCGCATTTCCCGCGATCAGCGCGGGAATGATGTGGCCGCAGGCCAGGTGAGCCGGCGAGGAGAAGGGGCCGATCACCGCGACTACGCCGTGCGGCTTGTGCCGCACCGCGGTCGTACCGTTGAGCGCATTGTCGTATTTGCGCTGGGCGGTGCGCTCCGAATAGGCGCGGATCGAGAGTTCGACGCGGCCGAGCACGTTCTCGACCTCGATGCGCGCTTCCCACAGCGGCTTGCCGGTTTCGCGGCCGATCAGCGTAGCGAGGTTCTCGGCCTCCTTGCGCACTTCGTTGGCGAAGCGGCGCAAGGCTTCCATGCGGTTCGACAGCGGCTGCGCGGCCCAGCCCGGCCAGGCGCGCCTGGCCCGGGAGACCGCGTCGTCGACGTCGCCGGCCCGGCCGCGCCAGACCTCGGCGCCGGTCGCCGGCTCATGGGAGATGATCTCCGCTCCGCTCAAGAAGCTGCCCTGCCTTCGTTCCCTTAGGCTCGCGGATAACCGCGAGATCGTTCCATGCCTAGAAAATTAACCGGGTAAGCCTGCGAAAACGTGAAGAGTCAGGCCTGCCCAGCCTCGAGCGGAGCCGGTCCGAGCGCATCGCCCAACCGGCGGATTGCGACAATCTGCTCGTGGAGCGGATTCCAGTCATCGTGCCGGTCGATCGCCGCCCAGATCCGTTCCACTTCCTCGATCACCAGAGTGGGCGGTTCGGCCTCGCGCCACAGCGGGTGACCGTCATCGACGGCGCGATAGCCGGCCAGCCGCTCGGCGAGGTCACCTTCGGCGTCGCGGCCGCCGCGGTGGCGGTGGAAGAATGCATCGGGCGATACGCCGCTCTCTCGCATCTCCCGCTCGGCGACGACGATCAGCGCCGAATCCCTCTCGAACCCTTGGCTTTCCACGCCCAGCCGCCAGGCGAAGCGCCGCGCGAGTGCCTGCTGGTAGAGCGGGCCGAACCGCTCGAGCGCGAAGATCAGCGGTGGGGCTTCGACGAGCAGGCGCAGCGCGACCGCCAGCTGGCCGCAGTTCCAGTGGATCGCCTCCGGCTGGCGGCCGAAGGCGTAGAGCCCGGCATGGTCGAAATAGGCTGCCGTGAAAGCCGGATCCCAGCGCGGCAGCCAGCGCCAGGGGCCGTAGTCGAAGCTTTCGCCCGAAATGTTCATGTTGTCGGAATTGAGCACGCCGTGGACGAAGCCCGCAGTCATGTAGGACGCGGCGAGATCGGCCAGGCGCTCGATGACCTGGTGGAAGAAGGCGACGGCGGGCTCGTCGCGGCCGGGGGCGTCCTCGGGCGGTGGCGGTCCGGGGTAGGTCGCCAGGCAATAGGCGACCAGCTCCTCCATTTGCGCGCGCTCCTCGAAGGCGAGCAGGCGCTGGAAGGTGCCGATCCGGATGTGGCCGTGGCTGAGCCGGGTGAGCACCGCCGAGCGGGTGGGCGAGGGCTCGTCGCCGCGGTAGAGGCTTTCGCCGGTCTCGATCACCGAGAAGGTCTTGCTGGTATTGGCGCCCAATGCTTCGAGCATTTCGGTGGCCAGGATCTCGCGCACCGCGCCCTTCAACGTGAGGCGCCCGTCGCCGTCGCGGCTCCATGGCGTGGTGCCGGAGCCCTTGGTGCCGAGGTCGAGCAGGCGGTCCCTACCGTCGCGCAGCTGGGCGAAGAGGAAACCCCGCCCGTCGCCGATCTCCGGGTTGTAGCGGCGGAACTGGTGGCCGTGATAGCGTAGCGCCAGGGGTTCGGGCAGGTTGCCCGGCAGGGGTTCGAAGCTCCCGAAGTGGCGGATCCAGTCCTGGTCGGACAGACCTTTCAGCCCGACGGCCTGCGCCCAGCGATCGTTGCGGAAGCGGAGCTTGCACTCGGGAAAGGCGGCGGCGGTCACCGGATCGCCCAACCAGGATGCCAGTTCGACAATTCGGGTATCGGGGCGATAGGCGGCTGCTTGCGGTTGTGGGCGCATCCGGCGATAGTGGGGGGCCGCGCCTGGCTGTGCAAGGCGGGCAATCAGGCGCAGAGGGCAATGAGCGAGTTTTCAGACCAATACTGGACCAGCAGCGACGGATTGCGGCTGCATTATCGCGAGTATGCCGCCGGAAGGCCGGACCGATCCGACCAGCCCCCGGTGCTGTGCCTGCCCGGCCTGACCCGCAATGCTCGCGATTTCGAGCGGCTGGCCGGGCACCTCTCCGATAAATGGCGCGTGCTTTGTCCCGAAATGCGCGGGCGGGGAGACAGCGCCTATTCCAAGGACTCGGCGACCTACAACCCGCTGCAATATGTCGAGGACCTCAAGGCCCTCCTCGACGAGACCGGTATCTCGCGTTTCGTCGCGATCGGCACTTCCCTCGGCGGACTGATGATGCTGCTTCTGGCGGCAAGCGCGCCCGAGCGGATTGCCGGCGCGGTGCTCAATGACATCGGGCCCGAGATAGAGGCGGCGGGGCTCGAGCGGATCGGCAGCTATGTCGGGCAGGGGCGCTCGTTTCCGACCTGGATGCATGCCGCTCGTGCAGCGGAAGAGAGTCACGGACGCTTTTTCCCCGAATTCGCCGTGGGCGATTGGCTGGACCTTGCCAAACGGACCATGACCGTGGGCAGCAATGGGCGTATCGTCTACGATTACGACATGAAGATCGCCGAGCCGTTCAAGGCCGCGGGGGGCGCCGCTCCGCCCGATCTGTGGCCGGCTCTGGAGGGTCTGGCGGGCAAGCCGGTGCTCCTCCTGCGGGGTGCCCTGTCCGACGTCCTGTCCGAGCAAACCTTGGCGCGCATGCAGGCGGCCTTGCCGCAGGCCGAGGTGCTGACCTTGCCGCAGGTGGGTCATGCTCCCACCCTGGACGAGCCGGCGGCGGTGGCCGCGATCGACCGGTTACTTGCCAAGGTTACCTGAAATTCTACGCGTCCTGCATCTCCATTCCAGCTTCGGCGCCGGCGGCAAGGAGCTGCGCTGCGCCCATCTGATCAACGCCTTCGGTCCGGCCGCGGCGCATAGCATCGTTTCGGCCGAGCCGGGTGCCTACGGCGCGAGCAAGGCGATCGAACTTTCGGCCCGGGTCGACTATCCTCGGGACTTTCCCCCGCTGACCGGTCGGCCCGGGCTGACCCGCCTGCGTGACCTGGCCCGCGCGATCGCGGGTTACGACCTGGTGCTCAGCTACAATTGGGGTGCGCTGGACGGGGTCATGGCGCACCGGATATTCGCCGGTTCGCTGGGTCTTCCCCCACTGGTCCACCATGAGGACGGCTTCAACCAGGACGAGGCGCAGGGTCTCAAGCCGAGCCGCAATTGGTATCGGCGCCTGGCGCTCGGCCGGGCGAGCGCGCTGGTCGTGCCGTCCGAGCGGCTGGAGCGGATCGCCTTGCGCGACTGGGGGCAGCCCCGCCAGCGGGTGCGGCGGATCGCCAACGGCATCGCCACTCGGCGCTATGGGCAGCCGGCGCGCGCCGATATCCTGCCCGGGCTGGCCAAGAAGCCCGGCGAGCTCTGGCTCGGCACGATCGCCGGCCTGCGTGCGGTCAAGAACCTACCGCGACTGGTCCGTGCCTTCGCTGGCCTGCCCGAGCCGTGGCGGCTGGTGATCCTTGGCGAGGGGCCCGAGCGCGCGGCGATCCTGGCCGAGGCGGCACGGGTGGGGGCCGGCTCGCGCGTCCATCTGCCCGGTTTCATCTCCGATCCGGCGACGGCGATCGGCCTGTTCGACCTCTTCGCGCTGTCCTCGGAGAGCGAGCAGTTCCCGATTTCGGTGGTGGAGGCCATGGCTGCGGGACTGGCCGTCGCAGCACCCGATGTCGGTGACGTCAGGACCATGCTCGCTCCCACCAATGCCGCGCTGATCGGTCCGCCCGGCGACGAAGCGGCCCTGGCCCAGGCGCTTGGCCGGCTGGCCGGAGATGCCGAGCTCCGCGGCCGGCTCGGCTGGGCCAATCGCGAGCGGGCGCTGGCGGAATTCGACGAGCGAGGCATGATCGAGGCCTACCGCGCGACCTATGCCGCCGCCTTGGGGAGGCGCAGTTTCCCGTGAACGTCGGGGACAATTCGCTCTCGCTTCAGGCGCTGTCGCGTAGCACCATTGAAATGAGCGTGCCTTCCGCTAAACAGCGCGGCAACCTTTGACTTACCATATGTAGAGGCAGCTTGGCGCTTCGTCCTGAAAACCCGCAGACGGGCAATGAGAAATTCGCGCAGCGGAAGGCCGCGGCGGAAGACGTGTTCCTGCGCGAGGTGGACGATGCCCTCCGCGAGGAGGAGCTGCGCGCCGCGGCCAAGCGCTGGGGCGTTGCCGTCGGGGCCGTGGTCCTCGCGGCCTTGCTGGGCCTGGCCGGCTACCTGTTCTGGCAGCAGCGCAGCCACGGTTCCGCCGCCGCGGGTAGCGAGCAGCTGACCATCGCCCTGGACAATGTCGAGGCGGGCGAGCTGGGGGCGGGCGCGAGCAAGCTTGCGGCCTTGACCAAGGGCAGCGGTGATGGCGTGGAGGCTGCGGCCCGACTGATGCACGGCGGCATCGCTGCCGAGCAGGGCAAGTCTGCCGAAGCACTCAAACTGTTCGAGGCCGTCGCCGCCGATAGCGGCGCGCCTCAGCCCTACCGCGATCTCGCCGCCATCCGTGCGGTCGCCCTCAATTTCGATGCGATGAAGCCCGAAGCTGTCGTTGCCCGGCTCAAGCCGTTGGCGGAACCGGGTAAGCCGTGGTTCGGCAGCGCCGGCGAGCTGGTCGGCCTGGCCTATCTCAAGCAGGGCAAGAACAATCTCGCCGGCCCCCTTTTCGCCGCGATCTCACGCGATAAGCAGGCCCCGGAAACTCTCCGCGCCCGTTCGCGGCAGATGGCCGGCGTGCTCGGCGTCGATGCCATCGACGACGTCGCCCGCGCGGCCGGAACCGCACCGGGGCAGAACTGAGTGGAAATGGCTCGACCCGACGGGCCAAGTCTCAAGAGGATTGCCGAATGAAGGTTTCGACCGTTTCCCGCCGCATCGCGACGCCCTTGGTGGTCGTCCTGGCGCTCAGCTTGTCCGGCTGCGGCGTCTTCGGCGGCAAGGGTAAGCCGACTACCCCGACCGTGGGCAACCGCGTGCCCATCCTCTCGCGCATGGAGAGTGGGGCCAAGCCCGATGCCGGCCTGCGCGACGTCGCCGTGGTTCTGCCCCCGGCCGAAGCCAATCCGGAGTGGCCTCAGGCGGGCAATACCGCGAACAAGAGCTATGGCAACCTCGCGCTTGCCGCCGCGCCGCAGCGTATCTGGAGCGTTTCCGTCCCCGGCTCTAACCGCCGCCGCCGCCTCGCGGCGGCTCCGGTCATCGGGGGCGGCCAGCTGTTCATCATGGATACGCAAGGCGTGGTCCACGCTTTCGACGCCGCCACGGGCGCCCCGCGCTGGACGGCGAGCTTCCGGATCGAAGGCGATGGCGCGACCTCGGTCTTCGGTGGTGGCGCCAGCTACGACGATGGTCGGGTCTATGTGACCACCGGGATCGGCGAAGTGGCTGCGCTCGACGCCAAGGACGGCAAGCAGCTGTGGAAGGTCAAGCCGGCCGGCCCGCTGCGCGGCTCGCCGACGATCGCGCTCAACGCGGTCTACGTCATGACCCAGAACAACGAGATCCACGCCCTCAACGCCGCCGACGGCGCGCCGTTGTGGAATGAATCCGGTTCTCTCGGCCAAGCCGGCGTCTTCGGGGTCGCGGCTCCTGCGGTCGGCCAGGGCACGATTGTCGCCGGCTATTCCTCGGGCGAGCTCGTCGCCTATCGCTATGAGAATGGCCGCGGTCTGTGGTCCGATGCGCTGGCGCGGACCTCGTTGGCGACCTCGGTCGGCGTGCTGACCGATATCGACGCCGATCCGATCATCGACCGCGGACGGGTCTTCGCGCTTGGTCAGGGCGGGCGCATGGCTGCCTACGAGCTCGTCTCGGGCCAGCGTATCTGGGAGCTTAACCTAGCCGGCATCTCGACCCCGGCGATCGCTGGCGACTGGATTTTCGTCCTGACCGACGAATCCAAGCTGCTCTGCATCGCCCGGACCACCGGCAAGGTGCGCTGGGTGAGGCAGCTGCAGCGCTTCAAGAACGAAGAGAAGCGCAAGGAGGCATTCTACTGGTCCGGTCCGACGCTGGCCGGTGGGCGCCTCTGGCTGACCAACTCGCGCGGGGAAGTCTTCTCGGCGAATGCGGCGGATGGCACGGCGACCTTCTTCGTCAAGCTGGGCGAGGCGATCACCCACGCGCCGGTCGTCGCGGGCCAGACGCTCTACATCATGGACGACGGCGGCAATATCACCGCATTCCGCTGAGGTTGGCCCGCTCTCCTTGCCGTTAAGACGATCTCAAGTTAGCTTGAGTTATCGTTTCGGCGGGAGAACCGCGTGGACAAGAACGACCTGATCCCGATCGGCGAACTGGCCAGGCGTACCGGGCTCGCGGTTTCCGCGATCCGTTTTTACGAGAGCAAGGGGCTGATCTCAGCCTTCCGGACCATGGGCAACCAGCGTCGGTTCCTGCGGTCCGACATACGCCGCCTCAGCGTGATCCTGATCGCACAGCGGCTCGGGCTGGGCCTGGCCGAGATAGAAAGCGCGCTTGCCTCGCTACCCCATGGCCGGACGCCTACCCTCTCGGACTGGCAACGCATCAGTCGCGTGCTGCGCGCCGACATCGACGCGCGGATCAAGCTGTTGACCCGGACCCGCGCCAAGCTGGACGAA
>JBQCGM010000043.1:0-7507 GCA_051955585.1 Novosphingobium sp.
GACGGTCTCGCGCTTGGCGTTGGGCAGTTCGATGCCGATGGCGTTCTTGCCCTGCACCACCGCGACGCGCGCCGAGACCGCGCTCATCGAGCGCGCGATGTCGTCGGCCAGCGAGATCACCCGCGACGACTTCGTCCCCGGAGCAGGCTCGAGCTCGTACAAAGTCACAACAGGGCCGGGACAGGCCTGGACGATCTCGCCCCTGACGTTGAAATCCTCGAGCACGCCTTCGAGCAGCCCGGCGTTCTGCTGGAGCACCTCGACCGGCATGGTCTCGGCGCGGTCTTCCGGCGGCTCGGTCAGGAACTCGATCGGCGGGAGTTGGAAGCCCATCTGCGGTTCCGGCCGACGGGCCGGCGCCTTCCGGATGGAAGCAGGCTTGGCGACTGGCAGCGCCTCGACCGCGTCCGGCTCCTCCAGAGCGGTGGGCAGAGCAGGCGCCGCGTCCTGTTTCACGGCCAGTGTCGGCGGCAGGCCGATCTGCAACGCGGCTGGCTGCGGCGCCAGCGAGACGCGCAGGTTCACCGTGTAGCCCGCCCAGGGCGAACCGGCTGGCGGCACGGCGGGGCGCGCAGCGGTCATGGCTTGCGACGGCGGTGCGGCCGCTTCCTCAACCGCGAAGGGCAGTGCATCGGCGATATCGTCGTCCGGGAAGGCGAGGTGAGGGACGGGGGCGACGGCCGACGAAGGCTGTGCGCTGCCTTCGTCGCGGCCGATCTCCGGCACGAGATCCCAGAAGGCGTGATCCGAAAGGAAGGCGAAGGGTGCCGATCGCGGCGCGACATCGGCTTCCGGAACCGGCAAGACTTCGGCGACCGTGTCGCCCTCCGGCCAACCGTCGAGCATTTCGACCTCGATCGCCGCGGCCTCCGCCACGGGAATAACGTCGGCGACGTCTGGAGTTTCGGCCTGACCGGGACGCTGCGCAGGCTCCTCGCTTCCGGGCGCGCCCCATATTTCCCGCATCAGGTGCTTGGGCGTGCGCCAGAAGCGGACGCGCGTCGAATCGGCCAGCGTCACCGCCGGAGGATGGCCTCCGCTGAACAGAAGGGGCGGGCTCTGTCTATCGCCTTCCGGCCCCGCCTGCGCCTGGAGCTGCTTGCCCGGCGTCCGCCCGGGGCGGACATAGACCTGCGCCGGGGCCATCTCGATGGCTGCCGTCTCGGCCCTGGCGCCGCGACCCGCACCTGTGGCGGATTCGTCGGCAGGATGAGCTTCATACTCGCTCGTGGCCAAGCTGTGGGTTCGCTGGTGACGGTCGCGTTTATACATGGGAGGAAGCGAACACTACGACTGGCTAATCCGGTCTCCGTACCTAGCCGGGCAGGGTTAACGGCGCATAAACAGATCGCTCAAGTCGGCTGCCGGCGGCGCTCAGAGATAGGGCGGCGTGCATGCGCTCACCACGATGCAGCGCTCCGCGCCGATGTTGCGGAACCGGTGCGGCACGCGGCTGTCGAAGAGATAGGCCTCGCCGGGCTTCAGAACCTTGACCTGATCGCCGACCGTGATCTCGAGCTCGCCCGAAAGCACGACGCCGCCTTCATGGGAATTATGCTTGAGCATGGTCGCGCCGGTATCGGCGCCGGGCTCGTAGGATTCGTGCAGGATCTGAAGATTGTGGGCCTGGGCATCCCCGACCTGCCGGAAGGACATGTTCCCGCGGCTATCTCCGCCATTGACCTGGTGCAGGCGCGAGGTCAGGTCGATCAGATCTGCCGCCTCGAAGAACACTCGGTCGCGAGGCGCCCGCGCCTCGTCGAAAAAATTGACCATGCTCATCGGAACGCCGTCGAGAATCTTGCGGAGCGAGGCAACCGACGGACTGTTCCGGTTCTGCTCGATCAACGAAATCAGGCTGTGTGTCACGCCCGAGCGTGACGCGAGCTCGCGATGGGAAAGCCCCGCGGCCAGCCTGATTTCACGCAACCTTCCGCCGACATCGAAGCCCATTTCTGCCTTTCCTTCCTTGTGCGAGCCTTGTCTTCCGGCCCCGTCGCCATGCAGTGGATGCCTGCCGGCGCCTCGTGCGCTGCTCAATATTCTGAGCAATGCTGCCACAAAGCCAACAAGAAAATCATACTTCGGGGAACAGGCGAGGTGGAATAGTTTTCACGATCGGGGTCGGCCGTTCAGATCAGAATGCCCAGTTTTCTCGGATAGCGGTGCGCGGCGGGAGTTTTTCCACCATGCTCCGCTCCTCGCCTGCCGCGCCATGTGGATCTGTTCTGCTTTCCGCAAGAGTTGACGTTGTATACAGGGGTGCATCGCGCGTTATGACACAGGCCGATACCGTATTGCTGAATGGCCGCATCTTTTGCGGCTTGGCGGAGGGCTTCGCCGAGGCGCTGGCGATCGCGGGCGGAAAGGTTCTGGCGGTCGGGTCGGTTGATGAAATCGCCGCACTGCAGGGGGCCGGCACGAAGGTGGTCGATCTCGCCGGCCGCGTCGCGATACCCGGCCTCAACGACGCGCATATGCATCTGCTGCCGCTGGGTCTGGCGATGGGCGAGGTCAACCTGCGTCCGGAGGAGGGCGTCGCCAGCATCGACGAGATCCTGCGCCGCGTCGCGATGGCCGCCAAGGCGCGCAAGCCCGGCGAATGGGTGATCGGGCGCGGCTACGACCACAACGAACTCGCCGAGCGCCGCCATCCGACGGCGGAGGAGCTGGATCGGGCCGCGCCCGACAATCCCGTCTACATCAAGCGCACCTGCGGCCATGTCGGCGTCGTCAACGGCCGGGCCTTGCAGGCAGCGGGCATCGGCCACAATACCCCGAGCCCGGCCGGCGGCCTGATCGAACGGCGCGACAACAGGTTGACCGGCCTGCTGGCGGAAAGCGCCATGAGGCTGGTCGTCGAGGCGATGCCGGCCCCGAGCCTCGCCGAGTTGAAGGCCGCGATCGTCAAGGCCGGGCACTACATGCTGTCGCAGGGCTTCACCAGCGTGATGGATGCAGCGGTCGGCATGACGGCGGGCATGGCCGAGATCGATGCCTATGAGGAAGTCGCGCGGGCCGGCACGCTTCCGGTCCGCACCTGGGTCTGCATTTACGGCAACGCGGACGGCATTGGCGACGAGGCGCATGCGGCCGGCTATCGCTTCGGGCGCGAGACCGGCCTGCTGCGCTACGGTGCGATGAAGGTCTTCGGGGACGGCAGCGCCGGCGGTCTGACGGCCGCGATGAGCGAGCCCTATCTCGTCGGCGACCCCGACAATCGCGGCATCTTCATCTATTCCGACGCGCAGATGCACGGTTATCTCGCGCATTTCCACGAGCTCGGCTACCAGCTCGCGATCCACGCCATCGGCGATGCGGCGATCGAGCAGGTGCTGGCGGGTATCGAGAAGGCCGACAGCGCGGAGCATCCGATCAAGGGTCGGCGCCACCGCATCGAGCATTGCGGCTTCCTGACCGAAGCCCAGCTCGCCCGCATGGCGGCCGCCGGCATCGATCCCGTTCCGCAGCCGGCCTTCATCTACGAATTCGGCGATCTCTACGTGACCAATCTCGGCCAGCAACGCGCCGACGCCTCCTATCCCATGCGCAAATGGCTGGACGCCGGGCTGCATGCCGCCGCGAGCTCCGATGCGCCGGTCTGCGCGACCGACCCGTTCAAGAACCTCTTCACCATGGTCACCCGCGAGACGAAGCGTCACACCGTCATCGGCGGGGGCGAGCGGTTGAGCATGGCGGAGGCGGTGCATGCCTATACGCTGCTCGGCGCCTACACGCAGTTCGCCGAGGACAAACTGGGCCGGCTCGTGCCCGGGCAACTCGCCGATATCGCCGTGCTCTCGCAGGACATCTTCTCGGTCCCCGTCGAGACGGTCGAGAACGCGGTGTGTTGCGACCTGACCCTGCTCGGCGGCGAGATCGTCTTCGACCGGCACGGCCAGCTCGCCGCGGCCGCGCAATAGGCTCGGGGCGCTCTGCATGTTGCGACATACGCTGCAAAGGCTGCTGCTGGTCCTGCCGGTGCTGTTCGGCGTGCTGCTGGTCGGATTCCTGCTCATGCAGGTGGTTCCGACCGATCCGGCGCAGGTGCGTGCCGGGCCGACCGCGACGCAGGACGTGGTCGAGGCGATCCGGCAGGAGCTGGGGCTGAACGAGCCGCTCTGGAAGCAGTTTCTCATCTATATCGGCCGCCTGGCCCAGGGCGACCTCGGGGTTTCGATCATCAACAACGTGCCGGTCTCGCAGGAGCTCGGCAACACGATCGGCCCGACGCTGGAGCTGATGGTCGCCTCGCTGATCTGGGCGATCCCGCTCGGCATGCTGCTCGGCACGATCGGGGCCTATTATCGCGGCTCGCTCCTCGACCGCGCGATCATGGCGGTCTCGGTCGCAGGCGTGTCGCTGCCGGTCTTCTTCCTGGGCCTGGGCCTGATCTGGCTGTTCGGCTTCAAATATCCGATCCTGCCCTTCACCGGCCGGACCGGACCGCTCTGGACCTGGGAAGGCATCCAGGGAATCATCATGCCGGCCATCACGCTCGGCGGCGTCTTCGTCGGCCCGGTCGCGCGGATGACACGCACCTCGGTGCTCGACGAGCTCGGCGCCGACCATGTCAGGACCGCCCGTGCCAAGGGGCTGGGCGAGGTCACGGTGCTGTTGCGGCATACGCTGCGCAACGCGCTGGTGCCGGTCGTGACGCTGATCGGCCTGCAGATCGGCTTCCTGCTCGGCGGCGCGGTCGTCACGGAGACGGTGTTCTCCTGGCCGGGCATCGGGCGCCTGGCCGTCGGCGCCATCCTGTCGAGCGACCTGCCGATGGCGCAGGGCACCATCATCGTGCTGTCCCTCGGCTTCATCCTGATCAATCTCGCGGTGGACGTGCTCTATGCCGTGCTCGACCCCAGAGTGAGGGGCGCGTGATGAGCTCGGTTTCGGATCCGCTGCAGCAGAACCTGCCGCCCGTCGCGGTGGCCCGTCGCGTCTCGGTGCTGCGCATGTTGCTCTCCGACGTCGGGGCCTGTATCGCGCTGGCGCTCGTCGTCCTGGCCGTGCTCGGGGCCGCCTTCGCGCCCTGGCTGTCGCCGACCGATCCCTACGGCAACGATCTCGCCAATACGCTCAAGCCGCCCGGCGAGTTCGGCCTGCTGGGAACCGACGGGCAGGGCCGCGACATGATCACGCGGCTGCTGTTCGGCTTGCGCACCACGCTGCTGATGGGGCTGGCCTCTGTCGTCATCGGCGGGCTTATCGGCGGCGTGATCGGGTTTGCCGCGGCCTATTACCCACGGCTTTCCGGGCTTCTGATGCGGCTGATGGACGTGCTGCTGTCCTTTCCGGCGATCCTGTTCGGCCTGGCCATTGCCGCGATCTTCGGGCCGGGCCTCCCGGCCGTGATCATCGCCCTTGCCATCGCGACCATTCCGCTGATGGCGCGCGTCGTACGCGGCTCGGCCCTGGTCGTGCTGCAGCAGGGCTATATCGAGGCCGCCCGCTCGCTCGGGCTCGGCGACTTGCACATCATCCTGCGATACGTGCTGCCGAACTGCCTGTCGGCGATCTTCGTCTTCGTCACCCTCCGCTTCGGCCAGGTGATCCTGCTGGGTGCCGCCTTGTCGTTTCTCGGTCTCGGTGCTCAGCCGCCGACCGCCGAACTCGGTGCGATGGCGGCGGACGGCCGCAACTTCCTGTTCTTTGCGCCGCATGTTTCGGTCCTGCCCAGCATCGTGATCTTCGTCATCGTGTTGGCCTTCAATGTGCTTGGCGATGCCTTGCGCGACGCGCTCGATCCGAAGCTGCGCAAGTGAAGTCCTCAACCAGAACCATCAAGGGGAACTGCTCGATGACCAGATTGACTGCCTTGCTTCTCGCCGGCGCGGCGTTCGCCACGCCGGCCGCCGCCCAGCAGAAGGCGCCGCTGACCATCCTGCGCATCATCGATGCCGATCGCTATGACCCGGTCCGCTCGACGGCCACCGCGGCGGCCGAAGTCGTCTACATGCTCGCGGACACGCTGGTGACCGTCGATTTCGACATGAAGACGATCAAGCCCGGCCTGGCCGAATCCTGGACCGTCTCGCCGGACGGCAAGACCTACAGCTTCAAGCTCCGCAAGGGCGTCAAGTTCTGCGACGGGCGGCCGATGACGCCGGATGACGTCGTCTACTCGCTGAAGCGCTGGATCGACCCCGCTCTCAAATCCCCGGTCGCGTTCCGCGCCGGCCCGGTCAAGGACATCCGGGCCGAGGGCGACACCGTGATCTACGAGCTGAAGGAGCCCTACAGCGACCTTCTCTTCCAGCTCGCGCTCTCCTTCGCCTCGGTCGTCGACAAGGACACCGTCGAGAAGCTCGGCCAGAACTTCGGCGTGCAGGGCTTCAACGGCACCGGCCCCTATTGCTGGGTGAAGTGGACGCCGCGTCAGGAGCTCGTGCTGAAGAAGAACCCCTATTACGACTGGGGTCCGCCGATCTACAAGAACCCCAAGCCGCAGATCGACGAGATCGTCTGGAAGGTCATTCCCGAGTCGAACACGCTGATGGCGGCGATCCAGGCCAAGCAGGCCGACGTCACCTATTACATGCCCTATATCGCGCTCGACACGATGCAGCGCATGCCGGGCATGACCGTGCAGCGGCAGGAAAACTACATCTACGACGTCTTCATGGGCTTCAAGGTCGACAAGCCGGTTTCTAAGGACAAGGCGATCCGCGAGGCGGTCAACATGGCCGTCGACAAGCAGGCGATCGCCAAGGCGATCTTCTTCGGCAAGGGCACGGCGCTGCCGTCCCTGCTCAATCCGGCTGTGCTGGATTACGACAAGGACACCGCCGCGAAGATGCCGAAGCACGACCCGGCGGCGGCTGCGAAGCTGCTCGACGAGGCGGGCTGGAAGCCCGGTGCCGACGGGATCCGCGAGAAGGACGGCCAGAAGGCGACCTTCACAGTCTATGGCATTCGCAACGACATCAACCCGCGCATCTCCGAGGCGATGCAGGCCGACCTCCGCAAGATCGGCATCGACATGAAGATCCAGCTCTGGGACGCCACCGTCGCCTGGGGCAAGCTGGCGACGCAGGAGTTCGATGCCTTCTACATGTCCTATCCCTATGTGACGGCGACCGAGGCGCTGAACCTCTATTTCGCCAGCCGCCAGGTGCCGACGCCGAACCGGATGAACTGGAAGGACCCGAAGACCGACGAACTGCTGAAGACCGCCGCGACCGCCGTCGACGCGCAGAAGCGCAAGGAGGCGATCGGTGCGGTCCAGATGCAGCTCACCGACGCCAATGTCTGGGTGCCGTTGGCCTCGCAGCCGCTCTGGGTCGTGGCCGGGGACCGGGTCGAGGGCGTGCGTGCACACGGCATCTACGGCGCCGGGCTCTACAAGGGCCTCGACATCAAGCTGAAGCGCTGAGCTTCGACAAGCGGCGCGGGGGGTGGGCCACCCGGCGCGGTTTTTGTTGCGGGGGGGGGGGGGGGCCCAAAAGAACATCAACCGGAGCAAGTAAGGCCCCCGGGGTTTGGCCGGGGGTTCGCCACCCCCCCC